>NZ_CP018097.1:375000-750000 GCF_001886695.1 Aurantiacibacter gangjinensis | reverse complement strand
GGCGGTTTCGGCAAAGTTGTTCTCTTCGCCGATGGCCTGCAGCACGCTATCGTCCGGCCATTCCTCCAGCACCATGACCGCAGCCTGGTTGCCCTCGAACGGTTTGGAGGCGAAGGCATCGACATGCCAGTAGGGGATGGCATTACGGCTCATGTATCGTTCTCCAGCTTCGCAAATTCGTCGGTCTCGACCAGCGGATTGCCCGGCTCGTCCACATGGCCTTCCGGGTCGATATGGATCAGCAGTTCCAGCCCAGGGAATCGGCTGGTCAGGTCTGCCTCGACTCGCTCGATGATGTCATGCGCCTCGCCCACGCTCATGCGGGCGGGCAGGTCGACATGGAACTGCGCGAAGTCCGCCGTGCCGCTGGTGCGGGTGCGCAAATCGTGCAGGTTGGACAGTTCGGGATGGCGCGCCGCCGCTTCCACGAAAGCGCGTCGTTTCTCCTCCGGCCATTCGCGGTCCATCAGGTGGTCGATGGCTTCGGAGGATGCCTCATACGCATTCCACAGCAACCATGCAGCGATGGCAAGTCCGAAGAGCGGGTCCGCCTGTCGCACACCCAGATACTGGTCGAGCACGAGCGCACCGATCACCGCGAGGTTCAGCAACAGGTCGCTCTGGTAGTGCACACTGTCGGTCTGGATGGCGAGCGACCCGGTGCGCCGCACCACGTGCCGCTGCCACGCCACCAGAGCGAGCGTCAGCACGATCGCGATGGCGGAGACGGCGATGCCGGTATCGGCGGCCTGTGTTTCCCCGCCTTCGACCAGCCGCTGGATGGCGCGAAAGGCGATGGCGCCTGCCGACAGGGTGATGAGGATGACCTGGAAGATGGCCGCCAGCGCCTCTGCCTTGCCATGGCCGAAGCGGTGGTTCTCGTCAGCGGGATGCGCCGCGACCCACACGGCCAGCAGTACGGCGAGGCTGGCGACGAGGTCCAGCACCGTATCGGCAAGGCTGCCCAGCATGGCGGTAGAACCGGTCTGCCACGTCGCCCAGCCCTTCAGCACCGCCAGCACCAGCGCCACCGTGATGGAGGCGATGGCGGCGCTGCGTGTAAGGGAGGCTCGGGTGTCGGTCATGGCCTATCGCTCATGGATACAGCAGCGTGCTGTCCCATGCCGCGCTCTCGCCCGTGCGGGTGAAGCGGCGGCGTTCATGCAGACGGTTGGGTCGGTCGGTCCAGAACTCGATGGCGACGGGTGACAGGCGAAAGCCGGTCCAGTGCGGCGGACGCGGCACTTCGCCAGCGTCCTCATAGCGCGCGGCCAGTTCGTCCACACGGTCAGTATAGGTCTCGCGCGATGGCAGCGGGCGCGACTGGTCGCTGGCTGCGCTGCCGACCTGGCTCTTGAACGGGCGCGAGTGGAAGTAGGCATCGGCCTCTGCCGCGCTCACTTCGGACAGCGGCCCCTCGATGCGGATCTGGCGGCGCAGGCTCTTCCAGTGGAACAGCAATGCTGCCTGCATGTTGGCGCGGATCTCCTCGCCCTTGCGGCTTTCGGCATTGGTATAGAACACGAAGCCCTCAGCACCGTGCCCCTTCAGCAGCACCATACGCGCCGACGGCATTCCGGCAGGCGTCGCCGTGGCGAGGCACATGGCGTTGGGATCGTTCGGCTCGCTCTCCTGCGCTTCGGCAAACCACGCATCGAACAGGGCGAAGGGGTCGGTAACGGGAATGGCGTTGTCGGATGTGTCCGTCATGCAGCGCGCCCCCGATACGGTGCTAACCTGGAGCACCTGGAGCACTGTCCTGAAGCAGAAAAAGCGGTCGCGCAGAATGCGAGCGGAAAGATAAGCAAGTGGTCGGTATGGGCAGGGCTCTTAAACATGTCGGCCAGCCTATAGACGTTTGGTATGTGTAGGAAAGGCCGCGCATTTGCATGGCAGCGGGTGGCAGGTTAGGACGTAGGGCCATGGAAACTGTCGCCATCTACGCCCTGGTGGCGCTGCTGATCCTGCTGATGATAGCCCCGCCGCTGCTCGCGGCTTGGTACGGCTATACGTCCGCCACCTTCAATGAATTCCCGCTGGGATCGATGTCCTTCTTCTCTTTCGGCATAAGCGCTGTCGGACTTGTCGGAGACTGGTTCGCCGATGACCCCTCGCAATCCTTCACGCAGCGTCTCGTCTGGGCCACCGCCGTCTTCGCAGGTGGTTCGCTGTGTTGGCTGATCGGGTTTTTTGCCGGACATTGGCGGCGCCGCAATCGCAGCGTGATCGGCACGCGCATCAGAAGATGACGCCCTCGCGATGATCCCCGCCTTGCCGAATCTTCGCGACCTACCTAGCTAACACACCATGGCCGATCCCTATTCCCTGCTTGGCGTTAGCCGCGATGCGAGCGAGAAGGACATCAAGTCCGCCTATCGCAAGCTGGCGAAAGAGCTGCATCCCGATCGCAACAAGGACAATCCGCAGGCGTCGGAGAAGTTCAGCAAGGTCACCAATGCCTATGACCTGCTGTCCGATAGCACCAAGCGCGCGCAGTTCGATCGCGGGGAAATCGATGCCGAGGGCAATCCGACCATGCCATTCGGTATGGGCGGAGGGGGCGGGTTCCGGCCCGGCTCCGGCGGTGCAGGCGGACAATATACGGCGCGCGATTTCCAGGGTTTCGGCGGCGGCGACGACATGGATTTGAGCGACCTGTTCGAAGGCTTGTTCGGCGGCAGTTCGCGAGGAGGAGGCGGACGGCGCGGACCGTCGGGCGGCTTTCGCCAGCCACCTCCCCCGCCGCCGCGCAAGGGCGCCGACATCCGCTATTCGCTTTCCGTCCCCTTCGTGGACGCCGCCACTCGCGCGAAGCAGCGCGTGACACTGTCGGATGGCAAGACCATCGACCTGTCGCTGCCCGCTGGTGTCGAAGACGGCACCACCATGCGCCTCAAGGGCAAGGGCCAGCAGGGCCCGGGCGGCGCGGGTGACGGCATCGTGGTGATCGACGTGCAATCGCATCCGTACTTTCGCCGCGATGGTGATAATGTCCGCGTCGATTTGCCAATCAGGCTCGATGAAGCGGTAAACGGCGCGAAGATCAAAGTGCCCACGGTGGATGGGCCGGTGATGCTGACCATCGCGGCAGGCTCCAGTTCGGGCAAGGTGCTGCGGCTCAAGGGCAAGGGCTTTACCGGCAAGAACGGCACGCGCGGCGACCAGCTGGTTACGCTGGAAATCCAGTTGCCCGAGGATGTCTCGGCACTGGCCGAAAAGCTTAGCGGCTGGAGCGATACCGGCAATCCGCGTGAAAACATGGGACTTTAGGCAAAAGCCTTGCTAACCGCCTGAGCGATGACTCCGCCCGGGATCAGCGAACAGGAAGCAAGGCCAGGCCCGCCGCGGCCCGATCTCTCGCCCGAAGCCCGGCGCCGTGAAGCACTGGATTCGCCCGGGCACCTCGCCCGCTTGCGTGCTCACGTCAGCCCGGGCACGCGCTTTTACGAGGTTGCGAAACGGGTAGCGGTCGGCTGTTTCAACGATGGCACCATCCACGCAGGCAACCTTGCCTATATGTCGGTGCTGGCGATTTTCCCCTTCTTCATCGTCGCCTCCGCCATCTTCGCGGCCGTGGGCGAGGAAGCGGAACGCGCTGCCACCATCAATGCGATCCTCGCGGCCGTGCCGCCCGTCGTCGGCGAAGTCATCGGGCCGGTCGCCGAAAATGTGGTGGAGGCGCGCAGCGGCTGGCTGCTGTGGGTCGGCGCGGCTTTCGGCCTGTGGACCGTGGGCAGCCTGGTCGAGACGATCCGCGATATCCTGCGGCGCGCCTATGGCACCAAGGCGACGCAGGCGTTCTGGAAATACCGCCTGTTCTCCACCGGCATCATCATCGCTTCGGTATTGCTGCTGATGACATCTCTGCTGGCGCAGGTGATGATCGGCGCTGCGCAGCAGGTGATCGAGGCGTATTTCCCGCAGTTCAACGACGTGCTGGGGCGCTTGTCGCTCTCGCGCATCGTGCCCGCTTTCGGCCTGCTGCTATCGATCTGGCTGCTCTTCGTGGCGCTGACGCCCGCCGCCTATCGCGGCAAGAAATATCCCAAATGGCCGGGCGCCTCGCTGACGGCGGGCTGGTGGATCACGGTAACGCTGGCGCTGCCGCCCGTGTTGCGCAGCCTGTTCAGCTACAACCTCACCTACGGATCGCTGGCCGGCTTCATGATCGCGCTTTTCTTTTTCTGGCTGGTGGGCTTAGGGATGGTCGCAGGCGCGGAGCTCAACGCCGCCCTTGCCGAACCGACCGATGAGGACGCGGATGGCGAGCCATTGGACGAAACAGAGACCGAAATTGCGGGCGATCACGACTCGCCTGCCAGACTGGAGGACACTGCCGCATGACCGGACTGATGCAGGGCAAGAAGGGGCTGATCATGGGCCTCGCCAACGACAAGTCGCTGGCCTGGGGCATCGCGCAGAAGCTGCATGAGCAGGGCGCCGAAATGGCGTTCTCCTACCCGGTCGAGGCGCTGGCCAAGCGCGTCGGCCCGCTGGCAGAGCGCGTGGGCAGCGATCTCCTGATCCAGTGCGATGTGGCCGATATGGATGCGATGGACGCCGCCTTTGCCGAAATCGAGAGCCGCTGGGGCAAGCTCGATTTCCTCGTCCATGCCATCGGCTTTTCCGACAAGAACGAGCTGCGCGGCAAGTATCTCGATACCAGCCTCGAGAATTTCCTGAACACGATGAACATCTCGGCCTATTCGCTGGTCGCCGCCGCCAAGCGCGCCGCGCCGCTGATGAAAGATGGCGGCAGCATCCTCACGCTCACCTATTACGGCGCCGAAAAGGTCGTGCCGCATTACAATGTGATGGGGGTGGCCAAGGCGGCGCTGGAAACGAGCGTGCAATATCTCGCCAACGATCTTGGGCCGGACAACATCCGTGTGAACGCGATCAGCGCCGGGCCGATCAAGACGCTGGCTGCGAGCGGCATCGGCGATTTCCGCTACATCCTTAAATGGAACGAGCTGAACGCGCCCATGCGCCGCAATGTCACTATCGACGATGTGGGCGGATCGGGCCTCTATTTTTGCTCCGACCTGTCATCCGGCGTGACGGGCGAGGTCCATCATGTAGACGCCGGCTATCACGTGGTCGGCATGAAGCAGGAAGATGCGCCCGATATCGCGCTGACCTGATCGGTCGGAATTGCCGGAGTTTTACGGCTGCGGTGTCGGACCGATCGGGCGCGGACCTTCGTCTTCGCCGTCATCCAGAGGCTGCGCGGGCAGATCGCCCGGCGGCACGCGGTCCGGATCGAGGATTTCGGGCGGCGGTGCATCGGGATCGACCACTTCGGCACCCACGGGCTGCGCCTGCGCTTGGCGGCGGCGCTGTAATTCGGCCTCTTCCAGCTCCTCGACGCGGGCCTGCATCGCAGCGGCCTCTGCATCGATGGTGGACAGGCGCTCTGCCCGCTCGGCGGCGATCAGCTCGGCAAAGCGGACGGTGCTGCCGCTTTCGCGCTCTTCATAGGCGCGCTCGATCATCTCGAGCGTACAGCCCAGTTCCCCGCCTGCGCCAACGGGCGTACAGGATAGCGGGCCGAAATCGCCGACGGTTTCCAGCGAGCGGACGCGCTCGCTCCAGCTTTCGTTTTCGGGCGAATTGCTGAAGCGCAGATTGGGCGGAATGCGATAGCGCTCGCTCTCGTCCAGCCGCGCGCAGACCGTAATCGTGTCGCCAGTGGACGTGGGGCATTCGTCGTCGCCATAGATGATGACGGTGTTGACCCGGTCGCCCGGCTGGCTTTGCGCGGCAGCGGGGGCGGAGCCTAGCCCGGCAGCAAGGGCTGCGACGGCGGCGGCGATTGGCAGAGTGCGGGTCATGTCATCCTCGTCGAGTCATTTCAGGGCGCATTGGGCGCTTCGCGTGTTGAACGCATGATGAAGCGGGAGTTTCCGTCGCGATTTTGCGCTTTGGGCCGCGTCAGATCTTCTGCGAAATGCGAATGGCGGCGCGGCAGCCGAGCCGGATGGCGACAGACAGCAGCGGATAGGCAGGTGCATTTTCCGCGCCATGGGCAATGGCGGCATCGCGGTGCTCGCGCTCATCCTCGCGGAACCGGTGGATCATGTCGGCCAGCTCCGGATCGTCGCCGTCACGCTCCAGCTCGTCGAGCTGCTGCGAATAGTGCTTGTCGATCTCTGTTTCGACCGCGGCGGTGCAGGCCATGGCCGCTTCCGGCCCGATCAGCGCCGTGCCCGCACCCAGCGCATAGCCCGCGACATCCCAGAACGGCTGGAGCGCCGTGGGGCGCACGCCGCGCCTCGCCATCAAGGCGTCGAATTCGGCACGGTGCCCCGCCTCCTGCTCTGCCATGGCGCGGATTTCCGCCGAATGCGGTCCGCGATCGCCCATCACGGCCAGCTGCCCTGCATAGATGCGCGTTGCGCCGAATTCGCCCGCCTGGTCGACGCGGATCATCTCTTCACGGCTCTTGCCCATCACGCGCGCTCCTTTGCGAGTAGTAACACCCATATGGCGACGGCGCTGCCGATGGAAAGGAGGGCATTCCAACCGGCAAGCGAAATGCCGAAAAGGCTCCACGCCGCTTCGTCGCAGCGCACGAATTCGAGCGAGAACGGATTTGAGCCGGTGCAGCCCAACGGGCTCGGCCACCAGCCGTATTCGACGCCTGCATGGAATGCGCCAATGGCGCCGGATATGGCGATGGCGAGCGCGGCGAGGCCGATCCACATCCGCTTTTGCGCTGCGAAGGTCGAGATCAGGGCAAGCCCGATTGCGGCAAAATGCGGGTAGCGCTGCCACCAGCACATCTCGCAAGGGAACAGCCCGAAACCGTATTCGGACACATAGGCACCGGCCAGCAGCAGCGCGGGTATGGCGAGCGCCAGACGCTGCGCCAGTTTGTCGGAGCGGGGGAGAGGGGTGGTCATGGAAACCTTATCGTGTCCATGAGCGCAACGCGCAAGCTTCCAGCCTGCTCGCCTCTAATTCCGCGCCACATTCACGCCGGCCGTACGGCGCAGCGCGCGCACGGCGTAGTCGAGCTGGAAGTCCTCGATACCCTGCTCGGCCAGCTCTTCCGCCGTCAGCTGGAAGCGTGGATCGTCGAGGCGGTCGCGCTCGAGGTTCTCGTCCTCGACGCCGATCTCGCCCACCAAGTGCCCACGCAGATCGCTTTCGCGCAAGGCGAGGCGCTGACGGCGCTCGGCATCGGGATCGGAGAGCTGTGGCACGCGGATATCGGGCTCGATCCCGCCTTCCTGCACGCTGCGGCCCGACGGCGTGTAATAGCGCGCGGTCGTCAGCTTGAGGGCGGTGTCGCGGCTCAGCGGCAGCAGCGTCTGCACGCTGCCTTTGCCGAAGCTGCGCTCGCCCATCACCAGTGCACGGCGATGGTCTTGCAGCGCGCCCGCCACTATTTCGCTGGCCGAGGCGGAGCCTTCGTCGATCAGCACGATGATCGGCAGCCCCTCGGCCACATCGCCGCGATAATAGGTTTCGGCATCGTAATAGATTGTGTCGCGCCGCGTCCGTCCGCGCTGGGAGACGACCTGACCTGCATCGAGGAACAGGTCCGACAGGCGCACCGCTTCTTCCAGTGAGCCGCCCGGATTGCGGCGCATGTCGAGCACGAGGCCATTCAGCTGGCCCGTCGCATCGGAGCGTAGCGCCTGTAGCGCATCGCGCACATCGTCACCCACATCGGCGGAGAATTCGTTGACACTGATGTGGCCGATATTGCCGTCGAGCAGCTCCCAGGTCACCGGCTCCAGCTCGATCAGGCCGCGGGTCACGGTCACCTCGAAACTGTCCTCGCGGCCCGGGCGGAAGATCGTCACCTCGATATCGGTGCCCGCCGGTCCGCGCATCTGTGCGATGGCTTCTTCCAGCTCCAGCCCGTAGATCAAATTGCCATTGATATGCGTGATGTAATCGCCAGCCTGGATGCCGGCTTGTTCGGCGGGGCTGCCGCGGAAGGGCGAGATGACTTTGACCGCGCCCTCTTCACCGATGATGGAAATGCCCAGCCCCTGGTAATTGCCGTCGATCATCGTGGTCAGGCGGTCGAGCGCCTGTCCGTCGAGATAAGCCGAGTGCGGATCGAGCGCGGCGAGCATGCCGTCGATTGCGCCGCGGATGAGAACTTCGTCCTCCACCGGCTCGACATAGCTGGCCTTGATGCGCTGGTAGGTGGCGAAGAGAGCTGCAAATTCCGGCGAGGCGCGCCCCTCCACCTGCGCAAGCGCCGCCGTGGTGGCGGGCAGGAGAGCGACGGCGGTGCACAGGGCACCGGCACGGATGGCGGCGGCAAACTTCATAAAGCGAATCCTTGGGCGAGTGATCGAGTGTCCCTTGGGGCAGACTATCGCATGGCCGTGCTTAACGCCAGATGATGCACTGATGGAGGAGGCGGTGCCCCGTCGAGGGACGTCAGCGGGTGTGCGATAACGGATTCACGGGCTCGCCATTCTGTCGCAGTTCCAGCGTAATGCGCGGGTCGCTCGACGCAGCTGTTCCGAGCGGAGAGCCGGACACCAGATCGTCCCCGACATTGACATCGACGCGTGCCAATCCGGTTATCAAGCTAGTCCAGCCAGCACGATGTTCGACAATGACGATCCGGCCATAACCGCGATAGGGTCCGGCGAAAACGACGCGTCCTGCCGCGGGCGACACGACTTGCGCCCCGGCGATTGGAGCGAGCGTGAGCCCTCGGCTCAAACCTGAATGTTGTGGCGCGCCGAAGCCCGTCACTGTCCGCCCGGCGACGGGCAGCACATAGGGCGTCGGTGCACTCGCCCGGGCTGCTGACGGCACGGGCGCGGCATCGGCCTCGCTCTGCGCATCTTCCGGACGGGCCGGCCGCAAGCGTGGCCCGGGCAGGGCTGCTAACCGCTCTCGTAAAGCCGCGGCGCGATCCAGCTCGTCCACCAGCCCGTCAAGATCGCGCGCTTCTTCCGCGAGCGCCAGCGCCCGTTCCGCCTCGCGGCTGGCGCTGCCCCCGGCAGAGCGGGCGGCAAGTCGCTCGCGCGTTTCGATTTCGGCCAGCTCCTCGCGCCGGGCGGCAAGTTCGGCTTCCTCTGCGCGCAGGGCTTCGGTGGCGGCGAGCTCGACGCGGCGCAATTCGCGGGCGCGGTCCAGCCGGGTGCGCAGGTCGCGCGTGCCCGCCTGCACTTGCGGGATCCGGTTGTGGAGGATGGCGCGCAGATACACGATGTCCTTCACCGATCCGGGCTGCATGACCGACAGGGCCAGCGGACGGCGCGAGGCCTGTTGCAGGGCGGCGATCAGCTCGACGACGGGCTGCTGCTCGCGTCCCAATTCTTCACGCAGGTTCGCCTGCTGCCGGTCGATCATCGCCATGCGCGCACGCGCTGCCGTGATGCCCGCCTCGGCCTGCTGGATACGGGCAGCGAGCGCAGCAGCTTCACGGGCAGCGCGCTGGGCTGCGTTCTCGGCTTCGGCAGCCTCTTCCTCGAAACGCGCGCTGCGCCGTTCGGCGGCTTCCCGCTCTTGCAAGGCGTCGGCCAGCGCCTCGCGCATCGCGTCCGGGCTGTCATCGACGGGCGCGTTCTGCCCGGTTGCGGCAGCGGCAGCGCAGAAGGCGATGGAGCCGATGAGGAGGAATGCGCGGTGCATCAGACCTCGCTATCCTGCCCGATGATAGGGGTGGCCTGCAAGGATGGAGGTAGCGCGGAACAGCTGCTCTGCCAGCATGGCGCGGGCGAGCAGGTGCGGCCAGGTCGCCTTCCCAAAACTGATGAGCAGGTCCGCCTCGGCACGCTCGGCGTCGGAATGTCCGTCCGCCGCGCCGATGATGAAGCGACATTCGCGCATCCCGTCATCACGCCAGCGACCGAGGATTTGCGCGAACTCCTCCGAACCGAGATTCTTGCCGCGCTCGTCCAGCAGCACAGTCTTGTAGGGCGTCAGCGGATCGGGAATTCGGCCGCCGCTTTCGGGCAATTCGGTCAGCTTGAGCGGCCACGCGATGCGCTTGGCATAGCGCTCAACCAGCTCGGCCTCCGGCGATCGGGCGATCTTTCCGCGGGCTATGATGTGGAGGAGCATTGGCGCATGTTAGCTGATTTAGCGCGGGTTGGAGCGTGATCTTTAGGGTTACGCTCCGACATCCGTCGGAGCTTCCTCGGTGCTATTCGCTCCGGCTTCGCCTGCGCGGCACCTGCGGGCGGGCGTTCGCCCTAGGTCTGTCGCTGGTCGCGCCCGAGAACAGAGCGTTTAAAATGATTGACGAGATTCTCGGCGCCTGGAAGGCGACGACAGCGCGCGGAAGCGTAGCTGACCGTCGGTCAATTGCGCGCCGCCCGATAGGGCGAAAGCCTAAGCGAGCGGACGCGAGCGCCGGCGCTTGAGGCTAAGCCAACTACGCCCTGCCCATCTGGCGGGATTCGCCGTCCTCGCCGAAGCCCCACATGCGCTCGAGATTATAGAAACTGCGCACTTCGGGGCGGAAGAGGTGGACGACCACGTCGCCGGCGTCGATCAGCACCCAGTCGGCAGCGGGCAGGCCTTCGATGCGGGGCATGGCCTTGCCCGATTTCTTCACCTTCTCGGCCAGCTTGTTCGCCATGGCGGCGACTTGCCGGGTCGAGCGGCCCGAGGCGACCACCATGTGATCGGCAATCGAGCTTTTGCCTTGCAGCGGAATGGAGACGATCTCCTGCGCTTGGTCGTCATCCAGCTGTTGCAGGACGAGAGCGTGGAGGGAGCCGGGCTCGGCGTCGATAGGTGTGGTGGTGTCAGACATGGAAAAGATGGACGTGCTGGCAGCGGACGGGCTGGATGGAGTGGAACTCGCGGTTCCCGTGATAGCAGCTGGCATCGCGTATGGTCATGCTCCGTATAATGGGGTTATGGACGAAAGGGTTCCGGCGGCGGAGCCTCACGCATCCACCCCGCTGACCGTATCCGTGATAGGGGAGTGCGTCACCTCGTCCCGCGGCGCAGGCCCGGCAAACCGGTCTGCCCAGTCAGGATCCGCCCGGCGTATCTGTGTGGCCGAACGCGGATCGGGATCGAAACGCAATTCTATCAGCGCAGGAGCGCTCCATTCGCCCCGGTTGCGTAATCGGGATGCGGACAACCGGTAACGCCGCAGCCAGACCATGGCGGGGCTCGCCAAGGCATCATCGTCATACCCCGGGCGGGCGATCACGGCAATGGGCATCGTGCGCGCTATACGCCGCCAGTCCTTCCAGCGGTGGAACTGGGCGAGATTGTCCGCGCCCATCAGCCACACGAAGTGGCGCTTGGGATAGCGGCGTGTGAGCGCGGCGAGCGTATCGACGGTGTAGCGCGTGCCCAGCTCGCGCTCGATCGCGGTCACGCGGATCGGTGCGCGTTTGGCCTGCGCCTTGGCGGATTGAACCCGCGCGGCGAGCGGGGCCATGCCCTCGCGCGGTTTGAGCGGATTGCCGGGCGAGACCAGCCACCATGCTTCGTCCAGCCCCAGCGCCTCGATAGCGAAGCGCGTGATGCGGCGATGTCCGCCATGCGCCGGATTGAAGCTGCCGCCGAGCAGTCCGGTAATCGGTCCGCCGTGTCTCACCCGCGAATGTTTCCGTCGCCGCGCGCCAGCCATTTGTACGTCGTCAGACCCTCCAGCGCGACCGGACCGCGAGCATGCAGCCTGCCCGTCGCAATGCCGATTTCCGCGCCCAGCCCGAACTCGCCGCCATCGGCGAACTGGGTGGAGGCGTTATGCATCACGATCGCGCTATCGACCTCCCGCAGGAAGCGCGCGGCGACATCCTCGTCCCCCGTCACGATGGCCTCGGTGTGGCCGGAGGAATGGCGGGCGATATGCGCAATGGCATCGTCCGGACCGTCCACCACGGCGACCGACAGCACGGCATCGAGATATTCGGTGTCCCAATCTTCCGGCGCGGCGGCGCTCACGCGGGCATCGATGGCCTGTGCCCGGGCATCGCCGCGCAATTCGCAGCCCGCATCGGCCAATGCCGCAAGGATGGAAGCGTTTTGTGGAAAGCTCGCATCGAGCAGCAGGGTCTCCATCGCCCCGCAAATGCCCGTGCGGCGCATTTTGGCGTCCATCACGATTCGATGCGCCATGGCAGGATCGGCGGCGGCGTGGACATAGGTGTGGCAGATACCATCGAGATGGGCGAGCACCGGCACGCGCGCATCGGCCTGGACGCGGGCAACCAGCCCCTTGCCCCCGCGCGGCACGATCATGTCGATCAGCCCAGCCGCCCGCAGCATGGCAGATACGGCCTCGCGGTCCTGCGTCGGCAAGAGTTGTACCGCGCCGGCGGGCAGGCCTGTCCGCGACAGCCCCTCCACGAACGCTGCATGGATGGCGCGATTGGAATGCAGCGCCTCGCTGCCGCCGCGCAGCAGCGCCGCATTGCCTGAACGAAGGCAGAGCGCTGCGGCATCGGCGGTAACATTGGGGCGCGATTCGTAAATGATGCCGATGAGGCCGATGGGGATGCGCCGCCGCTCCAGCGCGAAGCCGGCAGGCGCGGTGCTGGTGTCGATCACCTGTCCGACCGGATCGGGCAGCGACGCGACATTCTCGATGGCTGCCGCCACGCCTTCCAGCCGTGCTTCATCGAGCGTCAGCCGGTCGAGGAGGGCAGCGGACAGGCCGCGCTCCCTGCCAGCCGTTACATCCTTCGCATTGGCCGAAAGGACCGCAGCGCCGCTTTCGCGCAGAGCCTTCGCCACCGCCCGCAGCGCATCTGCCTTTTGCGTATCGCCGGCAGACGCCCACACGCGCTGCGCCGCGCGGCCTTTCGTCGCCAGTTCGGCGACCAGCGCATCATCCGCGCCTGACATATCCCTGGCATGGTCCATCCATGCGGCTCGTATCAAAAGGGCAGGGCAGTGTCAGGACCGAATCGGTCCGGCGGAAGCGGCGGTGAAAAACGCCGACGCCGCGTTTGGTTCCCGGACTTGTAAGATTTTTTGTCACCGATGAAACGATTCATCCCGCGACCCTTTCAACTCGCCCCAAAGGTTAACACCAGCTTTTGACGCGAGCGATGTGAGCGTTATCCCAGCTGGCATAACAACCACACGGGATCACGGGGTCGTTTTGACACATTCATCCAAGGGCGGATTTTGGGACCGCCTGCGGACCTACTTTCCGGAGCGTGAGTTTTTCATGCGCTCGCAGGGCCAGGTCCGCTTCCTCACCATCACCACACGGATGCAGATGATCGCTGCGGGCAGCGCGGCTGCCATCGCATTGGTCTATGCAGGCTCGATGGGCGCCATGGCGATCAGCCAGTGGCAGGCGAGCAGCGAACGCGCTTCCCTGCTGGAGCGCGAGGCGCAGGTCGCCACCTCGGAAGAGCGGTTCGATGCCTATTCGCAGGATCTGGAAGCAACGGTAGCCGATCTGCAGGCGCGACAGGACATGCTCGACAGCATCGTCGAGACCCTGCCCGAAGATATCGTCGCCGAGGCGAATGACACCGTCACCGATTCCAGCGCCGAGAGCGAAGAGCTCATCAGCATGATCCGCGACGTGTTCCCGCAAGCCGAAGGCGTCGCCCGCATGGAAGCGCGCCAGCTCGCATTCGTGGAGCGGCTTACCCGCTATGCAGACCGCCGTGCGGAGCGCGCCGAGCAGGCGATGCGCCAGTTGGGCGTCGATCCGCGTGTAGTCGTTTCCGCGTCCAACACTGCAATGGGTGGTCCGTTCGAGAGCGTGGCATCCGAAAGCGATGGCTCGCTCGATCCGCGTTTCGAACGCCTCAGTCTCAGCCTCGCCCGCATGAGCGCGCTGGAGCAGGGCCTCGACCAGATCCCGCAGGTCATGCCTGCCGATCTCAATTCCATCTCGTCCGGCTTCGGGCACCGTCGCGACCCGTTCAGTGGCCGCGCTGCGATGCATAACGGCCTCGATTTCCGCGCGCCGCACGGGTCACCGATCTTCGCCGCTGCCGATGGCCGCGTGACGTTCGCCGGCTGGAAGAACGGCTATGGCAAGGTGGTGGAGATCACCCATGGCGGCGGTATGGTGACGCGCTATGCTCATATGTCCGCCTTCCGCGCCGAAGTCGGCGACCATGTCGATGCGGGTGACCGGATCGGCGACATTGGCAACACCGGCCGTTCCACCGGCCCGCACCTGCATTTCGAAGTCCGTATCAACGGCAATCCCGTCAACCCGCGACCCTTTTTGGAAAGAGCCCCCCATGTTCTCGAACAAGTCCGAACAGAGTTCGCCCCAACCGCGAGCGAAAACCATGAGCACTAATTCCGGCAGCACGTTTTCCGTGATCGGCACTGATGTCACCATCCGCGGTGACGTGGAAGCCAGCGCCGACCTGCATGTCGATGGCAAGGTCATCGGAAATATCGCCTGCGCCAGCCTGGTGCAGGGCGAGGAGAGCCGGGTCGAAGGCGAGATCAAGGCCGATACGGCGCGCCTTTCCGGCTCCGTTGAAGGCACGATCGAGGTAAAGAACCTCGTCGTGCTGAAGTCCGCGAAGATCAAGGGCGATGTCAGCTATGACACGCTGACGATCGAGCAGGGCGCTGCAGTCGATGGCCGCTTCGCCCCGCTGCGCAACAAGGCAAACGCAAGCGCGCCCAAGGCGCAGGGTTCCGGCCAGTCGAAAGACCCGGCCAAGCCTGCGGGGCAGTCATCGGCAGAACTTTCGCTCGCCGGCTGACGTTTCGAGATATTGGAGGGTTAAGGGGCGGTCCATCGGGCCGCCCCTCTTTCTTGTGCGCCGCTCAGGCGCGGTGCATCACCTGTCGATCACAGCGGATCGTTCTTGATGTCGCCATTTTCGTCGGTTTCAGCGGCACGCTTCGCTTCCAGCCATGCTTCGGCCTCGGCCTCCTGCGCAGCCTGCGCGGCGGCCTTGGTGGCCTCCTCACGCTCGCGCTGCAGCTGTGCGATCAGCTCCTGCTTCTCGTCGCGCGGCTGTACGGGTGCTTCGGCTTCGGCCTCGCCCTCGGCAGCGGTTTCCGGCGCAGCGGCAGCGGCGCGCTTTGCAGCCTTGGCGACAGCGGCATCCAGCTCGCGCTGCGAGCATAGGCCCAGCGTTACCGGATCCTTCGGCGTGATGTTCTGGATGTTCCAGTGGCTGCGCTCACGGATCGCATTGATGGTGTTGCGCGTCGTGCCGATCAGCTTGCCGATCTGCGCGTCGGAAATTTCCGGGTGGTTGCGCAGGATCCATGCAATGCCATCGGGCTTGTCCTGCCGCTTGGACACCGGCGTGTAGCGCGGGCCCTTGGTGCGGCTGACATCGACGGGCGCCTTCTGCATCACCAGCGAATAGTCGGCGTTGTCTTCGCCCTTCTTGATTTCCTCATGCGTGAGCTCGCCCGAATGCACGGGATCGCGGCCGGTATATTTGGCGCCCGCCAAATCGTCTGCCATGGCCTGCACTTCAAGGATGTGCAGTCCGCAGAACTCGGCGATCTGCGCGAAGCTGAGGCCGGTATTGTCGATCAGCCAGCTGGCGGTCGCATGCGGCATAAGGGGCTTGGGCTGGTCAGCCACGGTATTTCTCCAACTGGAAATAAAAGGGCCGCCCCTCGCGGGACGGCCGTTATGTAAGCAATGATGTAGACCCTTTGCGGCGGATCGGCAAGCATTTGCGCGTTTGGCGCTGGGTCAGGCACTCAGCAGGCGCGGGTGCCGCGCGCTTTGCGCAGCGCCGATCGGCTCCAATCCGGCGAGGAACTGATTGGCGCTCGCAGACCAGCTGAAGCCGCGCCCGATCTGGCGGCAGGTGCGCCGGTCGAGGTGGAGCGCGCTTGCGATAGCGGCATCGAGATCCTCGTCCATCACGCCGCACTCGCTATCAAGCACATCCAGCGGACCTGCGACGGGATAGGCGGCGACGGGCGTGCCGCAGGCCAGCGCCTCGATCATCACCAGCCCAAACGTGTCGGTGCGGCTGGGGAAGACAAACACGTCCGCCCCGGCATAGCAGCGCGCCAGCGCTTCGCCCGTGCGGCGTCCCATGAAATAGGCATCGGGATATTGCGCGCTCAGCTTTTCCAGCGCCGGGCCATCGCCGACGACGACTTTCGATCCGGGATGGGCGCTACCCAGAAACGCTTCGAGGTTCTTCTCCACGGCGACACGGCCGACATATAGCTGGATCGGTCGCGGCAGGGAGAAATAGAATTCGGGCGGCAGATGATCGGGGTGGAAGATCGCTGTATCGACGCCGCGCGACCAGTGGTGGAGCGGACCGATACGGTTGGCGGACAGTTGCTGCGCGATTGTCTCGGTTGCCACCATCACCCGCGCGGCGGGTGCGTGAAAGCGACGCATCACCGGCCAGATGCATCCCGCGGGCAGCCCGGTGCGGCGCGACACGTAGTCGGGGAATTGCGTATGATAGGCTGTGGTGAAGGGCAGGCTGTTGGCGATGCAGTGTCGCCGCGCCGCCCAGCCGAGCGGACCTTCGGTGGCGATGTGGATCGAACCCGGTGCAAACGCCGCCAGCCGCGCGCCGACGCCCCTTCGCCCGGCCAATGCCAGCCTGATCTCGGGATAGGATGGCGCGGGGACGGACGGGAAAAGATCGGGCGATATCACCTCTATTTCGTGACCGCGCCCGCGCAGTTCACCGATCACAGCATCGAGCGTACGCACCACGCCGTTGACTTGCGGATGCCAGGCATCGGTGACGATGGCAATGCGCATGGGAGCGTAATCGCGGTTCACATCAGGCGGCTTCAGCAATGCGGGCATCCTCTTCCTGCGCCCGCTCTGTTCGCGCGGCGACGACTTCGGGCCAGTTGAGGATTTCCATCCGGCCGTCTTCGTGCTCGACCAGGGCATTACAGCCTTCGACCCAGTCGCCGTCGTTCCAGTATTCGATGGAGCGCCCCTTGTGGTCGAACATGCGATGTTCAGCGGTGTGGATATGGCCGCAGACCACGCCGTCCACGCCGCGCTCGCCTGCTGCTCGCGCCACGACTTCTTCGTACTTTCCGATGAACTCGACCGCGTTCTTCACCTTGTGCTTGGCCATCTTGGAGAGCGACCAATAGGGCAGGTCGAACGCGCGGCGGGCGGCGTTCACCCAGCGGTTCGCGCCCATCAGCAGATCATATGCGGCATCGCCGACGAAGGCGAGCCAGCGATGCGAGAGCATGACCGCATCGAATTCGTCGCCATGCAGCACCATCAGGCGGCGACCATCGGCCGTATCGTGGAAAGCGGCGCGGCGGATCTCGATCCCGCCGAAATTCAGGCCGGTGAACTGGCGGAACATCTCGTCGTGATTGCCGGGAATGTACACGATCCGCGTGCCGCGCTTGGCCCGCTTCAATATGCGCCAGACGATGTCGTTATGCGCGCCGGGCCAGTAGAACTTCTTCTTCAGCCGCCAGCCATCGATAATGTCGCCGACAAGGTACATCGTCTCGCTGTCGACGCTGTCGAGAAAATTGATCAGCAATTCGGCATTGCAGCCCTTGGTGCCCAGATGCACATCGCTGATCCAGACGGTACGATATTTGCGCCGCTCGCCGTCGCAGCGTTCGGGAATGCTGGGCTGCTGCCGCTCCAGCGCGGCGAAAGCGGCGACATTGCCGCCATTGCCGAGCGGACCCCTGAGATAATCGTCGAGCATGGTCTTTGTCCCTCGCAGCGCGCTGCCTTGGGACCATTCCCTTGCCGCAGGATTGTGACACGCGAATCACAGAACGGCGGCAGTTCGGCGACAATGTGACGCTTGCGAGTCACGGGCTCGCGCCCAGAAACCGTATTTTAACGCGCTGTTTCTACACGAGGTTCGTCGCAAATCAGGGGGATCGGATGAAACGACTGGCAGCACTTTTCCTGGCTCTGCCGCTCGCCGCATGTGGTGAGGGAGAAGAGGATTTCAGCGTGGACGTGGCGCTCAGCACGTCACAGGCGCAGGCCCAGCTGATAGCAATGGATGGCGGCGCGATGCGCAGCCTGGTGGGGCTGGCTCCGCTGCGTGCAACCATTCCGGAAGCTGGCGTATTACGCTACGAATTTCTCGATGCAGGCGGCAACGCGGCCGGCGTGCTGCAATACCGGATCGAGCGGTTGGAGGAGAATCGCAGCCGCATCCATGCCGCGCTCGATCTCGACAGTGTCGAATACGAATTCGACGGTGAAGACATGGTCGTCAGCGAAATTCGCGGCGAGAACATGCTGGAACAGGGCATGCGCGTGTGGGCCGACAATGTGAATGCCAGCGGCTACGGGTCGCTGGCCGATGTCAACGATGCGCTATCGGTGTTCAGCATCGCCATGCAGCCGGAGCTGATGGCGCAGCTCAACGATCCTTCCGCGATGATGGAGTGGGCAGGCGCGGCCAGCGCCTATGATGAGCCGGTCGGCTTCTCGGACGACAGCTATGGTGGCGGGGACGACTGGGCTGCCGGCGCTGCGCCCGCTTACGAGACCGACAGCTACGATAGCGGCGGTTATGGCGATGGCAGCGAAGGCGGTTGGGGCGCGGGCAAATAGGCCCTAGCCGACCTCCAGCACGATCTTGCCGATATGCTCGCCCGCTTCCATGCGGGTATGCGCGAGGGACGCGCTCTTAAGCGGGAAGGTCTCGTCCATCACCGGGCGCAGTTCGCCATCCTCAACGGCGGGCCAGACCTCGCGGAAAAGCTCATCCGTCAGCATGGCCTTGAACACGTCGGAGCGCGCCCGCAGCGTGGAGCCGGTGATGGTCTGGCGACGCATCATCAGCCCCGCCATGTTTATCGTCGATTGCGCCCCGCCCAGCACCGCAATCACGACCAGACGGCCATCCTCTGCAAGACAGGAGAGATTGCGCGCGGTGTAGTCGCCCGCGACCATGTCGAGGATGACATTCGCGCCCATGCCATCGGTCGCATTGCGCACCTCTTCGACGAAGTCCGCCATCTTGTAATTGATCGCCAGGTCGGCGCCCGCATCGCGCGCGGCGGCGCATTTCGCATCGCTGCCGCAGGTCACGATCACGCGCAGGCCGAACAGCTTCGCCAGCGCAATTGCCATCGTGCCGATCCCGCTCGTGCCGCCATGCACCAGCAAGGTCTCGCCGTCGCGCGCCAGCCCGCGCTCGAACACATTGTGCCACACGGTGAAGAGCGTCTCGGGCATGGCCGCCGCTTCCACCATGGAAAGCGCCTTGGGTACGGGCAGGCAGTGCTCGGGCCGCGCGATGCAATAGGCGGCATAGCCCCCGCCATTCACCAGCGCGCAGACGCGCTTGCCCTTTTCCGCCGGATCGACGCCTTCACCCAGCGCCACGATCGCGCCGGACACTTCCAGCCCGGGCAGTGGCGAGGCGCCCGGCGGAGGCGGGTAGAGACCCGCGCGTTGCAGGCAATCGGGCCGGTTCACGCCAGCATGGCTGACCTTGACCAGCACCTCGCCCTTGCCCGGCTGCGGTACGGGGAGCGTGACATGCTCCAGCACTTCGGGACCGCCCGGCTCTGCAATGCGGATCGCTGCCATTGTATCGGGAACGGTTTCGCCCATTGTCATCTGCCCCTCTTGCGTGCGCCAGTCGCGTTCCCTGCGGCGCGGTCTTCAACCGACCGTGCACAGCCCTAAAGCGGGCCACCATTGACAGCAAGCGGGTCTGCCGGAATGTTCCCCACCATGCACGATGACGATCTTCCGCGCATGCGCTCCGACGCGGCCGGCCAATTGGCTGGCGAAAACCTCGAGAGCTATTCCCAGGATGAATTGATGGCGCGCGTGCAGCTGCTTGAAGCGGAAATCGCCCGTGTAAAAGCCCATCACGCAAAGGCGGCAGACCATCGCACAGTGGCAGACGCATTGTTCAAGCCGCGCGATACCGATTGATGGCGAAGGGGCAGCCTTTCGCACCCCTACACAACGGGCGGATCGGCCCCATATTGCTTTCACATGCCGGGAGATGGTCGCGCCCCTCGCGATGCATCCCGGCCGTTAGGCCCATATTCACCATCTCCGGTGCAGCCTCCCGATATCCACACCAAACGGCTCTTGCCGACCAAGGACCATAATGCCCAGTTTCGCCCAAAACCTCGAAAAGACCCTGCATCACGCGATCCAGCATGCAATCGACCGCGCGCATGAATATGCGACGCTGGAGCACTTGCTGCTGGCGCTTGTCGAAGACCCGGATGCCGGTGACGTCATGACGGCTTGCGGGGTCGATATGGACGAGCTGGGCAATGTGGTGCGCCAGTATCTTGATCAGGAATATCAGTCACTTAAGACGGATGAAGACGCCGATCCGCAGCCCACGGCCGGCTTCCAGCGCGTGATCCAGCGTGCCATCCTGCATGTGCAATCCTCCGGCAAGGACACGGTGACAGGCGCCAACGTGCTGGTCGCCCTGTTTTCCGAACGGGACAGCTATGCGGTCTATTTCCTGCAGCAGCAGGATATGAGCCGCCTCGATGCCGTCAGCTTTATCAGCCACGGTATCGGCAAGAATGGGAAGCAGATCGAGGATCGCTCGCCTACCGGCGTCGAGGACGAGGCGCAGGGCCAGGCGGGCGATACCAAGGCGGACAAGAACAAGAAGGAAAGTGCGCTCGACCAGTTCTGCGTCAACCTGAACCAGAAGGCGCTGGACGGTCGGATCGACCCGCTGATCGGCCGCGGCCCGGAAGTGGACCGCACGGTGCAGATTCTCTGCCGCCGCTCGAAGAACAATCCGCTTTACGTCGGCGATCCGGGCGTCGGCAAAACCGCCATTGCGGAAGGCCTCGCGCGTAAGATCGTCGAAGGCGACGTGCCCGAAGTGTTGGAAGATGCCGTCATCTACTCGCTCGACATGGGCGCACTGCTGGCGGGTACACGCTATCGCGGCGATTTCGAGGAGCGGCTGAAGCAGGTCGTGAACGAACTCGAGAAGATGCCCGAAGCCATTCTTTTCATTGACGAAATTCACACCGTCATCGGCGCTGGCGCGACCAGTGGTGGCGCGATGGATGCCTCCAACCTCCTGAAACCCGCGCTTTCCAGCGGGGCGATCCGCTGTGTCGGCTCCACCACCTATAAGGAATTCCGCAACCACTTCGAAAAGGACCGCGCCCTGCTGCGCCGCTTCCAGAAGATCGACGTGAACGAGCCCACGGTCGAGGATACGGTGAAGATCCTCAAGGGGCTGCGAAGCGCTTTCGAAGAGCACCACAAGGTCAAATACACGCCCGATGCCATCAAGACCGCGGTCGAGATGAGCGCGCGCTACATCAACGACCGCAAGCTGCCCGACAAGGCGATCGATGTGATCGATGAGGTCGGCGCGATGCAGATGCTCGTGCCGCCCAGCCGCAGGCGCAAGACGATCACCGCCAAGGAGATCGAAAAGGTCATCGCGACGATGGCGCGCATTCCTCCGAAGTCTGTCAGCAAGGATGATAAGAAGGCGCTCGGCAGCCTCGAAAAAGACCTGAAGCGCGTCGTTTACGGGCAGGACGAAGCTATCGAGCGGCTGTCGACCGCGATGAAGCTGAGCCGTGCGGGCTTGCGCGAAGCGGACAAGCCCATCGGCAGCTTCCTGTTCTCCGGCCCCACCGGTGTCGGCAAGACCGAAGTCGCACGCCAGCTGGCCGAGATCATGGGTATCGAACTGAAGCGCTTCGACATGTCCGAATATATGGAGCGGCACAGCGTGTCGCGCCTTATCGGTGCGCCTCCGGGCTATGTCGGCTACGACCAGGGCGGCCTTTTGACCGATGCCATCGACCAGCATCCGCATTGCGTACTGCTGCTGGACGAGATCGAGAAGGCGCATCCGGACCTGTTCAACATCCTGTTGCAGGTGATGGATAACGGCAAGCTGACCGACCATCACGGCAAGACCGTCGATTTCCGCAACGTGGTCCTCATCATGACGACCAATGCGGGCGCATCGGATGCGGCCAAGCAGGGCATCGGCTTCGGTGCAGGGCAAAAGGTGGAGGCGTCGGAAGAGGCAGTGAAGAAAATGTTCACGCCCGAATTCCGCAATCGTCTCGATGCGGTGGTGCCCTTCGGCTATCTCGGTAGCGAGACGATCAGCCGCGTGGTCGACAAGTTCATCCTGCAGCTGGAATTGCAGCTGGCCGAGCAGAACGTGCACATCCAGTTCGATGGCGATGCGCGCGAATGGCTGGGCAAGCGCGGCTATGACAAGCTGATGGGTGCCCGCCCGATGAGCCGCCTGATCCAGGAAAAGGTCAAGCAGCCGCTCGCCGAAGAGTTGCTGTTCGGCAAGCTCGCCAGCGGCGGCGAGGTGCATGTGAGCGTGAAGGACGACAAGCTCGCCTTCGAGCTGACGCCCGCACCGCCCAAGGGAAAGCCGAAGAAGAAGGCTGCACCGAAGAAGAACCCGGCAACTAGCAAGTCCGAGCCGAAAAAGCCCGATGCGCCGACATCGGACGATGGCGACAAGGGCGAGGCATCGGAGGACTAGGCGGAAGCGTGCGCGGCGGGTAGTCTGCCCGCATGATCCGTTTCAGCAAACCGAACAATGGCGCGGCGGGGGCACTGGCTCTCGCCGCGCTTTTTTGTGCCACACCCGTCGCCGCACAAGAATCGCCGCGAATAGCCGAGCGCACGGCGCAGACGGACATTCCGCTCGAAGGGCCGCGTGGTGCGGTAAGGCTACCGCAGGTGACGCTGGCGATCACGGTCGCTCCGGAAGGCCGCTCCATCTCCGGCAGGGCGGTGATGACGGTTCAACCGACCGAGCAATTGGAACAGCTGCAATTCGACCTCGCACCGCGCTTTACGATTGATGCGGTCTATGTTGGCGAGCAGTCTGTCGACCGCAGCGACTATGCCAATCCCGATGGCCTTTTGACCATCGATTTGCCGCAGGCAATTCCTGCCGGCGAGCCGGTCGAGGTCACTATCGGCTGGAGCGGTCAGCCGCACGAAGCGGTCAATCCTCCCTGGGACGGCGGAATCGTATGGGCGGAAACGCCGGAAGGCCAGCCATGGATCGCCACGGCCATACAGGGCGAAGGCTGCGATATGTTCTGGCCGTGCATCGATCATTCCTCTGTACGGATCGGCACGCTGGACCTGCTGATCTCCGTTCCGACACCGCTGGTCGCGGCCGCGAACGGCCGGCTGGTCTGGTCGCATGAGGTCGATGAAAACACGGTATGGCATTGGCAGGCCCGCGACCCGAACAATTACGGTGTCACCCTTCAGATCGCGCCTTATGAAGTGGCCGAGCGCGACTACGAGAGTCGTTTCGGCAACACCATACCGCTGCGCTTCTGGCACCTGACGGGCAATGAAGAAGGCGCGAACCGCCTGCTGGGCGAAATGGCCGACCAGATCACTTTCATGGAAGAGAGGTTCGGCCCCTATCCCTTCGGAGACGAAAAGGCCGGGGTCGCCGAGACGCCGCATCTGGGCATGGAGCACCAGACCATCAACGCCTACGGCAACCGCTTCCGCCCGGAAAGCAATGGGCATGACTGGCTGTTACAGCACGAATTCGCGCATGAATGGTTCGCCAACCAACTGACCCATGCCAGCATCAACCACATGTGGCTGCACGAAGGGATCACTACCTGGACCCAGCCGCTCTACCTTGAATGGGCGCGCGGTGAGATGCTCTACGATGCGGAGATGTGGCGCCAGCGCCAGCGCGTGTGGAGCCGCGTGCCGCTCGTGCCGCCCGAAGGCGAGCTGCCCGACTACAATGACCGCGAAGCGCGCTGGGGCGATGATATCTACTTCAAGGGCAGCTGGATCATGCACACGCTGCGCTATCTGGTCGGCGACGAGGCGCTGTTCCCCGCCATCACCATGCTCACATACGGCACGCATGATCCCGAGCCTGGCAATCTTGCTCCGGTCAGCCGCACGACCGAAGACTTCCGGCAGATTTTGCAGGACAGCACCGGCCGCGATCTGGAATGGTTTTTCGATGCCTATTTCTATCAGGCGGAGATGCCGCGGCTCGATGTGATGCAGGATGGCGACATGCTCACCCTGCGCTGGCACACGCCCTCGCGCCTGCCCTTCGCCATGCCGGTGGAAGTGCGCATAGGCGATGAGGTCCGCACCGTGGCGATGGCGGACGGTCATGGTCGGATCGAGCTGGACTGGCCAAGCCAACCCTATCTCGTCGATCCGCGCAACCGCATCCTGCGCTACGACGCGGATGTCGAGGCTTGGCAAAATCGCGATCCCGCGCAGTAAACGGAACGAAAGTCGCGCCGCGCTACTTTTAACAGGCGATGGCCGCGCCGTTTTCATGGATCAAGCCGGACCCGCACGGGGTCTATATCCCGCCTGCCGATTGCTGGGTCGACCCGTCCAAGCCGGTCGGCAAGGCACTGGTGACACACGGCCATGCAGACCATGCGCGCGGCGGCCACGGCAAGACTGTCGCTACGCCCGAAACACTGGCGATCATGGCACTGCGCTACCGTACCGGCGAAGGCCCCGATGGCGGCGACACCCGTCCGGTCGAATATGGCGAAACGATCCGACTCGATGGCGGAGTGGATGCGACCTATATCCCCGCCGGTCACGTGCTGGGCAGCGCGCAGATCCTGCTGGAGCATGCGGGCGAGCGCGTCGTCATCACCGGCGATTACAAGCGCCGCCCGGACCCGACCTGTCCGCCTTTCGAGGTCACGCCCTGCGATATCTTCATCACCGAGGCGACCTTCGGCCTGCCGCTCTTTACCCATCCACCGATCGAGGACGAGATGGCCAAGCTGCTGGAGCGGTTGGCAGCCTATCCCGATCGCTGCGTGCTGGTGGGCGCCTATGCGCTGGGCAAGGCGCAGCGCGTGATCGCGGAATTGCGCGCTGCCGGACATACGCAGCCGATCTATCTGCACGGCGCGATGGAGAAGATGTGTCGGCTCTACGAGGAATTCGGAGTCGACCTCGGCGAATTGCGCATGGTGATGGACCACACGAAGGACGATATTCGCGGCCATATCGTGGTCGCACCGCCCTCTGCCCTCAATGATCGCTGGAGCCGCCGCCTGCCCGAGCCTATCACCGCCATGGCCAGCGGCTGGATGCGCGTGCGCCAGCGCGCCCGGCAGCGCAATGTCGAGCTGCCGCTGGTCATTTCCGACCATGCCGACTGGCACGAACTCACCCGCACGATCCAGGAAGTCGATCCGCAGGAAACGTGGATCACCCATGGCCGCGAGGAGGCGCTGCTACGCTGGCACCAGCTGCACCAGCGCCGCGCCCGCGCGCTCGCCATGGTGGGTCGGGAGGATGAGGACGAATAGGTGGAAGAGTTCGCCGCCCTTGTCGAAGCGCTCGTCTATACGCGCAGCCGCAATGAGAAATTGCGGCTGATCTCGGAGTATCTGCGCGCAACTCCCGATCCCGATCGTGGATGGGCGCTCGCCGCGTTGACTGGCGGGCTGGATTTCCCTGCGGTCAAATCCTCCACCATCCGCAACATGCTGAAAGAGCGGGTCGATCCCGTGCTCTGGACGCTCAGCCGCGACTTTGTGGGCGACACTGCGGAAACTGCCAGCTTCCTCTGGCCCGATCCGCTGGGCGAGACGGCGCCGCCGCCCACGGTGAGCGAGGCGGTCGATGCGCTCTCCGCGATGACGCGGGTGAGCGTGCTGAGCGAACTTCCCAAACTGCTCGACCGGCTCGATGCGTCGGGCCGTTATGCGCTCTTCAAGCTGGCTACGGGCGGCATGCGCGTGGGCGTGTCCTCGCGGCTCGCGAAGGTGGCGTTCGCGCAGGCTTTCGATGTCGATGTCGACGAGGTGGAGGAATACTGGCACGCGCTGGAGCCGCCCTATGAAGAGCTGTTCGCCTGGGCTGCCGACGGTGCCGAGCCACCCGATACCGAGAATATCCCGCTTTTCCGCCCCTTCATGTTGGCCCACCCGCTGGAGGAAACGGTCGTCGATCTCGCCGATTACGCGGCGGAGTGGAAATGGGACGGCATCCGCGTGCAGCTGGTGCACGTCGCGGGCGAGACGCGTGTCTATTCGCGCTCCGGTGACGACATCTCCGCGACCTTCCCAGAAATGGTCGGCGCGCTAGACATTCCCGCAGTGCTCGATGGCGAATTGCTCGTGCGCGGCACGACGCAGGGCGGCGAGGAAGGCGGCGCTGCCAGCTTCAACGCGCTGCAACAGAGATTGGGGCGCAAAACGGTCAGCAAGAAGATGCTCACCGAAAGCCCGGCCTTCGTGCGGCTTTACGATGTGCTGATGCTGGAGGGCGAGGATATCCGCCCATCGGCCTGGACAGCGCGGCGTGACCGGCTCGAGGCGCTGATGCCGCGCCTACCCGATTCCCATTTCGATCTCAGCCAGCTGGTCGAAGCGCGTGATTTCGACCATCTTGCCGAGATTCGCGAGGGCACGCGCGACGATGCCATCGAAGGGCTGATGCTGAAGCAAAAGACCTCGCCCTACATCGCCGGTCGCAAGACCGGATTGTGGTACAAATGGAAGCGCGATCCGCTGCTGATCGATTGCGTGCTGATGTATGCCCAGCGCGGCAGTGGCAAACGCTCCAGCTTCTATTCCGACTACACATTCGGCTGCTGGGACGGCGACCCGGACGAAGGTGCGGAATTGCTGCCGGTGGGTAAAGCTTATTCGGGCTTCACCGATGCGGAGCTCAAGAAGCTCGACCGGCTGGTGCGGCAGACGACGCTCAACCGCTTCGGCCCGGTGCGCGAGGTCGGGCGGACGCTGGTGTTCGAGGTGGCGTTCGATTCGATACATACCAGCAAACGCCACAAGAGCGGCCTCGCCATGCGCTTCCCCCGCATCCACCGCATCCGCTGGGACAAGCCGGTGCATGAAGCGGACCGGATCGAGGCGCTAAAGGCACTGGTGCGGGATTAAGAAGTTGCGCTGCGCAACTCCGCCAGGTGACGCTGCGCCAGCTTACAATAGCGCTCGGTCTGGAATTTGATCTTCGCGATCTGTGCATCATCCTGCGTGCGATAATACTTCGCCGGGCGACCAATCCAGATTTCGCCTTCGCCGATACGCTTGCCGGGGCTGAGCAGCGCGCCGGCCCCAAGCATCCCGCCTGTCGCAATGCGCGCGCCGTCCATAGCGACCGCGCCCATACCTACAAAAGCGCGATCCGCCAGCTGCGCTCCGTGAACGACAGCCATGTGCCCGATCACGCAATCCTCGCCGATGATGGTCGGTTCGCCATCAGTGTCGGGGCGCGGGCCTTCGACATGGAAGACGCTGCCATCCTGCACGTTGGAGCGCGCCCCCACCTCGATGCGGTGGATGTCGCCGCGCAGCACGCAATTGTACCACACGCTCGCTTCCGGCCCGATCGTCACATCGCCGATAATGCGCGCGCCGGGCGCGACGAAAGCGGTCTCGTGGATCTGCGGCTCCTTACCATCGAAGGGCAGGATGGTGGCGTCGGGGAAGCAGTCGGTCAGGCTCACAGGAAATTCTCCCAGACGAGATAGGGCAGGATGGACGCGTAATCGTCGGTCCATACCGGACCTTCGGGCGGGGCCAGCAGGCGCCATGCGCCGGTCGTGGAAAGCCGGTCCAGCGGCGCACGGCTGGCAGACAGCGCGATCCAGTTCGACGAATAGAGGTCATGCGCCATATCCGCTTCGCTCGACAATTGCATGGCGTAGAAACCGCTCGTTTCTGCCAACCGCGCCACTACCGGCTCCAGCCGGACATAGCGATTGGAGATATGCATCAACAACACACCGTCCTCGGTCAGCACGTTGTCATACACGGCCAGAGCCTCTGCCGTGAGCAAGTGCAGCGGAATGGCGTCCGAGGAAAAGGCGTCGATGACTAGCACCTCGAAGCTGTTTGCGGGTAGCGCCTGCAATTCCAGCCGCGCATCGCCAACGACAATGTCGGCATTGGGCGCGCAGGAGGACATGAAGGTGAAATCGCCGCGCTCGGAATAGCGCAGCACTTCGGGGTCCAGCTCGAAAAAGGTCCAGTCCTGCCCCGGCTGGCGATAACAGGCTAGCGTGCCGATCCCCAGCCCGACGACGCCGATCCGCGCCTGCGAACCGACGACCGATCCGGCATTCTCTAGCGCAAGGCCGACGCCGGACTCGCGGCCGAAATAGGCCGTCGGCTCCAGCGCATCCGCGCCGCTCCGCTGGATGCCGTGAATGGTCGTTCCATGCATCAACAGCACATCCCCATCGGCTTGTTCCTGCACCGAATAGATACCGAAATAGCTGCGTTCACGCGCGCCTTCGAAACTGGTTTGCAGGTTCGCCAGCCCGCCAAGGCCCACGAGGAGCGCGAAGGTCATGGCAACATAGGACCAGCGCCGCACCATCATCGCGATGGCGGCTGTTAGCAGGACAAGCAGCATCGCGCCTTCCGCCGCACCCAGCACGCGCACGGCTTCGGTCCGCTGGTAGATGAGCAAGGCCGCATTGAAGAGCACGAAGATGCCGACGATCAGCGCGATGCGCAGCGTGTTCGGCGCTATCGAAAGCCGGCCAAGCAGGCGCTTCCACACGTCGAGCGGCACCAGCGCAGCGGCGGCGAGGATCAGCAGCGGGTGCTCCCACGTCCAGTCGAACACCAGCGGAGCGACCAAGGCGGTGAACAGACCGCCGAGCGCTCCACCCGCAGCCATCACAAGGTAGAACCGCGTCAAATGGGCGGGGTCGGGCCGCAAGGTATAGAGCCTGCTGTGCAGAGCCACCGCGGTCACGAAAAGCAGAACCACGCTGATGATCGCCGCCAGCAGATTGGCCCGCCCGGCTGCAAACATGGCGAGGCCGCCATCGATCAGCAGGATGATGGGTGCCAGCACCACGAGGACCTGCGCCAGAGCTCGATTGCGCGCAAAGGCGATGGTGAAGCTGAGCAGGTACAGCCCCAGCGGGATGACCCAGAGTAGCGGCATCGCCATGATGTCGGTGGTGAGGAAGCTGGTGGTCGACAGCATCAGGCCCGAAGGCACTGCCGAGAGCGCCAGCCACAAGGCGATCGTTTTGCCGTCCGGTGCTACGTCCGCGGCAGCATGGCTCGCCGTTTTGTGCGCAGGAGCAGCGATGCCACGCCGGCTCGCCACCGCTGCGGCGACCAGCAGCAGCACGCCGCCATAACCGATGGCCCAGTAGAGGCTCTGCGCGCCCAGTGGCAGCAGCGGCTCTGCCAGCAGCGGATAGGCGATAAGCCCTGCAAAACTGCCCAGATTGCTGGCAGCGTAAAGCGAATAGGGGTCGCCGGCATCAGGATGCGCAGCATACCAGCGCTGGATCAGCGGCGCCTGCGCCGAGACCGCGAAAAAGGCGGGTCCGACGGTGAGGAGGAATAGCCACGGCACCCACAGCGCTTCATATCCGGCCTGCGGCGGCGCGATATCGGCCAGCGCCACCGGCAGGGTCAGCGCGCCGAGCCCAAGCACGGCCAAATGGATCAAGCCCTGTTTGATAAGCGCAAATCGCCCGATCCAGTGCGCATAGGCATAGCCCGCCAGCAGCAGCGCCTGGTAAACCAGCATGGCGCTGTTCCAGACATTGGGTGCGCCGCCCAGCTGCGGCAGCGCCATGCGCGCCACCATCGGCTGCACCAGAAAGAGCAGGAAACTACCTGAGAAGATGATGAGCGTGTAAAGCCAGCGGCGCGAGCTGGTCATGGGCGCGCTTCTCGCCATTGGTCAGCGGCGATTGCATACACAATGGTCGGGTTGAATTCGTCCGGCCAATTCTCGTCGTAGAAATCGAGATCCTCGCGCCGTTGCATGCCGAGCCGTTTCATCAGGCCCCAACTCGCCCCATTTTCCTCTACTGTAAGGGCGGCAATCTCTTTGTAGCCGAACCGCCCAAAGCCCTGATCGAGGCTCGCCATCGCAGCTTCCCTGGCGTAGCCGCGCCCCCAGGCCTCCTCACGCAAACGCCAGCCGATTTCGGCCATACCGCAAACGGGCGACCCCTCGACATTGCCGCGTTTCAGCCCGCAAAAACCCAGCATTTCGCCGGAAAGGTGTCCGCCATCGTCGCGCCGGCCCAGCAGCCAGAAGGTATGGCCGTAATCGCGCGCATAGCCTTCGACCCGCTCGCGCGCCGCACTGCGTGTCTCCTCGTCGGCTTCATGGCCCAGCCAGCGCATCACGGCTGGCGTATTGGTCAATTCCCAGAAGCGTGGCCAGTCGTCCTCGCGCCAGTCGCGAAGCACCAGCCGCTCCGTTTCATGTCGAAACTCAGCCATTGAGGATGCGAGCGGCCGCGGGGGCGTGATAAGTCAGCACGCCGCTGCAGCCGGCGCGTTTGAAGGCGAGCAGCTTTTCCATCAGCAGGGCATCGCGATCACCGATGCCGAGTTGAGCTCCAGCCTCGATCAGAGCGTATTCGCCGCTCACCTGATAAGCGAAAACGGGCACGTCAAAACGTTGCCTGGCGCGCCAGATGATGTCGAGATAGGCCAGCCCCGGCTTCACCATCACGCTGTCGGCACCTTCGGCGATGTCGAGCGCGATTTCGGCCATGGCCTCATCCGCATTGGCCGGGTCCATCTGATAGGTCGTCTTGTCGCCTTTCAGCAGGCCGGACGATCCGACCGCGTCGCGGAAAGGGCCGTAAAAGGCGGAGGCGTATTTCGCGGCGTAGGCCATGATCTGCACATTGTGGTGACCGGCCATTTCCAGCGCCATGCGGATCGCGCGCACGCGGCCATCCATCATGTCGGACGGGGCGATGATATCCGCGCCCGCTTCCGCCTGGTTTACCGCCTGGTCCACCAGCACGGCAACGGTATCGTCGTTTACGACATACCCGGCATCATCCAGCAATCCGTCCTGCCCGTGGCTGGTGTAAGGGTCGAGCGCGACATCGGTGAGGATGCCGATATCGGTTCCACACGCATCGCGCACGGCGCGGATCGCGCGGCACATCAGATTGTCGGGATTGAGCGCTTCGCCGCCATCGTCACTGCGCAGGTCGGAGGGCGTATTGGGAAACAGCGCTATGCACGGAATGCCGAGCGAGACCGCTTCCTTGGCCCGCTTCGCGATATTGTCGACCGACCAGCGAGAGACGCCGGGCAAGCTCTCGACCGGCTCTTCCGCATCGCTGCCATCGGTGACGAAAAGCGGCCAGATGAGGTCCGCGCTGGTCATTACCGTTTCGCGGTGCATGGCGCGGCTCCAACCGTGCGCGCGCGTGCGGCGGAGGCGAGTGTTGGGGTAGGATCGGTTCATCGCGAAAAAGCTCTGCCGCAAAAGCGCAGCGCGATCAATCGACGCGCTCAGTCGACCCTTTGGCGGTTCTCGATGCGATCGATTTCGCGCACCGGCTCCTCGACCGTGGAAGTGTCGGGGGCAAGGTCGTTGAGCGCGGCGCCCGGCTCGATCATTTGCAGGCGCACCAATTGCTGGCGGAAATTGGCCATTTCGGCAGCGGTCAGCTGTGCCCGCGTGACCCATTGCACGCTCAGCGGGTCGATCTTCTGCCCATTGCGATACATTTCGTAATGCAGGTGCGGACCGGTGGAGAGGCCGGTCGACCCGATATAGCCGATCACCTGCCCGCGCTCCACGCGCTGGCCGTTCTGCACCGCAATGCGGCTCATATGCGCGTAGCCCGTGGAAAGCCCGCCGCCGTGGCGGATGCGCACGAAATTGCCGAACCCGCCATTGCGACCGGCGAAATTCACCGTGCCATCCGTCGCGGCGTAGATCGGCGTGCCGGTGCGCCCGCGGAAATCGACGCCGCCATGCATGCGGCGATAGCCGAGGATCGGGTGACGGCGCATACCATAGCGGCTGGAAATCGCGCCAGAAACAGGGCGGATCAGCCCTTCGCGCATCGTGCCTTCGCCCGCCGCGTCGTAAAACTGGCCTTCCCGGCCGAAGCGCATCAGCTGCTTGCGCGGACGGCCATCGCGGATAATGGCGGCATAGAGCAGGTCGCCCACTTCCACCTCGCCCGTGGCGGCGCGCCGATATTCGACGATCATGTCGAACTCGTCATCCGCACCGATTTCGGCATTGAGGTTCATTTCCTCGCCCAGGGTGCGCAGGAAATCCTGCACCGCGCCGGGAGGCGCGCCTGCCGCGCGGGCCGAGCGATACAGGCTGGAGCCGACATCGCCGCGCACGCGCAGGGGTGTGGCGTCGACCACGATGGGGCGGGGGTCGAGCCGCAATTGCCCGTCGACCCGTTCGACCGCGAGTTGCAAATCGAAGCGCGCGCGGAAGGTCAGCGCATCCACGGGCCTCGGCGCTCCAGCAGCGGGGCGACGGCCAAGGGTAATGTCGATCTGCGTACCGGGTTCGATATCGGCTATCGGGATCGCCTCTCCGATCATGCCTGCTATCAGAGACGCCTCTTCGCCCGCGACACCGGCACGGCGGAGCATCCGGTCGAAGCCATCGCCCTGCGCCAACGTGGCTACGAGATCGAGGCGCGGGCGTTCAGGTGCACTGGCCAGTTCGATCACGGCAGGCGTTGCGCCCATGCGCCGCCCGCTATCCGCGCCCAGCGCCAGCGGCATGATCATCTGGCTGCGAAACTCGTCGCGCACGTGATCATCCATTTGCATCGCTGGTGCAGCGGACACAGGCGAAAAGCCGGGCAGGAAAGCCAGCGTCAGGGCGGTCAGCCCGGCGAGCGTTGCCGCACCGCGGAGCCAGCGGCGCGAGCCGATATCCTGTGCAAGGTCTGGCGTAAGGTCGGCCTTTGCCAGCTTGGCGGATACGCCGGAGCGCCAATTGCCGTAAGCGTCTGCGAGCGAGGAGGGATTGCGTCTGCGCTTTTGCGGTGCGGAGGGCGCATCGTCCGCATCGCTATCGAGGATCTGGTCATGCGACAGGTCGACCGCGGGGTTTTCGCCCCGCGCCCTGTCGCTGCCAGTCTCATGATCCTTGAACACGCCGCTCTCCTCACGATCGCGCGATTGCGATTCCTGCGCGCCATCCGGTCCGTGGCCGGTAATGTCGCAAAACCTCGCCGAATAAAGTAAATTTGCGCTTAACGTCGACGACTTGAGTCCGTGGAGCGACGACCGGAGTCCGGTTGCGCGCTGCCCTGCCACACGCCATGTCATGCGGATCGTGACGAAAAGCCATTTCGACAGCCGTATCCGCGCGGTGCTGGGGCCGACCAACACCGGCAAGACCCACCTCGCCATAGAGCGCATGTGCGGCCACGCAAGCGGGGCCATCGGCTTCCCGCTGCGCCTGCTGGCGCGGGAGGTGTATGACAAGGTCTGCCGCATCAAGGGGGAGGCGCAATGCGCGCTGATCACCGGCGAGGAGCGGATCGAGCCGCCAAGTGCGCGTTATTTCCTGTGCACGGCCGAGGCCATGCCCAGAAACGGAGGAGGCAAGGCCTTCGTTGCGCTGGACGAGGCGCAGATCGGCGCGGATCGCGAGCGCGGCCATATCTTCACCGACCGGTTGCTGCATGCGCGCGGGCGGGATGAGACCATGCTGCTCGGCTCGGCCACGCTCGAACCGATGGTCCGCCAGCTTGTCCCCCGCGCCGAAATCGAGGAGCGGCCACGCTTCTCCGTATTGACGCACGCCGGCAGCGCCAAGCTGTCCCGCCTGCCGCCGCGCAGTGCCATCGTCGCCTTTTCAGTGGAGCAGGTTTACCAGGTCGCGGAATTGCTGCGGCGCTTCCGCGGCGGAGCTGCGGTGGTGATGGGCGCGCTCTCACCGCAAACGCGCAATGCACAGGTTGAATTGTTCCAATCCGGTGAGGTCGATTACATCGTAGCGACCGATGCAATCGGTATGGGCCTCAATCTCGACGTGCATCATGTCGCCTTTGCCGCGCTCACCAAATACGACGGGGTCCGCCAGCGCCGGCTGTACCCCGCCGAGATGGCGCAGATCGCTGGGCGTGCCGGTCGCCACCAGACGGATGGCACATTCGGCACACTCTCCGGCAATCGCCGCGGCGCTCCGCTCGAGCTGACCGAGGACGAGGTTTATGCCATCGAGAACCACCACTTCGCGCCTGTTACCAAGCTGTTCTGGCGCGAGCCCGATCCGCGTTTCGACAGTCTCGATACGCTGATCGGCGACCTCGAAGCGCATCCGCGCACAGAGGGCTTGACCCGCGCGCCCGAAGCGATCGACCTGTCCGTGCTCAAGCGGCTGGCCGAGCAGGACGATATCGCGCGCGATATTTCGGGCGCGGGGCAAGTCCGCCGGTTCTGGGAAGCGTGCCAGCTGCCGGATTTTCGCCAGCAAGGGGCCGATGCACATGCGCGCTTCGTCGCAAGGCTGTGGCGCGATCTGCGCGGCGGGCATATCGGCGCGGACTTCGTGGCGGCACGTATTTCGGAACTAGGCAACACCTCCGGCGATATCGACACGTTGCAGGGCCGTCTCGCTGCCATTCGCAGCTGGGCGTATATCTGCCAGCGGCCTGACTGGGTGCTGGCGCGCGACGAAATGGCAGAGCGTGCCCGCGCTGCCGAAGCGAAACTGTCCGATGCGCTGCACGGGCGATTGCGGGAGCGTTTCGTCAACCGGCGAACCTCTGTATTGATGAAAGGTATGGGAAAGGATGCAGGACTTTTGCGCGTAGAATTGCAGGACGATGGCCAGGTCACGGTCGAAGGCGAACCAATCGGCCATCTCGAAGGCTTCCGCTTCGTGGTGGATGCCGAGGCGCCGAGCGAAGAACGCAAGCTGATGCTGGCCGCGGCTGAGAAGCATATGGCCGGTCTGCTGGCGGCCAAGGCGCAAAAGCTGGTGTCGGACGAACTGGGCGAGCTCCGCATCCATAGGGGACAGGTGCTGCGCGGCGACCAACCCGTCGCCACCCTGGAACGCGGGAAGAGCCCCAGCCGACCGCGCCTCGTCATGGCTAAGGAGCTGGGCCAGATGGACCCGGCCCATCGCGACCGCCTGCAGGGTGCGCTCGATCACTGGCTTGAAGGGCAGTTGGCCCCGCTCGCGCCGCTGCGCGCATTGGAGGATGCTGCGACCGACCCGGAGGCAGGTACGGAAGTTCGCGCGCTGTTGCTGACGCTCGCCGACCGCAATGGCACCACGCGCCGCGAGGATGCGGGCCTTGCCCATGTGCCGAAGGAGAAGCGACCTTTCCTGCGCCGTCTCGGCGTCAATATCGGCTCGCTCGATGTCTTCGTGCCCGCGCTTCTGAAGCCCGCCCCGCGCAAGCTGCTGCGCGATCTGGGGCTGGACCGCAGGCCGGTTAACGAAGGCATGGAAGCCGTGATCGAAGGCGGGAAGCATCCGCCGGCAGGCTATCGCCGCGCGGGCAAGCAGGCGATTCGCATCGACATGGCGGAAAAGCTGTTTCGCGCCGCGCATGAACGGCGTGCCCGAACGCCGCAAAGCAAGGATATTCGCGGCTTTCCCGTCGACCTGGCGCTTGCCACCAGTATGGGCCTGTTGCCGGAGAATTTTCGCAGCCTGATGAAGGATGCAGGGTTCCGCCCTGGGCAGGTCGAAGAGCTGACGGAAGGCTTTTATGGTCCGCCGCGCCCTGTCCTGTGGACGTGGCGTGCGCCGCGGAAGGATTTTGCGCCGTCGCGCAGTAAGCACCGAGGGTCGCAGCGCGCCGATGTTAAGAAGGGTCCGAAAAGAGCCAGCAAGGGCCAGAACCAGCGCGGTCCGCGCCGTCCGGCTGAACCAAAGGGCGATGGCGGCGCAGCCTTCGCCGGTCTCGCCGACCTGCTTGGCAAGAGCTAATGCGGATCGACCTTTTGCTGGTGCGATTGCGGCTGGCGAAAAGCCGCGCCATCGCCAAGCGCTGGGTCGAGGACGGTCACATCCGCTGCAACCGCCTCCGCGTCACGTGCGCCAGCCAGGCCGTGAGCGTCCGCGATGTCCTGACATTGCCTATTGGCGAGGGCGTGCGCGTGATCGAAATCCTGGCGCTTCCCGAGCGGCGCGGTCCGGCGGCAGAAGCGCTCGCGCATTACCAAGTGCTTGACGCTGCGTGACGGATCGCCATAGCAGGGCGCCATCATGCCCGCAGAGACTTCTCTCGCCTGGGCGAGCATAGAGGACAATCGCTGCCATGACCTACGTCGTCACCGACGCCTGCATCAAATGCAAGTACACAGACTGTGTCGAAGTCTGTCCGGTGGACTGTTTCTACGAGGGCGAGAACATGCTCGTCATCAACCCGTCCGAATGCATCGATTGCGGCGTGTGTGAGCCGGAATGCCCGGCCGAAGCCATCCTTCCCGATACCGAAAACAATATCGAGAAATGGCTGGAGCTGAACACCAAGTTCTCCGCCGAGTGGCCGAACATCACCGAAAAGAAGGATCCGCCCGCCGACGCGGACGATCACAAGGGTGAAGAAGGCAAGTTCGAAAAGCACTTCTCTTCCGAGCCGGGAGAAGGCGACTGATCCCCTCCGCAATGTGAACCATCCGCCTGCCGCGGCGTTGGGCGCACATGGCGCTGATCTCCGATACCAAAGCCGCGTGGGCGAAAGCCACCGATAACGACCTTTCCGTATTGGCGGCGGGAGTGGCCTATTTCGCCTTCCTGTCGTTCGTTCCGCTACTGGCTGCGAGTGTCCTGTCCTACGGGTTGGTCGCGGACCCGCAGACCGTAGCCAACCATATCGGCGCAATGGCGCAGAACCTGCCCGATTCCGCTGCCACTCTGATCGGCGACCAGCTGGAAGCGGTCGTCGAAACGTCCTCCGGCACGAAGGGCCTGGCGCTGCTCCTGGCCCTGGCGCTCGCGCTCATCAGCGCCCGATCCAGCGCCACGGCCCTGGTGCGCGCGATTGCAATCGCGTTTGGCGATGAAGGGCGTCGCGGCTTTGTGCGCGCCAATCTGTTTGCCGTGACGATCGTCATCGGCGTGATCGTCGGCGCCGGGTTGCTGGTGGCGGGCATGGGATTTGTCACCGCGTTTGCAGAGCGAATCGGTTTGGGCGCGCTCAGCCGCGTGGCGACGCTGTTGATGCTGGTGGCGATCTTCACCGCCGGCATTGCCGCACTTATACGCCGCGCCCCACCATCCATCGCGCCATCCTGGCGCGCAGCTATGCAGGGCGCTTTCGTGGCTGCGGCAGGTATCGTCGCCTTTACCGCGGCCTTCGGCTTCTATGTCGCCAATTTCGGCAGCTACAATGCCACATACGGATCGCTGGGTGCCGTGATCGTCTTGCTGACCTGGCTGTATTTGAGCGCCTATGTCCTGTTGCTCGGTGCGCAATTCACCGCCGTGCGCCGCTGCGCGTAGTCCACTTGCGGTGACAGCAAGCATGATTGTTGCAGGACTCGCAATTGTGTCAATTATCTGTTATATAATGTCGGCAACTGCAGTGCTGCGCGGCAGCCTGCAGGCGATTTAGGAAGGCAGGTCCTACGCTTTTAGCAACAATTGCGGTTCGTCATGCTTTTCGCGCCTCGCGCGAAAAGGAGGAGCCGCTCACTGTGGGGACTGCCAAGGAAAGGACGAATACATGGCTGCCAATGCGCCCGCCTTTGAAGTCGGTGATTACGTTGTTTACCCCAAGCACGGCGTGGGCCGTGTGATCGAATTGCAGAATGAAGAAATCGCCGGCATGCAGCTGGAACTGTATGTGCTGCGGTTCGAGAAAGAGCGCATGACGCTGCGCGTTCCCACCAACAAGGTCGAAAGCATTGGCATGCGCAAGCTTTCCAGCGACAAGACGCTGAAGGAAGCGATGGAGACGCTGAAGGGCAAGCCCAAGGTCAAGCGCACCATGTGGAGCCGCCGTGCGCAGGAATACGAAGCGAAGATCAATTCGGGCGAAATCGTACTGATTGCCGAAGTGACGCGCGACCTGTTCCGCCCGGAAGACCAGCCCGAGCAGAGCTATTCCGAGCGCCAGATCTTCGAAGCGGCCTCCAGCCGCCTGGCGCGCGAGCTTGCCGCGATGGAAAAGACCGACGAGCCCACCGCTCTCGAAAAGATCCTCGACGTGTTGAAAGAGCATGCGCCGCAATATTACGAGAATACCGAGGACGCGTAACGCTTCGTCGCATTCTCTATGCTTTGAAAGGGCCGTCGGATCGCACACACGGCGGCCCTTTTTCTGTTCGGCCAATGTCAGCAGACGTTCGACGAACGGCTTTGCGAAACGTAAGCTTTTGCTGTATTGCATAGATAACACGCTTTGACAGGAGACGGGAATGGGAATCGGTAGGACTTTTGCACTTGCAGCCATGGCGGGCCTGGCAACGCTCGGGCTTTCGGCCTGCAACATGAGCAGCATGAGCGCAGGCGGCGACGGTGTCCCGCTCGCCGAGGTCGATTTCGGGGCCGAGGCGCCGACGATGATTGCGCTGGCAGGATCGGATTCCGTCACCATTACGCGCGGCTCCCGCTTCGCCATCAGCGTAGATGGTACACCCGTCGCGCGTGAACGGATGCGCTTCGAGCTGGAAGGCAGTGAACTTTTGATCCACCGTGACCAAGGAACCTGGACCGATAGCGACAATGCCCAGGTTTCCGTAACCGTGCCTTCGCTGTCGGGCATAGCCGTGATCGGCTCGGGCGACATCTCAGCCGACACGATGACGGGCGATGCGACCATCGAGATGCCCGGTGCGGGCACTGCTACCATCGCGCAAATCGAGGCTGCTTCCGTGGAGGTCGATATCGCTGGCAGCGGAACCGTTTCGGGAGCCGGTTCGGCAGATAGTCTTTCCGTAAACATCGCCGGCAGCGGGGATGTGGAGTTCGAGCAATTGTCGGCGGAGGATGTGGAAGTGAATATCGCGGGTTCCGGAGATGTCACCGTCCGGTCCGACGGGAATGTCGAGGCCAATTTCGTCGGCTCGGGCGATGTGCGGGTCATCGGCTCCGCGCGCTGCGAATCAACCACGGTCGGCTCCGGCAGCCTCATCTGCGAAGACGCCTGACGCGGTAGCGCAGTCTTATTGCCAGATTGCCATGGCGGGTCCATGATAGCGACGTGTCGCAACATCATGGACCCGCCATGCGTCTGAAAAGCTTTTGTCTTTTTCCTTCCATCGCCATGGCCCTGTCGGGCTGCGCAGTGGGAACGGTCGTCGATGTGGCCACGGCGCCGGTACGCGGCGTCGCGCAAGTGGCCGACTGGGCGACCACCAGCCAGGACGAGGCGGATCGCAACCGTGGGCGCGAATTGCGCGAACGCGAGGAGCGGCTTGGCGAGCTTTCCGAAGATTACGAGCGCAAGTCCGAAGACTGCCTGGAAGGCAACGACCGCGCCTGTCGCGACGCCGTTGCCATGCGCCGCGAAATGGATGAGTTGATAGCCTCGCTGCCGCAGGACCTGCCCGAACAGCGCGACTAGCTGGCTGCTGCCCGCCTCAAGCGGTCGTTGATGGCAGCGCCCATGCCGGTCTGCGGGATCGGCGCGATGGCGATCTTGCCTTGGCTCGCCGCCGCCCCGCGATGCAAGGCTTCGTAAAGGCGTGACGCTGCCTGCGCGAGATCGCCTGCGAACGAAAGGCTAAAATCGCCGGGGATGTCGCCGAAGCCGATGAAGAACTCACCCGGCTCGGCTTCCCTCGCATCCAGCCGCACGGGCTTTCCGGGCGAATAGTGCTTAGCGAGCTGCCCCGGCGCCTCGATAGTCGCGCCGCGCGACTTTGCAGGCGGTCCGAACTGCCGGGCGAGCTCGTCCTCGCCCACCGGCCCGGGTCGCAGCAACCGCCACCCGTCATCGACCGCGATGATCGTGGACTCCAGTCCCGATTCGCACGGCCCTCCGTCGAGGATCGGCGGCGCAGCCTCTCTTAAGGACGCGGCAACGTGCTCAGGGCGCGTCGGGCTGATCCCGTTGCTCCGGTTTGCGGAGGGTGCCGCAAGCGGAAGCGCGGTTTCTTCCAGCAATGCGCGCGCAACCGGATGCGCCGGGATACGCAGGGCTATGGTCGGGAGGCCGGCGGTCACGGCCCCGGCGATCGCCGCCTCGGGCCGCAGCGGCAGCACAAGCGTGAGCGGACCGGGCCAGTACATCCCCGCCAGTTCCAGCGCCAAAGGAGAGAATTCGGCCAGCGCGCGAGCCATATCGAGCGAAGCGACATGCACGATCAGCGGATTAAAGCTGGGACGACCTTTCGCGCGGTATATCGCCGCGACTGTTTCCGCACGGTCCGCGCGTCCGGCAAGGCCGTAGACCGTCTCGGTCGGCATGGCGACAAGCCCGCCTTCCTTGATGGTATCGGCCGCGCGCGCGATGCCTGCGCTGTCGGGCGAGATAAGCCCGTCCCTTCCGCTCATGGCGTCGACAACTCTCGCAGCTGCCGCTCCAGCGTCAGAAGATATCTCCCATGTCTACTGCCCCTGCCTCGAAGGCGCGATTGGGATCGCCATTCAGCTGGCGACGCGGCGGAAGGCTTTCGCCGCTATTGCGCTCGATGGCGGCAGCCGGCTCGGCCTCAGGCGCGATGACGCGCCAAATGATGCCAGCCGTATCGTCGCTCACCAGCAGCGCGCCTGTGCGGTCCCATTCCACCCAGGTCGGTCGGCCATAGGTCTGTCCGTCACCTGCCAGGAAGGGATCGAGCACATTGATCGGCTCTCCCACGGGATTGCCGCGTTCATCGAAGCGGACGAACACCACGTCGTAGCCCGATGGCGGCTTGCGGTTCCACGATCCGTGCCGCGCGATAAATGCGCCCTGCCCGAAGCGGCTACCCATACGCGTGCCCTCTTCGGTGAAGACGAGACCCAGCGCGGCGACATGCGCGCCCATCGCATAAACCGGTGTACGGGTGTATTCGGTGAGGAATTGCGGCATGGGCGCTTCCACCCGCTCGTCGATCACGTCGTTCCAATAGACCCAGGGCCAGCCGTAATGCACGCCGATGGGCACGTTGGTCAGGTAATCCGGCACAAGGTCGGAGCCGAGCATGTCCCGCTCATTCACCGTGGTCCACAATTCGCCGGTCCAGGGGTTGAAGGCCATGCCGTTGGGATTGCGCAGACCCGCGCCAAACAGTCGTGCCGATCCGCTGGCGAGGTCCAGCTCGTGGATCGCCGCCCGACCATCCTCGATATCCATGCCGCCCTCGCCGATATTGGATGCCGAGCCGACCGCGATATACAACCGCTCGTCATCCTCTGAGAGGATGAGGTTGCGCATCCAGTGATTGCCCGCAGGCGGCAGGTCGGCGAGCTTCTCGGGCTCGCCCGTCACGGCATTCGCGCCTTCTTCATAATCGAAGCGCAGCACGGCGTTGTGATTGGCGATGTAGAGATTGCCATCCGCCCAGGCGATGCCGGAGGGGGAGTCCATATCGTCTTCGCGCAGCACGTGCTGCTCGTCGGCCACGCCATCCTCGTCCGTATCGCGCAGAAGGATAAGCTGGTTCGCCGATTCTCCGCCAGAGCCGGCGCGGTCGAACAAAATCCCGGCAACGAAATTGGTCAGCCAGCCGCCGGCCACATCGCCGGGAGGTGCCGCGGTCAGCGTGACCAGCACGTCTCCATTGGGCATGGCGTAAACGACGCGCGGATGGTCCAGCCCCTCGGCAAAGCGATTGACGGTGAGTCCCTCGGCCGCCGTCGGCGCAGCACCTTCGGCCCAGCCGATCGGTTCGGCGATATCGACAGTCGGCACCAGCTGCGGATCGGGCTCGGCGAGCGTGGGATCGGTGCCCGTCGTCTGCTCCAGTGTATATTGCGCGGTGTCGCCCTGGAAAAGGTACCACAGCACGGCAGCGCCGATCAGCAGCAGTATCAGAATGGCGAGGAGGATCTTCTTCAGCAAGCTCATGGGCCGGCAACCTAGGGCGGATGATATCTTGCGGCAACGCAAATGCTCGCTAGATGGCGCCCATGTTCGATTTTTCGCCCGACCCGAATGGCTCCAAGGCCGATCTCTACCGCGACCTCCTTGCCGCTGCGTCGGCCTTGACCGATGGCGAGCGCGATGGCGTGGCCAACATGGCGAATGTCGCGGCCCTGCTGGGTGAGTTCCTCCCTAGCTGCAACTGGACGGGCTTTTATCGCATGGTCAATGGCGAGCTGGTGCTCGGGCCATTTGTGGGCCGCCCTGCCTGCATTCGCATCCCCGTCGGTGTGGGCGTATGCGGCGCGGCAGCCGAGACCGGGCAGACGCAGCTGGTGGACGACGTGCACGCCTTCCCCGGCCACATCGCCTGCGATGCGCAGAGCCGGTCCGAACTGGTTGTCCCTATAAAGCAGGCCGGCCAAGTCATAGCGGTGATCGATCTCGACAGCCCCGATCTCGCTTTCTTCGACGAAGAGGATCGCGACGGGATCGAGGCGCTGGCAGCGATGCTTGCAGACCGTATCTAGCAAGCGCAACCGGGCCACAATGACCCGTAACGGGACAATCGGAGGCGCACGGTTGGGAAACCGCGCCTTCTCAGGGTAAATACGCAGTTAACCGGGTAATCAGCCCGATTCCGCATCAGGGATACTGCGCGCTATGTCCAAACGCTTTGCCGGCCTGCTGGCCTCCGCGGCCATCATGGCTACCACCCCCGCTCTCGCCCAACATCACCACGATGCCCCACCGCTGGAGCCGCTTTCCGGCGTGCATGATGGCGAATGGCAGGGCGAATGGGCCGACGACGATACCTGGCGCGGCATGTGGAATGGCACCTATACCAATCGCGACGGTCATACCGTGCAGGGCCAGTATGTCGGTACCTTCATCGGCAATGCGCGCTTCGTAACGGAAGATGGCCACGTGCTTGAGCTGGGCGAGGACGAGACATGGTACGAAGGCGCTGACGGCGTGTATATAGTGCGCCGTGGCCACCACCTTGGCGCGTCCCCTGATGGCCGTCTCGGCTACAGCATGGCGGAACGCGAGGCATGGCTGTCGGATTGCCGCCTGCTGATGGCCGATGCCGGGGGCTATTACGGATATGACGATCGCGACGCGGATGGCGGTCTGATCGGCGGCCTACTCGGCGCCGTTGCAGGCGGTGTAATCGGCAACCGCGTGGCCGATGGCGACCGTGTTCTCGGCACGGTGATCGGCGGCGGCCTCGGCGCGTTGGCCGGATCGGCGATCGGCTCTGCCATCGACAATGATGGCGACGGAGAAATCAGCGGAAACGAGCTTTACGCCGCGCGCTATTGCGACGCCTATCTACGCCGGTACGAAATGGGGGGCCATTCCGGCTTCTCCGATTACGGCTACGGCCATGGCCACCATTACGGGATGATGCCGGCGCACGGCCAGCGCGGACACCGCCACGGCCGCGATTGCGAAGTGACCGTGCGCGAGGAATGGGTGGAGATCGAGGCTGAAACGCCCGCTCCGCCGGCTCGCCGTGCCATCGCACCACGTCCGCGCCCTGAACCTGGCAAGACTACGCCGATCAACTGAGAATATCGCTCAACCGGTAAAAGTCGCGCGGCGCAACTGGCGTACCGCATAAGGCTTTGATTTGTTTATATTCCACCGCCTGTCAGGCGCTGGCAGATCAGGTCGAGCTGGTCGAGCGTGCGGAACTTCACCGTTACGGCACCGGAGCGCGGATCGGCATCGGTGGCGATCTTCACCGGCAGTCCGAGGAACTCCTCTAGGTGGTTCTCGACCGCCGCGATATCGGCGTCCTGCGCCGTGTCTCGCGGTGGACGGGCCTGGCGCCGAACCGGGCTCTCGCCGCCATTGCGGCTCTTTCGCGCGAGTTTTTCGACATCGCGAACGGACAGACCACCCTTCACGGCTTTGTCCGCAAGCTCTTCCGCATCGTCGAGCCCGATCAGCGCCCGACCATGGCCCATATCGAGCCTGCCCGCCTCGAGATGATCCAGCACCGTCTCAGGCAGCGCCAGCAGCCGCTGGAGGTTTGCGACATGGCTGCGCGATTTCTCGACGAGTGTCGCAATCTCGGCCTGCGTCATGTCTTCCAGATCGGCGAGCCGCTGGTAGGCGCGTGCCTCTTCGACGGGATTGAGATCCTCGCGCTGGACGTTCTCGATCAAGGCGAGCGCCATCACGTCGCGCTCTTCCAGATCCCGAATTAATGCCGGAATTTCATGCAGTTGCGCTTTTTGCGAGGCACGCCAGCGGCGTTCCCCTGCCACCAACTGGTACTTCCCGCCCTTCGCCGGGCGGACGATGACAGGCTGGATGACCCCGCGCTGCGCGATGGACGCTGCCAGCTCTGCGAGAGCCTTTTCCTCGAAATGGCGACGCGGCTGATCCGGATGCGGCTCGATATCGGCAATGGCGAGATCGGCGAGCCCGTCGGCCCTCGCTCCTACCGGCTGCGCTGCCGATCCACCCTCGGAAGCTCCAGCGGACGCAGCGACGAGCGGCTCCTCGCGCTTCGCTTCGCCGAGCAGAGCGCCGAGGCCCTTGCCAAGCTTCCGCCGCGCTGCCGGTGCGCGCTGTGCAGTGTCGTTCGCGGCATTTTTGGTTTCGCTCATGCGGCTTTCCTTTCCTGCGGCAGTCTTCCGATGAGTTCGCGCGCCAGGGCCATATAGGCTTTGCTGCCCGGGCAGGAATGATCGTAGATCAGCGCCGGCAGGCCATGGCTGGGCGCTTCGGAGAGGCGCACATTCCGCGGAATTACGGAGTCGAAGACGAGATTGCCCAAACATTCGCGAACATCGTCCGCAACCTGGTCCGTCAGGCGGTTACGCCGGTCGAACATCGTCAGCGCAATGCCGATTATACCGAGATCGGGATTGAAGCGTTGCTGCACCTGCTCGACCGTCTGCAGGAGCTGGCTGAGGCCTTCCAACGCGAAAAACTCGCATTGCAGCGGCACCAGGAGGGTGTCGGCCGCACACAGCGCGTTGAGCGTCAGCAGGCCCAGCGAAGGCGGGCAGTCGATAAAGCAGATATCATGGCCGGTATGAGCGTTAAGCGCGCGATTGAGGCGTTGTGTGCGGTCATCCACGCCGACCAGCTCCACCTCCGCCCCGCTGAGGTCTTGCGTGGCCGGGACGAGGTCCAGGCCAGGGATGGTCGATGCAAACAGGCAGTCGGCAATCGCCATTTCGTCGACCACCACATCGTAGCTAGAACGGTCCCTCTCGGCCGCGCTCAGCCCCACGCCGGTGGAGGCATTGCCCTGCGGATCGAGATCGACGAGCAGCGTACGCCATCCGCTCGCCGCCATGGCGGTTGCGATGTTGATAGCGGACGTGGTTTTGCCCACTCCACCCTTCTGGTTGGCAATTGCGATGACAATCATCGTATATCTGGCCTCCCTCGCCCGACCAAAATCGCCGCATCGGCATCTGTCGCCGACTGTTCCACGTGAAACATCTGGCGAATCGCTTTTGGTTGCTCAGCCAATTCATTCACTGCTGAGCGCCCTTTCGGCAACAACCACGTGGTGGAGCGTGTGGAAAACCGCGCGGATAAGTCTAGCAGTTTACCAAGCGGAGCAAAAGCTCTCGCGGTGATTACGCCGGCCTTGCGTGTTTCCACATGTTCGAGGCGCGACCCTTCGATATGGCAATTATCGAGGTCTAATTTATGAGATACATGCGACAACCATTCCACGCGGCGAGCACGCGATTCGACGAGAACGACCGGCCATTCGGGTCGAGCGATCGCAATCGCCAATCCGGGGAACCCGGCGCCAGTGCCTAGGTCGAACCATGGCGCAGATGTTTCACGTGGAACGTAATCACACAACTGCACGCTATCGGCGATATGGCGACACCAGACCCTGTCGAGGCTTTTCTTCGAGACGAGATTCTGGCGCTCGTTTTCAGCGGCAAGCATCGGGATGAACGCGTCGAAGCGCTCCATCGCTTCCGCATCGCACCGTTCGGCGCAAAAGGTGCGAGCCTCCGCTTCGGTCATGCTCATGCGGCCTGGTTACGGCGCTTGGCGTGGACAAGCAACGCAGCGAGCGCAGCTGGCGTAACACCGCGCACCCGCCCTGCCGCAGCCAGATTACGCGGCCGTGCCGATGAAAGACGCTCTACCATTTCGTTGGACAGCCCGGGGACGGCATCGAAAGGGAAGTCGTCTCCGAGAGACAGTGCCTCACTGCTGCGCAGATCACGCAATTCCGCTTCCTGCCGCGCGAGGTAAGGCGCATAGGTCGCATCTTCCACGAGTTCCTCGGCGAGCTCGCTGTCTATTTCGCAATCGGCAGGCAGCCAACGCTCGAGGTGGGCTAGGGACACGTCTGGGAGGGCCACCCACTCACTCAAGAGCTTCGTCCCGCCATCACGTCGCACCGGCACCCCGGCATCATGCAGATCGATCGCCTTCACCGATGTCGCGAGTGCGGTGTTCCACGTGAAACGCTTATCTTCTCGCTGCTCGAACCAAGCCGCCCGCTCCGCGCCGACGCAACCGAGGTCCATGGCGACCGGCGTCAGCCGAGTGGAGGCATTGTTTGCACGCAGCCTCAGCCTGTATTCCGCCCTCGCCGTCAGCATGCGATAGGGCTCGCTGACGCCGTGCAGGGTGAGATCGTCGATCATCACCGCCATATAGCTGTTTGCGCGATCGATGGCGGGCGGTGCCTTGCCTTGAACGGCACACGCCGCGTTGAGGCCTGCCAGCAAGCCCTGCGCCGCAGCTTCCTCATACCCGGTCGTGCCGTTGATCTGCCCAGCGCAATACAAGCCCGGCATCGCTTCAACCTGCAGATCGGGGCCGAGCGCGCGAGGATCGATGTGATCGTACTCTACGGCATAGCCGGGCACTTCCATTTCGACGGTTTCAAGCCCCTCCATCGCGCGCAGCATGGCAAGCTGCACGTCGACCGGAAGCGATGTGCTGATCCCGTTTGGATAGACAAGATGGGTTTCCAGACCCTCGGGCTCAAGGAAAACCTGGTGCCCGTCCCGGTCGGCGAAGCGGTGGATCTTGTCCTCAATGCTCGGGCAATAGCGCGGACCGGCGGCGTCGATCGCACCGGAAAAGAGCGGCGAGCGATGGAGGTTTTGCGCAATGATATCATGAGCTTGCGGGTTCGTTCGGGTAATCGCGCAGAAGACTTGCGGGTTCACGCGTCCTGACGTCAGCGGCGACATGACCCAATGATCGGCATCCGAAGGCTGCTCCTGCAAGCGGGCCCAGTCTATCGTGCGCCCATCAAGTCGCGGCGGCGTGCCGGTTTTCAAACGCGCCATCGGCAGCTCGGCTCCGCGCAACTGCCCGGCGAGCTTCTGCGCGGAGTTCTCACCGATCCGCCCGCCCTCGAACCGCTCTTCGCCGCGGAACAATGTTCCGCCCAGAAAGGTGCCGGTGCACAGGATTGTCGTGGGCGCCTCCAAGGTGCTGCCATCGGAAAGGCGCACACCGGTAACGCGATCACCGCTCAAAACCAGTTCCGCTGCTTCACCCTCTATAACCGTCAGGCCGTCCTGTTTCGCCAGCATCGCCTGTACAGATGCGCGGAATAGCTTTCGGTCCGCCTGAACGCGCGGACCCTGCACTGCGCTACCCTTGGAGCGGTTGAGCATGCGATAATGGATAGCGCCAGCGTCGGCTGCTCTGCCCAGCAAGCCATCGAAGGCGTCCACCTCGCGAACGAGATGGCCCTTGCCGAGCCCGCCGATGGCGGGATTGCAGCTCATCGCTCCGAGCGTAGAAGCGTCGAAAGTGATTAGGGCAGCGCGCACGCCCATGCGCGCAGCAGCAGCTGCTGCCTCACAGCCCGCATGGCCTCCCCCGATCACGATGACGTCGAATATGCTCACGATACGACCCGTTAATGCATCTGTTCCACGTGGAACAGCCTATTTTCCGATGCAGAACCGTCCGAATAGCGTATCGAGCACATCTTCGGTCGATGTGCGACCCAGCAGGCTATCGAATGCTGCGCGGGCGAGGCGCAAGTTTTCGCCTACCAATAGAGGATCGTCCAGTCTCGCGGCGGCATGCAAAGCATGGCTAGCTTCGGTCAATCTCTGCCGTTGACGGGTATTGAGCGCGGACTGGCCCGGTTTCGGCATGACGACGTTCGCCTTCTCGACAAGCGCTGAGCGAAGGTCATTCATACCTTCGCCGCTGATTGCCGAGATGGCATAATCCGCGTTTTCTTTGCCGACATGGTGCGGGCGATCAATCTGCGCCTCGATCTCCCACGCGTCCGGCGGCCCCTCGCCTTCGCTCCCCAACCACAGCACCAGATCCGCGTTGGCGATTTCACCCTGCGCCCTGCCGATACCGATCATCTCGATCGCATCATCGCTGTCGGCACGCAGACCGGCCATATCGACAAAAGTAAAGGGCACGCCCGCCAGCGACACGGAACGTGTCAGCACATCGCGCGTGGTGCCGGCGATCTCGGCCGTGATCGCCGCCTCGTCCTCTACGAGCGCATTGAAGAGCGTCGATTTGCCCGCATTGGGTGGCCCGGCGAGCGCGACACGGAAGCCTTCTCGCAGCATCTCCGCATTAGGGGCCTCGAGCGCATCGTCGATATCCGAAGCAAGCTGAGCAAGCTTGGCCGTGAACTCCGGCGGCAATTGCGAGACGTCGTCTTCGTCGTCGAAATCGAGCACGGCCTCGATCTGCGCGGAGAGTTGCAAGACGCGTTCACGCCACTGCTCCACCTGGCGCGACAAGGCACCGCCCGCCACCGCCATTGCGCTACGGCGCTGCAATTCCGTCTCCGCGGAGAGAAGGTCGCCCAGCCCCTCTGCCTCTGCAAGGTCGATGCGTCCATTGGCAAAGGCGCGACGCGTAAACTCGCCCGGTTCGGCGCGGCGGCAACCGTCGATCTCGCCAAGCGCCGTCTCCATCGCAGCAATCACGGCACGGCCCCCATGGCAATGAAATTCAGCCAAGTCTTCGCCCGTGACGGATCGCGGGGCGGCGAAGTAGATTACCAGTCCATCATCGAGTGTTTCACGTGAAACATTGCGGAAAGTTGCCCGGGTCGCGACGCGCGGTTTCGGTACGAAGCCCACGATCGACTGTAGCGCCTCCCGCACCTGCGGACCCGTGACGCGGATAATACCGATCCCCGCCGGCGGAGGCCCGCTGGATAGTGCGAAAATCGTTTCCATATAACGGGTTAGTCGTTCTTCTTGCCGCGCTCTGTGGTAGTATCGGTGCCGCCGCTTCTTGCAGCCGCCCCTTCGACAAAGCTCTGGAACATTTTCAGGCCCATCTGCCCCATCGGCGCCAACTGCCGGGCATATTGCTCGAGCTGCTCGGTGTTGGACACACCCTGCATCGCCTTCGCAATCGTATCGACGTAAATCGCGTTCGCCTGCTCCACATCGGGCAGACCCATAAAGCTGCGCGCCTCCTCCGGCGTGCAATCGATTTCGATATTGACCTTCATGGCGGACACCTTTCCCTTTCGCACGCGTATTGCTTAGCAAACCCGGCATGTAATTCTCGGAGAGTTCTATATGAGTGAGACAGTGACGATTTCCACCCTCGACGGCACGAACAGCTTTTCCGCTTATATTGCGCGGCCCGAAGGTGAACCGAAATCGGCGATTGTCGTTATCCAGGAAATCTTCGGCGTGAATGCCGGTATCCGCCGCAAATGCGACAAGCTGGCGGAAGATGGCTATCTCGCCATCGCGCCGGACCTGTTCTGGCCGCTCGAGCCCGGGATCGAGCTCGACCCGGATATCGAGCCGGAGTTCCAGAAGGCTTTGCAATTATTCGAGAAATTCGATCAGGATCAGGGCGTGCGCGATATCGAGGTGACGATCAAATATGCACGCGACCTGACGACGAGCGGCAAAGTCGGCGCGGTCGGCTACTGCCTTGGCGGCCGCCTCGCCTATATGACGGCTTCACGCACCGATGTGGATGCGACGGTCGGCTATTACGCCGTGGGCGTCGACAATCTGCTGCGCGAGAAACACGCCATCGCCAACCCGCTGATGCTGCACATCCCGACCGAAGACGGCTTCGTCGACAAGGACACGCAACAGGCCATGCATGACGGGCTGGACGACCATCCCAAGGTGACGCTGCACGACTATGAAGGGCTCGACCACGGCTTTGCCACGGAGTTCGGCAAGCGGCGGGATGACGAGGCGGCTCAGCTGGCGGACAGGCGTACGGCAGAGTTTTTTGCCGAGCATTTGAGCTAAAGGGGTATAGGCGTCGTTCTCGATAGCTCGCCAAGTACCCTTCAAGAGGCCGCGAACGAAAACTCTCTCTGGTCGAGAGCCTCGCAAAGCTCTGAGTGTAGATGATCTAGGTCGATGACGAAGCTGAACACCATCTGCCCGCCTTTTGTCATATCATACAAGTTTTTGCTTGAATCTGAGAAATACAGATTCCCGGCCGAGACGGTAAGGTAGCGGATTTTGTCATCCCCATGTGAAAGACTAGCTCGGTCTGTTGCCCATTTCTCGTTTTGAAACTCAAGTAGCGATTTCTTCAGCGTTTGTACCGATGCACCGTTCGACAGAAGGTGTGACATCACTTTAAGAACGAGAAGATCTCGAAAGCCATAGCGACGCCCTTTTCCGCGCCTCTTTTCACCCGGCGCCCGACGGACAAACACCCCAGAACGCTCAAGATAATCGAGCATTGCCACAGTCCTGAAACCGCAAATTTTTGCAGCCCGGCGAGAACCCACAGAATCAATACGCATAGTCCTGCTCAGTACTAAGTGTATCTTGCCGCAGAAGTCCAACAATTCTGACAAGCGTGGTAAGCGATCACAACATTTTGGGTGCGATGGCCAATTGCACCCACAACATACTGTCATCTAAAAAGAGCATGGCTCCATGATCGGAGCTAGAAAGGAGGTAGGAAATGTACTTAGAAAAATACAAATCGGCGCTTCAATGGCGCTGGCGGCTCAAAGCCGCCAATCACGAGATCATCGCATCGGGCGAATCGTACTACAACGAAAGCGACTGCGACCGCGCGATCAATCTCGTGAAGGGCACGACGGCTTCCACACCTGTGTACCTCCGCTAACGGTACACCTAATACGTTGCGGTTCAACAAAAACCGCGTGAACTAACAGGAAAGGGCCGCCCCTTGGTTGAGGGACGGCCCTTTCATTTACTGGTTCATCGTCTCGAAGAAATCTTCGTTGGTCTTGGAATCCTTCATCTTGTCGAGGAGGAATTCCATCGCGTCGACGGTGCCCATCTGCATCAGGATGCGGCGCAGCACATACATCTTGCTGAGCGTCGCCTGGTCGACCAGCAGCTCTTCTTTGCGCGTGCCGGACTTGCCGACATCCAGAGCCGGGAAGATCCGCTTGTCGGAGACCTTGCGGTCGAGCACGATTTCGCTGTTGCCGGTACCCTTGAACTCTTCGAAGATCACTTCGTCCATGCGGCTGCCGGTGTCGATCAGCGCCGTGGCGATGATGGAGAGCGAGCCGCCTTCCTCGATATTGCGCGCCGCACCGAAGAAACGTTTCGGGCGCTGCAGGGCGTTCGCATCGACACCGCCGGTCAAAACTTTGCCGGATGATGGCACGACCGTGTTGTAGGCACGGCCAAGGCGCGTGATGGAATCGAGCAAGATCACCACATCCTTCTTGTGCTCGACCAGCCGCTTGGCCTTTTCGATAACCATTTCGGCCACTTGCACGTGGCGCGAGGCAGGTTCGTCGAAGGTCGAGGAAATCACCTCGCCGTTCACGCTGCGCTGCATGTCGGTGACTTCTTCGGGCCGCTCGTCCACCAGCAGCACCAGCAGGAAGACCTCGGGGTGGTTGTCGGTGATCGCCTTGGCGATGTTCTGCAACAGCACCGTCTTACCAGTGCGTGGCGGGGCGACGATCAGCGACCGCTGACCCTTACCCTGCGGGCTGATGAGGTCGATCACGCGCGCCGACTTGTCCTTGACGATCGGGTCCTTGGTGTCGAGATGCAGGCGCTCATCCGGATAGAGCGGGGTGAGATTGTCGAAATTGGTGCGGTGGCGCACCGCATCGGGGTCTTCGTAATTGACCTCTTTCAGCTTGGTCAGCGCGAAGTAACGCTCGCCATCCTTCGGTGCACGGATTTCACCTTCCACCGTGTCGCCGGTGCGCAAGCCCATCTTGCGCACCTGGTTCGGCGAGACGTAGATATCGTCCGGCCCGGCGAGGTAGTTCGCTTCGGGAGAGCGCAGGAAGCCGAAGCCATCCTGCAGCACTTCGATCGTGCCGATGCCGAGGATTTCCTCGCCGTCTTCGGCGACCTCTTTGAGGATGGCGAACATCAGGTCCTGCCGGCGCATGGTGCTGGCGCCTTCCACGCCATATTCCTCAGCCATCGCGACGAGCTCTGCCGGCGTCCGCTGTTTCAATTCTTTCAAATGCATTTTCGTAGGTCTTTCAGTAACTTGGGAAGCCGGCGGGCGTTGAGGGCTTGGAGAAAGCGGGCCCGGTCGCGGAAAAAGCTGCGACCTTGAAAGCCGGAATGGTCTGTCAGATATGCCGGGCGGCGGGTCGGGTCAATTCACAAAGCTGCGCTGACACAATTTACCGGGCCGAAAATCAGAACGGTTTGACGATCACCAGCACGACGATGATTGCCAGCAAAATGCCCGGCGCCTCGCCCCACAGGCGTAATTGCTTCTCGCTCAGCGGGCGCTCGCCGCGAGCCATCGCCTTGGACTTGGCGACCAGGAAGCCGTGGAAGCCGGTGAGCAGGAGAACAAACGCAATCTTGGCGTGGAGCCAGCCGAGACCGGCACCGCCCGTGAACAGGCCCAGCTGCCAGGCAAGCAGCAGGCCCAGCACCCATGTCACGATCAGGCTGGGCGTAAGGATGATCTTGCGCAGCAATCCGCTGCGCTTCGCCCATTGCGCCTCCTCGTCCGATCCGGCGGCGGCCGGGAACATGTAGATCATCTGCCGCGGCAGCATGAACAGCCCCGCCAGCCAGAACACCATGAAGATGACGTGGCCGGCCTTGATCCAGAGATAGGTCATGGCGAGAAATTCCTGCATCGCGCGTATCTAGGGGGCGAGTGGCGCGCCGTCATCCGCGAAATTATCCGCGCAGCGCGCGCAGCAGGCGCTCGACATGCGGGATCGGCGTATCCTTGTCGATCCCATGGCCGAGATTGAAGATATGGGGACGGTCGGCAAAACTCGCAAGAATGCGCGCCACACCGTCGTCCAGCGCGTCGCCACCCGCTTTCAGCAGCATGGGATCGAGATTGCCCTGCACCGGCAGGTCGGCAGGCAACTGCGCATGGATCCAGTCCGGCTCCTGCGTTTCATCGATACCCAGGGCATCGACGCCGGTTTCCCGGGCGTAGGCCGGCAGCTTGGCGCCCGCGCCCTTGGGAAAGCCTATCACAGGAATGCCGGGCCGCGCTTCGTGGATCGCCGCCGTGATGCGGGCGTTGGGCGCGATGACCCATGTCTCGAATTGTGACGGGCTGAGCGATCCTGCCCAGCTGTCGAACAGCTGTATCGCTTCGGCGCCAGCATCGATTTGGCCGATGAGATATTCCACCGTCGCGCTCTCGATCGCTCCTATCAGCGTGGCGAAGGCTGCAGGATCGCGCCAGGCCAACGCCCGCGCCGCACCCTGATCTTTCGAGCCCTGCCCTGCGACCATGTAGGTCGCGACCGTCCATGGAGACCCCGCAAAGCCCAGCATCGTCACCTCAGGGCCGATACGCTCCCGCACGAGGGCCACGGTCCGGTAGATCGGCTCGAAGCGCTCAAAGGCCCTTTCCAGCCCTTCCAGCGCACCATCCACCAGCGGCGGGGCCATGCGCGGACCCTCGCCCGCCTCGAACCAGAGCTTTTGCCCCAGCGCATGCGGCACGATCAGGATGTCGGAAAACAGGATGGCTCCATCGAAGCCGAAGCGGTCGATCGGCTGGCAGGTGATCTCTGCCGCCGCCTCGCTATCGTAAACTAGCTCCAGAAAGCCGCCTTTCTCCGCCCGCAAGGCCCGGTATTCCGGCAGATATCGCCCGGCCTGACGCATGAGCCAGACAGGCCGTTTTTCGGTCCGCCGACCGGCCAGATTGTCGAGAAGAACGCCAGGCATGAAAGAGTCCGATCAATAAAAATATATATATTTAATAGGATTTAGGAGTCTGTTGGCCCTGTGGGTTGCGGGGATTGCGCGCCTTTGCCGGAAAAGCACCCGCTTGAACAGATGGCGCACGCCATGCGAATCCCGAAGCCTGCGTTGGCAAGCGCAATTTCTCCCCATTGTTCACAGCCTGTCGATGATCCTGCCGAGCTGCGCACATCCCGGCTCACGATTCCGGTTCGCAGCCGGGGGCAATTCTATAGACAGCTTGTCCGCCAATCGCTCCCGTGGTTTATGCCTCCACATATCCACATGGCGAAACTGCACCTCCATCTCCTCTCCGATTCCACCGGTGAAACGCTGGAAATGCTGGCCAAGGCGGCGCTCGCGCAGTTCCAGGATGGCGACGTGCAACGCCATTTCTGGCCGATGGTCCGATCCGTCCAGCATCTGGAACGGATCATGGACGATCTCAAGAGCAGCCCCGGCCTTGTTCTCTATACTCTGTCGAACGAGGCCGCGCGCGAGCGGCTGGAGACATTCTGCCGTGCGGAAGGCCTGCCGCATGTTGCGGCGATGGACCCGATCGTGGAAGCGCTGGAGCAGCAGCTGGGGCAGGAAGCGCATGGCCGGCCCGGCGGCAAGAACCGCATGGATGCTGCCTATTTCGCGCGGGTCGATGCGATCCAGTTCACCATCGCGCATGATGATGGCATCGGATGGGAGAACTGGGAGGAATGCGACATTATCCTCGCGGGCGTGTCGCGCACATCGAAAACGCCGACCAGCATCTACCTTGCCAATCGCGGGCTGAAAGTCGGCAATATTCCGCTGGTGGTGGAAAGTCCGCCGCCGCCATCGCTCTTCAAGCTGAAGCATCCGATGGTGGTGGGCCTCACGACAGCGCCCGCGCGGCTGATCCAGATTCGCCGCAACCGCTTGCTGTCGCTGAACGAGACGACCTCCACCGCCTATGTCGACGAGGAGCGGGTGGCCAAGGAAGTGGCGTTCGCGCGGCGCATGTTTGCGGATAATGGCTGGCCGGTGATCGATGTAACGCGCCGCTCCATCGAGGAAACGGCAGCAGCCATCCTCAAGCTCTATCAGGAGCGCGAAAGCCGCGAGACAACGCAGGCCTCGGGGCCGAAACCGATATGATCGTGCTGGCCTCCAAATCCGCATCGCGCCGCGCCATGCTGGAAGCGGCTGGCGTGGCATTCGAGGCGCAGGCGGCAAATGTCGACGAGCGCGCCATCGAGGCTGGGATGGAAGGCGCGCGGCCCGACCAGGTTGCGCTTGCATTGGCCGAGGCCAAGGCGCTGGCGATACCGGCCGACGAGCGGCTGGTGCTTGGCAGCGACTCCCTCGTCGTCGTGGAGAACCGACGTTTCGACAAGCCGGAAAACCGTGAAGAGGCCGCGGAACATCTGCGCTTCTTCTCCGGCAAGGCGATGCAGCTGCATTCGGCTGCCGCTCTGGCGCGCGGCGGCGAGATCGTGTGGCGCCATCCAGCGGTGGCGATGCTGTTCACGCGCGAGCTGTCGGAGGACTTCATCACTGCCTATCTCGATGCCGAGTGGCCCGCCGTTGCCGGATGTGTCGGCGTCTTCCGCATCGAAGCGATGGGCGTGCAGCTTTTCGAACGGATCGAGGGCGACCAGTTCACCGTCCTCGGCATGCCGCTGCTTCCCGTTCTTGGCGCCTTGCGCGATCACGGCGAACTACCGTCGTGACCGGCTCCCGCCCCTACGCAGAGGTCATCGGCGATCCGATTGTGCAATCGAAATCGCCCGCGATCCACAATTACTGGCTGTCGAAGCTGGGCCGCGATGCGCGCTACGATTCCTGCCTGGTGACCAGCGATGATCTGGCAGATTACCTCGCCGAGCGGGCGGAGGATCACAGCTGGCTGGGCTGCAATGTCACCATGCCGCACAAGCAGGCGATCATCCCGCACCTTTCCCGCCTCGATCCGGTTGCGCAGCGCATAGGTGCGGTGAACACGGTGGTGCGCGAGGATGATGGCAGCCTCGTCGGCTACAATACCGATGCTGCGGGCTTTCTCGAACCGCTGCGCGAGCGACTCTCCGCCACCCACCTGTTCCGTATGGCCCGGATTTTTGGCACCGGCGGGGCAGCGCGGGCGATAGTCGCGTCGCTGCTGGAGCAGAAGATGACGCTGGTGTTGGCCGGACGTAGCGTTGCCAAGGCGCGGGCCATGCTGGCCGATTTCGGCGCGGCGGACGGCCACCATGTCGCCCCGCTCGCCCACTTTGCGCAGCCGACGGATTTTGCTTTCGACGACCGCGAAGGCTGTTTCGACCTCGTGGTCAATACGACACCGCTCGGCATGCATGGCCAGCCGCCGCTGGAAATCGATTTCTCGCATATCCCGCCCGGCAGCGTGATCTACGATATTGTCACCCACCCTGCTGAAACGGCCTTCCTGATCAAAGCGCGCGAGCGAGGCTTCGACACCGTGGATGGCCTTTCCATGCTGATCGGACAGGCGGCAGTAGCCTTCGAGAAGTTCTTCGGCGTCGCTCCGCCGCGCGAGGATGGCGACAAGGCCTTGCGCCAGATCCTGTCGTGACCGGCCTGCCCGGTCCGCTGGTCCTCGGCCTCACTGGCTCGATCGCCATGGGCAAGAGCACCATCGCGCAAATGTTTCGCGATTGCGGCGTGCCGGTCTTCGATGCCGATGCCGAAGTGCGCCGAATGCAGGGGCCAGGCGGCGAGCTCGTGCCGGCTATCGAGGCCGCGTTTCCCGGTGCGACCGATGAGAACGGCGTTAAGCGCGACATGCTGGGCGAGATCGTCTTCGCCGACCGTGATGCATTGGCGCGGCTGGAACTGATCGTGCACCCGGCCGTCGCACAGGCGCGGCAGGCATTCCTTACCGGGCATGCCGATGCGCCGCTCGTCGTGTTCGACATCCCGCTACTGTTCGAAAAAGGCGGTACCGAATATGTCGACCGGATCGTCGTCGTTTCCGCGCCCGAAAGCGTGCAGCGGGAGCGCGTGATGGCGCGGCCCGGCATGACCGAGGAAAAGTTCGCGCATATCCTGAGCCTGCAACTGCCCGACGCCGCCAAGCGCGCCCGCGCCGACTACGTGATCGACACCGGCATGCCGCTCGAGGACACGCGCGCCGCTGTGCAGGCTCTGGTGGACAAACTTTGCGGACCCTTGCGCGACGCGGCAGGCGAGGACGATATATAGCGCATGCGCGAGATTATCTTCGATACCGAGACGACCGGCCTCGATCCCAACACCGGCGACCGCATGGTCGAGATCGGCTGCATCGAGATGGTCAACCGCGTGGCGACGGGCCGGACCTTCCACGAATATTTCAATCCGGATCGCGACATGCCGATGGAAGCGGAAAAGGTCCACGGTCTTTCCATCGGCTTCCTCTCCGACAAGCCGCGCTTTGCCGAGAAGGCCGCCGCGCTGCTGGATTTCATCGCCGACGATCCGCTGGTCGCACATAACGCGCAGTTCGATTTCGGCTTCCTGAATTTCGAGCTCGCCGCCTGCGGGCGGGAGCCGGTCAGCACGGACCGGATGGTCGATACGCTGGTGCTGGCCCGCCGCCGCCATCCCGGTGCCAAGCATTCGCTCGACGCGCTGTGCACCCGTTACGGCGTCGATCGCAGCCAGCGCACGCTGCACGGCGCGCTGCTCGATGCGGAACTGCTGGCACAGGTCTATGTCGAGCTGACCGGCGGACGGCAAATCGGCCTGCAGCTGGCGGTCGACAATACCGACGACAGCGCGGCGCAGGCCACCCGCTTTGCCCCGCGCATCGGCGAATATCGCCATCCCCGCCCCCACGCGGCAAGCGAAGCCGAACTCGCGCGGCACAAGGCATTTCTGGAAACGCTCGACACTCCGCTCTGGACCTCTTGAGAATTGCGTCCCACATTGGGGGACCGGGAGAACCAGAATAGGAGACGGTGTTTATGGATATTCGCGTGTCGGGACATCAGGTCGATACCGGAACCGCCTTGCAGGAGCATGCCTCCGACCGGCTCGAGACCATTGTCGACAAGCATTTCAGCCGCGCGCTTTCCTCCACCGTCACATTCGGCAAGGCCCCGCACCAGGCGCTGTCCGCCGACATCGTTCTCCATGTGAATCATGGTCTTATTCTCAAGAGCCACGGGCAGGCGCAGGATGCGCATGTCGCCTTCGACCAGGCGGCCGACAAGATCGAGAAACAGCTGCGCCGCTATAAACGTCGCCTGAAGGATCATCATGAGCAGGCATCGCATGCCGTTCGCGAGGAAGAAGCTGCCTACACGATTTTTGCCGGCGAAGATTCGGACACGGACGAGGAAGTCGTGGCCGACTCGCCGCCGGTCATCGCCGAAACGCGCATCGACGTGCCTGAAGTCAGCGTCTCGGACGCCGTCATGCTCCTCGATTTGCGCCACACCAGCGCGCTGTTCTTCAAAAATGCTGGAACCGGACGCCATAATATGGTGTATCGCCGCCCGGATGGCTCGATCGGGTGGGTCGAACCGTCCTGAAGGCCGGGCGCGGCGCAGCTTGATTGCGCAGCCGCAGTCGCCGACCTGCTCCCCGGGAGGGACACCGCAAACATATCACCGCTTCGCGCTGTGCGGGAGAAGTGCCGCTGCGCGAGCGAGGACGATTACGAGACCTGGTTTACGCAATGCATTCCACATTCCTGATGAAGCCTGAGTCGGTTGGCATCGTGCGAGCTGATAACAAGGGCGATATTCTTGAAAAGCTGAGCGCCGTTTTCGCGGCAGCGTGGTCGCTCGATGCGGCATTGGTGCTGGAATACCTGCAGGAGCGCGAGAATCTGGGCAGCACCGGCTTCGGGCGCGGCGTCGCTATCCCGCATGCGCGCATGCCTGGCCTGCAGCGCCCCATCGCGGCCCTGCTAAAGCTGGAAAAGCCGGTGGATTTTGCCGCGGCCGACGGCCTGCCTGTCGATCTGGTAATCGGCCTGCTTTCCCCTGCCAATAGCGGCGCGACTCATTTGCATGCGCTTGCGGCCGTTTCGCGACTTGTGCGCGATGACAGCGTGCACAATGCGCTGAATGATGCGCCGGATGCGGAAGCGCTTTATGGTGTGCTTACCAATGCGACGGATCGTGACGCCGCCTGACGCAGAGAACGCCCCGCAAGACGGGCAGTCGGCGCATTTCCGCGCGCTGGAGCATCTCTACGCCAGCGCGCCGGTCAACCAGCTTTTCGATTCGCGGCTCGACATTCTCGCACCCGGCCATGCGCGCATTACCTTCACCGCCAGCGAGAGGTTCTACCACGCGGCGGGCGCGACGCACGGCACGCTCTATTTCAAGATGCTGGACGATGCGGCGTTCTATGCGGCGAACTCGCTGGTGTCGGATCGCTTCCTGCTGACCACCGGATTCAACCTCCATTTCACCAAGCCACTGCGCGAAGGGCGCGTGGTGGCCGAGGGGCGCTGGATCAGCGGCAAACGTCGCGTCTACATCGCCGACGCGCACCTGACCGATGCCGAAGGTGAGGAAATCGGCCGCGGCACAGGCACGTTCATGCGCTCCCACATCGCGCTGTCGGGCCTTGAGGGATACCGCCAGCCCGATAACGGCGAATCGCGTTGAGGCGCATTTGCCATGGATGACCGCATCCCTACCCATCTCGAAGTGACCGGCCTGATCCGCGCGGTGGAAAATGCAGGCGGCTTCGCGACGGTCATCGCAAAAGGTGAACGGACTGCCGGAACAATCATGGCCGTGTGTTGCGCTTCCGCCACTTCGGCGCGCGCTTACGAGCGCATGCCGCAGCTCGACGGCAGCCGGAAATGGATGCTCTCCAAGGAGCAGGGCGCTGAAAATCCGCGCGAATTTTCCGAATGGTATCAAAGGCGCAGCCGGCAGGACGACGATCTCTGGATCGTGGAGCTCGATATTGCGGATGGGGAACGCTTCCTTGGCGAGATTGTGGCCAAAACTTGACTTTGAAATAAAGTTGCGTATTTGGCGCCCATCTTTCCAACAGCGTAGGTCAATCGATATCGCGTTCCGGCGATAGGTTTGGCGCGCAGACGGGGGGACGACCGGCAGGTCCGTTTGGGACGGATCGCGGGGATAGACGGTAAAGATGAAACCGCGTCCGCAGACCTGCTTTGTGTCTCTCACCGCCGTGAGCAACGGGAACAATGAAGCTCATTTCGAAGCGTGTCGGGGCCATCGCCCTGGCTGCAACCATCACTGCAACCTACGGCATGGCCGGTAGCGGAGCAGTCGCCCAGGACCAGGCGGAGCAGGTGCTGCTCGAAACGGTCGAGAACGAGATTGCTACGGGCTCCGAAGAGATCCCGAATGCCTCCGAGGTCCGCTTTGTCGCCAGCGAAGTGGCGCAGGACCTGCCGGAAGAACCGGTCGAGGAAGAGGCCGATACCAGTGACGCTGCATCGCTGCGCGAACTGGTCGCCACCATCGATACCAGCGGCGAGATGAGCCGCGAAATGATGTGCCTGGCACAGGCCGTCTATTTCGAATCGCGCGGTGAGCCGCTCGATGGCCAGCTGGCCGTTGCCACCGTCGTCATCAACCGCGCCGAAGATCGCCGTTTCCCGGACGATTACTGTTCGGTCGTGACCCAGCGTTCGCAGTTCAGCTTCGTGCGTGGCGGTCGCATCCCCGCGCCGAATCGCGGCACTGCCGCATGGACCCGCGCCAAGGCCATCGCCCGCATCGCGCACCGCGAGCTGTGGGACAGCCCTGCCGACGACGCGCTGTATTTCCATGCAACCTATGTCCGCCCCAGCTGGGCCCGCCGCATGACCGCGCGCGCGACGATCGATAATCATATTTTTTATAGGTAGCCTCAGGCGCCGGCGGGGCCATCCGGCCCCTTAGGCTTCCGCCCTACCGGGCGGCGCGCAATTGACCCACGGTCAGCTACGCTTTCGCGCGCTGTCGTCGCCTTTGGCGCCGATACCTTTGCCAGTTCGACAATTTCGCGCATATCTCGATCGCGATCAGCGATCGACCGAGCCTGAACGGGCGACCGCAGCGGGCACGCAGCGAAGCGGAGTGCGTCTAGCGAGGGAGTCGCAGACGGGCCAGCGGCCCACCCGCCTGCGGATGCGGGCGCGAAAGACAAACGATCGATCCTACCAACGCCGACGCTGGCGATCAGTCCTTCAACTCGACCCACACAGGCGTGTGATCGCTGCTCTTTTCCCGTCCGCGATACGCCTTGTCGACACCCGTCGCTGTCATGCGATCGGCAGCGTGCGGTGAGAGCAGGATATGGTCGATGCGAAAGCCATGGTCGCGCTGCCAGGCGCCCGCCTGGTAGTCCCAATAGGTCCACACGCCGCCGCGCGGGTTGAGCGTGTCGATCGCATCGGTCCAGCCATCGTGCAGCAGGCGGAAATACGCATCGCGCGATTCGGGCTGCATCAGCGCGTCATTCGCCATGGCGCGCACGGACCAGACATCCTTGTCTTCGGGAATGACGTTGAAATCGCCGAGCACGACGGTCGGCTCCTCGCGCGTCAGCAGGTGCTGCATGCGCTCGCGCAGCAGCTTCATCCATTCCAGCTTGTAGTCGAATTTCGGCCCCGGCTGCGGGTTGCCGTTAGGCAGGTACAGATTGCAGATGCGCACGCCGTTCACATCGGCTTCGAGATAGCGCGCCTGCTCGCCCTCATCGTCCTTCGGGCCGTCTATGCCTAGGCCGCGCTTTGATTCCACCGGCTTTTCGCCATCGGCGAGGATGGCGACACCGTTGAAGCTCTTCTGGCCGTGCCAGATGGCGTGATAGCCGATATCCTCGAATTCCGAGGCCGGGAAGTTCTCGTCCGGGCTCTTGATTTCCTGCAGGCAGGCGACGGCAGGGCGCGTTTCTTCCAGCCATTCCTTCAGGCGCGGCAGGCGCGCCTTGATGCCATTGATGTTGAATGTGGCGATCCGCACCCGCGCGCTCAGATGCCGAAGCTGGAGCCGCAGCCGCATCCGGCGGCCGCGTTGGGATTGGTCACGCGAAAGGCCGCGCCGCCCAGCGATTCGACGTAATCGACCACGCTGCCCGCCACCAGTTCGAGGCTGACGGGATCGACCACCAGCCGCACGCCATCTGTTTCGCTCACGCTGTCCTCGCCCTCGGGCCCTTCGTCGAGATCGAACTTGTACTGGAAGCCGGAGCATCCCCCGCCCTCCACGGACAGGCGCAGGACGGCAGGCTTGCCCTGTTTCCGGGCGATAAGCCCGACGCGCGTCGCTGCCGCTTCGGTGAGGGTAAGAGAGCTGGTCATGGATGCGATGTAGGAGGCATCACCCGCAGGCTCAAGCAGTCGTGATGTAGTCACGCATCTGCTGCGCTTCCGCTTCGATCATTTCCATGCGGTATTTCACGAGATCGCCGATGGAAACGAAGCCTGCCATCTTGCCGTTCTCGACGACGGGGAGGTGGCGGATACGGCGGCGGGTCATGAGCGAGAGCGCCTTCAGCGCGTCGGCATCGGCTTCGATCGTGATGGCAGGCGAGGTCATCACTTCGCCCACAGCCCGCGTCAGCACATCCGCGCCTTCCTTGGCGACGCAATAGAGAAGGTCGCGTTCGGAGAAGATGCCTGCAATCGCACCGTTATCGAGGACCGGCAGGGCACCGATGCGCTTGTCGGCGAGCAGGCCAGCCGCGGTTTGCACGCTGTCCGATGGCGCGCATGTCACCACCTCGTGATCGGCACTTTCGACGATACGACGAATGGACATGGCTGCTCCTCCTGTGGCCCTGCTGCGCGCTGATCATGCCATGAGACTGCCCATTTCGCCAAGTCTGGGCGGACCTTGGCCCGCCTTGCATAGCGCGTGCGCCTTCGGCATGGCCTTGCCATGGCTCGCAAATCCCCTCTCGACGATCCGGAAAACGCTGCCTTCGCATGGGCGCGGTTTCGCCGGTTGATGCGCTTCATGATGGGGATCACGTTGGGCGTGGTCATCATTGCCATGGCCATCATCTACAAGCAGGCCGAGGAGGTTTCGGCCCATTTCTTCATCGCGACGGCGCTGGGGCTGGGCTTTTCCATGCTGCTGATGAGCGCGCTGATGGGTCTGGTTTTCCTGTCTGCCGGCACCGGGCATGACGCTTCGGTCGACAATTCGCTGGACGATCTCGATCCGAAAAAGCCGGTGCATGATCGCCGCCGCATCGGCTGGCGCGATCAATCGGGCGAGGATTGAAGGCGGAAGTCTTCCACCGGCACGCCGCCGATCAGGTGTTCCTGGATGATCCGCTCCAGCACCTGCTCATTACAAGAATGATACCAGACATTGTCCGGCCACACGACCGCCACAGGCCCGGCGGCGCATAATTGCAGGCAATCGGCCTTGGTGCGCTGCACCCCGCCTCCGCAAACGAGGCGCAGCTCCTTCAGCCGCCGCTTGAGGTATTTCCACGCGCGCTCGCCTTCCTCCTTGCGGCAGCATTTCTGCTTTTCCGACAGGGCACAGATGAAGATGTGGCGCTGCGTGTTTTCGCCGCCCAGCTTTTCCAGCGCGCGGCTGGCTTTCGCGATGTCGGCAGGTCTGGTCAGTTTTTCTTGCCTGCGATGCGGGCGATCTCGGCCTTGACCAGCCGCTCCACGATATCGGGGAGGTTGGCATCGAGCCATTGCGCCAGCATCGGGCGCATCATTTCGCGCGCCAGCCCTTCCAGCGAAGTTTCTCCCTGCCGCACGATCTGCGGCTTGGCAGGCGGTTCGGACAGCATGGCGAGCGCGGCCAGCGACTGGCGCATGGCATCGGCAGCGCGGTCCGTCGTCAGTCCGTCATCCTCGGGCACTTCGCTCGATTGGGTGATGAGCGGATCTGCTGGCGCATCCTCCGACACGGCGGAACCGATCACGCCGAGATCGAGAATATCCTCGGCTTCTTCCTCGTCAGCAGGCTCTGGCAGATTTTCTGCGCTTTCATCGGCGGAACGTGATTTGGTCGCCTGCGCAGCGGCGCGGTCCCGCTCCATCACGCGCTTGATCGAATCGAGGATCTCGTCGACCGACGGTTCGCCTTCCTGTCGCACTTAGTCGTCCCCAAATTCCGAAAGTGAATCGCTCGGGCCAATCTCGCCATCGGCTGCTGGGATGTCAACGGTGCTGGAACTGGTGGCGACGGGCAGCGGATCGCGCTGCCAATCCCAGATGATGCCGCGCACACGGTCGTAATTGGCGACCGGATCGTAGAGCACGCCGTCATCGCCAAGGCCCAGATCACGCGCTTCGGCGCGGCCCATTTCGGCCAGCAGGTTGAAGCCCGCGACATAGGCATTGCGGCGGGCCGTCACCAATTGCACCTGTGCGCGCAGCAATTCCTGCTGGGCATCGAGAATGTCGAGCACGGTGCGATTGCCAACGGTGTTTTCTGCCCGCACGCCTTCAAGGCTGAGCGCGGCGGCTTCGACCGCAAGCTGGCTCGATTCAATGATCGCGCGGGAGGCACGCCAGCTGGAATAGGCGGCGCGCACGCTGGCAATGACATCGCGCTCGACGGCGATGGCCTGTTCAAGCGCAGCGCGGGCCTGCGCGCCGGCCTGGCGCTGCTGCGCGGCAACGCGGCCTCCCTGAAAGATTGGGACGCTCAGCGTAACACCTGCGGTGATATCGGTGCCGACATTGTTCTCGGGCGTCAGTGTGCCGAGGAAATTGGTGTAGTCGGAGCGGGTGAAAACGCTGAGCGTTGGAAGGCGGCCCGCGCCCGCCACTTCGATGTCGTAGCCTGCCGCCTGCGCGCGTTCGATAGCGGCGATCAGGTCCGGATTGTTGGCCAGCGCAACATCCACCGCTTCGTCCGGTGAAGCGGGCAGCGCCGGTAGCGGCGGCGGCGGTTGCAGGTCGTCCGGCGGGACACCGACCAGCGCGACGTAATTCTCGCGCGCCGCGATCAGGTTCGCCCGGGCGGAAAAGAGGTCGCCCTCTGCAATGGCGAGACGGCTTTGCGACTGCGCGACATCGGTGCGGGTCAGATCGCCGATCTGGAACCGGTCGCTCGTCGCTTCGAGATTGGTCCCGAGGACTTCGATGTTATTGGCCGCCAGGCCGACCAGCGCCTCGTTCAGGATCACATCCATATAGGCGGCGACCACGGCGGAAAAGAGCGCGCTTTCGGTGCCGCGCAGATCGGCTCGTCCCGCTTCCACTCGCTCTTCGGCTGCGCGGATGCCGTTGCGCACGGCGCCGCCCTGATAGATCGGCACGCCGAGATTGGCCGACCCGCTCAGCCGCCGCGAGGGCGATACGATCGCCGGCGTGCTCTGCTGCAGCAGTTCGACATGGGTGACGCTGAGATCAACCGAAGGCAGTCCGAAGGACCGCTGGATGGGTACGGTCTCGTCCAAGGCGCGCTGTTGCGCCCGCGCTGCTTCCAGCGAGGGATTGTCTTGATAAGCGCGCGTCAGCGCCTCTTTCAGCGTGTCGGCGCTGGCAGGGGTGGAGAGCAGGCACGCGCTGGCCAGCAAAGCCGGGAGGACAGCGCGGGCAGCCATGGTCAGAAGCTCCAGCCCTTCGGAACGTCGAACTGGGCAAGGCGCGGAATGCCCGTGTCGTAAACGGGGATCAGCGACACATCCTTGCCGCTCTTGCGACCGACGGCCACGCGGGTGACGCCATTGTCGACAATGCCGGTGACGATGCGGGCATTGTCGGCCAGCCACTTGGCGAGGCCCGCAGGCACGGCTTCCACCGCACCGTCGATCACCAGCAGGTCCGCACCCTTGCCCTTGGTGCCCTTGCCCACTGCCTCATCGGCGGAGATGACGGTAAGCTCAGCCACCAGCGGGCGCAGCAATTCGGCAAGATAGCCGGAGCCGCCATCGACCACGATGGCCTTTTCCGTGCCCTTGGGATTTGCCTCTTCCAGCATCTTGCCCTGGACGACCGGTGCAGGCAGCGCGCCACCATTCTCCAGCCGGATGGCGCGATCCATATAAGCGGTGCCCCGGCTGGCAGCGGGCACGAAATCTTCGCGCGCCACTTCGCCCATGCGCTTCAGCACGAAAGGCGTGTTGACGCCGCTGGTGCGCAGCTGGCTGTCGATCATGGCGCGGCGCGCAGCGTTTGGCGCGGTGTTGGCGGCTTCGGCGGCCTCGAGGGGTTGGGCAGTGGTCACGGCGGCAATCTCTATGGCGTTTCAGATGTGCGGCGTCCTTAAGCCGCGCAATGCGTCACGCCAAGGGCTTTGACCCATCGCATTGTCCAAGACTATGGGCATCCCGACCAACCGGAGTGCAAATTCGATGAGCGACATGATCACCATCCGCGAAGACGACCTGATCGAGACGATTGCGGATGCGCTGCAATATATCTCCTACTACCACCCGATGGATTACATCCAGGCGCTGGGGGAAGCCTACAAGGCGGAGCAGGGCCCGGCCGCCAAGGATGCGATCGCGCAGATCCTTACCAACAGCCGGATGTGCGCCGAAGGGCATCGCCCGATCTGTCAGGATACGGGCATCGTCAATGTCTTCCTGAAATGGGGCCAGAACTGCCGTCTGGATTCGCAGCGCAGTTTGCAGGATGTGGTCGATGAAGGCGTGCGCCGCGCCTATAACCACGCCGACAACAAGCTGCGCGCCTCCATCCTGGCAGACCCGGCCTTCACCCGCCGCAACACGCGCGACAACACGCCCTGCGTGCTGAGCGTGGACATGGTGCCCGGCAACACGGTCGGCGTCGATGTAGCGGCCAAAGGTGGGGGCAGCGAGAACAAGTCCAAGTTCAAGATGATGAACCCCAGCGACAATATCGTCGACTGGGTGCTGGAGCAAATTCCCAGCATGGGCGCGGGCTGGTGCCCGCCCGGAATGCTGGGCATCGGTATCGGCGGCACGGCAGAGCATTGTATGAAGCTCGCCAAGCAATCGCTGATGGACCCGATCGACATGGGCCAGCTGAAGGCACGCGGGGCGCAGAGCGATATCGAGCAGCTGCGGATCGACATTTTCGATGCGGTGAACGCCACGGGCGTCGGCGCACAGGGGCTGGGCGGGCTTTCCACCGTGCTCGATGTGAAAATCCTTGACTGGCCGTGCCATGCCGCGGGCAAGCCTGTCGCCATGATCCCGAATTGCGCCGCCACGCGCCATGCGCATGTGACGCTGGACGGTAGCGGGCCTGCCTATATTCCGCAGCCCGATCTGGACGCTTGGCCCGATGTGCAGTGGGAGCCCGATGCGGAGGCGAAGCGCGTCGATCTCGACAATCTCACGCCCGAGGAAGTGGCCAGCTGGAAGCATGGCGACCGCCTGCTGCTGAGCGGCGCGATGCTGACCGGGCGCGACGCGGCACACAAGCGCATCAAGGACATGCTGGACCGCGGCGAAGAGCTGCCCTGCAGCTTCAAGGGGCGCGCCATCTACTATGTCGGCCCGGTCGATCCGGTGATGGGCGAAGTCGTCGGCCCGGCAGGCCCCACCACCGCCACGCGGATGGACGTGTTCACCGAAATGATGCTGGATCTCGGCCTGCTCGCCATGATCGGCAAGGCGGAGCGGGGGCATGATGCGGTAGAAGTCATAAGCCGGTTCAAGGTCGCATACCTCATGGCGACGGGCGGGGCGGCCTATCTGGTCAGCCGCGCGATCAAGGGCAGCAAAATCATCGCATTCGAAGACCTCGGGATGGAAGCGATCTACGAGTTTACCGTCAAAGACATGCCGGTGACGGTGGCGGTCGATTCCGATGGCAACAACGTCCACACGCTCGCCCCGCTGCACTGGCGCGAGAAAATCCGCGAGGAAGGTCTGCTGGGGGCAAAATGACGGCGATCATCGACCAGCGGCATAGAGGTTTCGACAGAAACCGCCTTGCGCTCTGGCCTTGGCGCACTCCGCATCGCTAAACGGCGGTGATGGACAAGCCCCAAATTACCGAGGCGCCCGCGCGCGTGCCGTTCAAGACGGTGCTGCTCTCGGCCATCGGCCTGTGGGCGACGTATCTCGTGCTGATGACGCTGCGGGCATACCTGCTCGACATGGATATGGCGTGGGAGTTGTTCGAGCGCCGCGTAATCGCAAGCTGTCTCGGCGTCGTCATCACGCTCGGCCTGTGGCTGGCGTTGCGGCCGTTCGATACGCAGCCGCTCTGGGGCAAGATCGCCGCCGCGCTGATCTTTGCCCTGCCAGCGGCGCTGCTTAGCATGCAGGCGAACCGCATCGTCTTTGCCGAAATGCAGGCAGAACTCACCGAGCGGCAGGAAGAGCAGACCATCGAGGCAGCCAACCGTCTGAACGGCGCGGTCGATGGCGATGTGATGGAAGATATCGCCCAGATGGTCGAGCTTTCCAATCGCAACCAGATTATCGAAATCGCCTTCAGCCGTTATTTCATGATGTTGGCCTGGTGCGCACTCTACCTTGCCATGCTCACCGGCGAGAAAGCGCGCACGGCCGAGCGGCGCGAGCAGCAGTTTCGCAGCGCGGCCAAGGCGGCGGAGCTGCGCTCGCTACGGTACCAGGTGAATCCGCATTTCCTGTTCAACACCTTGAATTCCCTTTCCGCCCTCGTGCTGACGCGCAAGCCCGAGGAAGCGGAAAAGATGATTCACATGATCAGCACCTTCTACCGCCGGTCTTTGGCGGACGATCCCACCCAGGACGTGCCGCTGTGCGAGGAGATCGCGGTGCAAAAGCTTTATCTCGATATCGAGGCGGTCCGCTTTCCCAAGCGGTTGGTGGCCAGGTACGATGTGCCGCAAGAGCTGTGCAACGCGATGATCCCGGGCATGATCCTGCAACCGCTGATCGAGAATTCGGTCAAGCACGGTGTCGCGCCTTCCACCGAGCCGGTGACCATCACCCTGTCGGCGCGCGAAGAGTATGGCCGGCTGGTCGTTACAGTGTCCGACAATGGCAAAAGCGAGCCGGATCGCGACGACATCCGCCCCGGCTACGGCATCGGCCTTGCCAATGTGCGCGAGCGGCTGGAGGCGCGCTTCGGCAATGAAGCGACAGTCGTGTCGGGCCATGTGCCCGATGGATATGCCACCCATCTGCGTTTGCCGATGCAATTGCTGCCGGAAAGGGCAAAGGCATGACCGATTCCGATGCACAAACGCTGCGCACGCTTATCGTCGATGATGAACCGCTCGCTATCGAGCGGATGCAGGTATTGTGCGCCGAAATCCCGCAGCTGACCGTGGTCGGCACAGCGAGCGAGGGCGATTCGGCACTGCGGCTGGCGGAGAAGCTAGGGCCGGACCTATTGCTGCTCGACATGACCATGCCGGGTAAGGACGGGCTGCAAGTGGCTGCCGAGGCCGGGAAGCTCGATCCGCCGCCCGCCGTGATCTTCGTCACCGCGCATGAGAATTTCGCCGTCGAGGCTTTCGATCTGGAAGCCATCGATTACGTGCTCAAACCCGTTGCCGGTGATCGCCTGGAACGCGCCATCGAACGGGCGCTGGCCCGCCGCGAGAGTAGGCAGGCGGATGGCGGCGCGGACGACAGATGGCTGAGCGAATTCTGGGTGCCGCACCGCAGTGAATTGCTGCGCGTGGATGTTGCAGAGGTCCACCGCATCGATGCCGAGCGCGATTATGTCCGCCTGCATGTCGGCGAGACCAGTTACCTCCTGCTGCAGACCATTGCCGGGCTGGAAGAAAAGCTCGATCCGGAAAAGTTCATCCGCATCCACCGCTCCACCATCCTTCGCCGCGACGTGATTGCGGGCCTCAAGCATGAGGGGCTGGGCGTGTGGTGCGCGGAACTCGCCGACGGCGAAGCGCTGCGGATCGGGCGCACTTACCTGAAAAAAGTGAAGGCGATGGCCGGACGGTGACGGCTTGCCCGAGACGACGAAAAGGCGCCGCATGGTGCGACGCCTTTTCCCTCATTACGTAAAGTGGGTGGCAGACCTGTCAGCGGTTCAGCGCGATCGTGCGAGCCCGCGCGCGTTCTACCAGCCGGGCCTGCTGGCGGGCAATTCGGCTGCGGGCCTCCGTGTAGCATTCATGGGCCTCGGCGCTGCGAATGCGCGACCCGGTCACCGGCTCGTCGTAGCGGCAAACCTCTCGTGCGGCGCGATCGATCCGCTGGTCGAAGCGCTGCACGCCTTCTTCCGTGCTGAGATCGAGGTCGGCATAGGAGACGGCGACCGTCTGCGTTTCTGCGCTCTGTGCCATGGCTGAAGGGGCGGAGGCGAGGCTCGCCGAGAGAAGTGCGGCACTTGCGAACGAATAAGCTTTCATCGGATAAATCCTTGTTCCTGAAATCTTATCCCAATCGTCCCTGTCCCAGTGAGAGCGGTTACACCGCAGCCGGTGGGACTGGAACGGCTGCGGTGCGATTACGTATGTAGGCGCGTCCTTGCGCCGGCGCTGCAACAGGTCGATTGGCGCGCCTCGACGCTCGACGAGGAGGCAAAGCAGCGGACGAAGCGCCGATACCGCTCCACCAACGACCGATTGCGTCCGCGCGTCCTATCGGGCAGACCCTTGTGCATGGCTCTGGTCATCACCTTCATCCTCGGCATGGGCAATTTCGCGTGCCAGCGCGCGGCGCTGGAAAGTTCCAATGCGCTCATCACCAATATGCCGCCGCCCATCCTTTGGATGCTGCGCGCGCTGGAATTCGTGCTGCTGGCCGGCGCGCTTTACGCCGCCGCGTCGGGCGCGACGCACTGGTTGTGGATCTATGCGGGCTACACGCTTCTGAACATCGGATCGGCCTGGGCCATCGCGACAGGGCGCATGGGATGAGCGAGGCGGGCGCGCAGGCGGCTCCCGACCGGATCATGCATGTCAGCGATGTGCATTTCGGCGTGGAGAATCCTGCCGCGATGGATGCCTTCGCTGCTTCGGTGGAGGAATTGCAGCCCGATGCCGTTATCTGCACGGGCGACATCACGCAGCGCGCTTTCCACGGGCAATGGGATGCCGCGCGTAAATGGTTTGCCGCTTTCGATGCGCCGGTTATGGTGATGCCGGGCAATCACGACATGCCCTATGGCAATTTGCTCGAGCGGTTTCGCGACCCGTACAAGCGCTTCGGCTCTCTCGAAGACGCGGTAGGCCGCGAGATTTCCTTGCGCCATGCGGTGATCGTGCCGCTCGATACCAATGTCACCGCACAGTGGCGCTGGCCGTGGTCGGACGGGGTGATCAAGCAGCGCAAGCTCGATGCGACGCTGGAACGGCTGGGCGAATTGGCGGACGATCCGAGGATGAAGATCGTCGCCTGCCACCATCCCCTTCTGCCCGCGACTGACGACCGGAAAAACCCCACCATCCGCGGCGACATGGCATTTGCAGCGCTGGCAAGGGCCGGGGCGAACGCAGTGATGTCGGGGCATGTCCACGTGCCATTCGACCTGACGCGCAGCCGCGAGGGACACGCAATGCGCATGATCGGAGCGGGGACATTATCGCGTCGCCTGCGCGGCGCGGAGCCGAGCTGGAACCTCGTCACGATCACGCCCGACAGAATTGCCGTAGAACCGCAATATCCTTTGGAACAGATGACCGAGCTGGAGACAACCCGATGATGAAGCAAGCCCTTGCCACGCTGGCCGCCGCGACATTCATGGCAACGCCTGCCGCTGCGCATGAATGGACTCTGGTGATCCATGGCGGCGCGGGCACGATCGAGCGTGACCGCATGACGCCCGAGCGCGATGCCGAAATCCGCGCGGCGCTGGACAATGCGCTGGATACCGGCGCGGCGATCCTTGCAGAAGGCGGCAGCGCGCTCGATGCGGTCGAAGCGACGATCCGCGTGCTGGAGGACGATCCCAATTTCAACGCCGGGCGCGGCGCGGTGTTCACCGCGGCCGGGCGCAACGAACTCGATGCCTCGATCATGGATGGCCGCACGCGCGATGCAGGCGCGGTGGCCGGTGTAACGGCAACGCGTCATCCGATCAGCCTGGCCCGTGCGGTGATGGAGGATTCTCCGCATGTGATGATGGCGGCAGAAGGCGCGAACGCATTTTCCATCGAGCAGGAGCTGGAACAGGCACCGCCCGAATGGTTCTTCACGCAGGAGCGGTTTGACGCCTTGCAGGGATGGCTGAACCGCGATCAGGCCATGGGCGATCCGGCCCATCCCGATTACAAGTTCGGCACGGTCGGCGCCGTGGCGCTGGATAGCGGGGGCAACCTCGCCGCGGGCACCTCCACCGGCGGGATGACCGGGAAGCTGTATGGCCGCGTAGGCGACTCCCCGATCATCGGGGCTGGCACCTATGCCGATAACCGCGCCTGTGCGGTCTCCGCCACGGGGGCGGGCGAGTATTACATCCGTGAGGGCGTGGCGCACGAGATCTGCGCGCGCATCCGCTTTTTGGGAGAAACGCCGCAAGAGGCGGCCGATGCCGTGCAGGCCGAAACGCTCGAATTGGGCGGCACGGGAGGCGTCATCGTGCTGGGCGCGGATGGCGACTGGGCCTATTCCTTCAACACGCCGGGCATGTATCGCGGGGCCATTTCCGACGGCGAAGACGGCGTGGTGGCCATTTACGGCGACGAATGATGCGCTTCGCCGCCCGAAAACGGCGCTTTGCCGCATGAACAGGGGCCAAATCCGTAGCTAGGGTATTCTACGGAGGATGGCCACGAAGGTCCTGATCGTCGAGGACGATGTCCTCAACCGCATGTTTTACGAAGCGGTGTTCAAGCAGCGTGGCTACGAGCTGATGCTGGTGGACGATGGCGCGCGCGTGCTGGATGCGGTCGAGACCTTCGGCCCGGATCTCATCACCATGGACATCCATCTGCCGCATGTTTCGGGCCGCAAGCTGATCCGCAAAATCACGCGCAATCCGGATACGGCCAATATCCCGATTCTCGCCATCACGGCGTTTGCGGGCAAGCGTGACGAAGAAGAGATTCGCAAGGCAGGCGCGAGCTCCTATCTCGCCAAGCCCCTCAACATCGACACGCTGCTACGCGAAGTCGACGCGCTGCTGGGCGAGACCGTCCACTAGGGATAGTCAGGCAGCCGGAATGCAAAAAGGGCGACCCTTCGTGGGGGCCGCCCTTCGCATTTTCCTCCGTCGAGGAAACTGGTTGTCGCTTTTAGCGCTTGCTGAACTGGAAGCTGCGACGTGCCTTGGCACGGCCGTACTTCTTGCGCTCCACCACGCGGCTGTCGCGGGTGAGGAAGCCAGCGGCCTTCACCGTTGCGCGCAGGGCGGGTTCATAACGGGTCAGCGCCTGGCTGATACCGTGCTTCACAGCACCGGCCTGGCCGGACAGGCCGCCACCGGTGACGGTCGCGACGATATCGTACTGGCCTTCACGCTCGGTGATGGCGAAAGGCTGGTTGATCACGAGGCGCAGCGTCGGACGTGCGAAATACACTTCCTGGTCCTTGCCATTGACGGTGATCTTGCCGGAGCCGGGCTTCAGCCAGACGCGTGCGGTGGCATCCTTGCGGCGACCGGTGGCGTAGGCACGGCCCTGATCGTCGATCTCCTGCTCGCGCAGCGGCATCGTCGGCGCAGCGGGTGCGGTATCGCCTTCACCTTCGCCGGCAGCAGCGTCGGCGGCGGGAGCGTCCTCGACCACATCCTTGATGTCGGCGAGGTCGGTCGCGGTTTTGGTTTCTTCGGTCGCCATTATGCGGACACCTTGTTCTTGCGGTTCATCGAGGCGACGTCGAGCACTTCGGGCTTCTGGCCGTCATGCGGGTGCTCGGTGCCGTTATAGAGGTGAAGCGCCTTCATCTGCGCGCGGCCCAGCGGGCCGGTCGGGATCATGCGCTCGACAGCCTTTTCCAGAACGCGCTCGGGGAAGCGGCCCGCCAGAACCTTGTCGGCAGTCACTTCCTTCAGGCCGCCCGGATAGCCGGTGTGCTTGTAATACACCTTCTTGCCGGCCTTGCCGCCGGTGAACTGCACTTTGTCGGCATTCAGGACGATAACGTGGTCGCCGCAATCGACATGCGGGGTGTAGCTCGGCTTGTGCTTGCCGCGAAGAATGTTGGCGATGATCGATGCGAGGCGGCCGACGACCAGACCTTCGGCATCGATAACGTGCCACTTCTTTTCGACTTCAGCCGGCTTGATCGACCGGGTGGTCTTGCTCAGAGCCTTCATGGCTTTTCGTTCCTTGATCTAAACTTTGCCAGCAATGCCAGCTGACAGAATCGGCATGGGCATCGCTGCGGATGCGCGCATTTGTCGTGCGATGGCGCTCAAGTCAAGCGATTCTGCGGCTTTGCGGAGAGGTATAATAATACCGCCTCGCATCGAATGCCGCTTCAGCGACTATATCGCAGTGAGGCTCCATCTCTCATGAGCGCGCCGCGTCGAACCTTCGACTTCGGTGACGATCTCGCGCGTTGCGGAGCGCATCAGGCCAGTGGCGAAATCGCTTTCTCCGGCAAACCGCGTTTCCAACCGCCCAGCCATGCCGCCCGGAAGGGCCAGTGCCTGCTCGACCACGCGCGGACCGGCAGAGGGGGCGAATATATCCGTCGGCAAATGCGCAATCACCCTCTGTGCGGCGCGTTGCATGGCCGCAATCGAGCTGGCGAGCTGTGCGCGCTCATCTTGCGGCAATTGCTGCTGTCGCAAAATCTCCACCGCTTCGGCGATAGCTGCCGCAACCCCGTCGTTTTCCAGCGGAGCCAGATCGCTCGAGAGGATTTGGCCGTAGGCATTAAGCGCGATGGGAAAGAGTGCGCTTTCGTCGCGCGCTTCTTCGAGCCGGCCGAAGCTGCGCAGCGCTTCAGGTGCTTCGACGCGCGCCGCCACCTGCTGGCCGTGCAACATGAAGCCATGTTCGAAACTGCGAAAATCGACATCGAAGCTGCGCGTTACCTGCAGTGTCTCGTGCTGGCCAAGTTGCCGTATTGCCGTTCGCGTGTAGCGCATCATGCCGGAAGGCGGAGAGATGATCCGGCCCGTCGATACAGGCCGCGCCAACGCTGCCGTCCATGCGGGCGCGGCAATAGCGGCTGCCGCCAGCGCAAGCATGCGCCGCCTGTCTGCCATAGCCATCCTAATCGCCCCCCACGGTCTCGTCGTGGAGCCAGCCTACAGTAGTCTGTGGCGCGCTGTCAGCATGCCAACCGGAAATTGCCGGAGTGTCGTAAGGGTGCAACGCCGCAAGCCGCTCTATCGCAGCATCGAGCAGTGCGCCGGTCGTCTTGAACAATGCGCCAGCCTCGGTCGCTGACTGGACCTTATCCTTGTAGCGGAACACCGATGTCATCGCGGGCGCGATGTTCGCGCAGGCAACCAGCCGCTCTTCGAGTAGAACCTGCGCCGCAGCTTTCGCGCTTTCGACGTCAGGAAAAGGGCACCAGATCAACGCCGCGCCATTATCGCTCACGCGCGCCGTCCCAGCACATGTGCGCCCCATGCGAAGGCCGCTACCAGCAGCGCACCCACCAGCTGGTGCGCCACAGCGATCCAGAGCGCTACGCCGCTGAGCACGGTTGCAATGCCGAGCAGGATTTGCGTGCCCAGCACTGCATGCATCGCGACGGAGGCGCGCCGCGCGCGCTTTTTGACCTGCACCGCCATCACCATCAGCGCGCCAACGGCGACCCACGCCCACCAGCGATGCAGGAAATGCAGCCAGAACGGGTCATGCGTGAACGTGTACCAGAAGCCGCTTGCCCAGCTGACTTCGGGCACCAACCGCTCCTGCATCAGCGGCCAGGTGTTGGATGCAAGACCTGCATTCAGTCCGGCGACCCATGCGCCCAGCAGCATCTGGATGAACAGGATTGCCGCGGCCACCCATACCAGCCCGGTAAAACGCGCAGGCATATTGTCGCCGGTCGCATGCAGGCGCCGCAGGTCGAGCGCGGTCCACACCAATCCGCCCAGCGTGATGAATGCGGTCAGCAGATGGATCGACAGCCAGAAATGCGACACGTCGGTCATCTCGCTGCCAAGGCCGGAGCGGACCATGAACCAGCCGAACGCGCCCTGCAGTCCGCCCAGCGCCAGCAGCGCGACAAGCCGCGGCTTGTACCCTGCAGGGATTGCACTCTTGACCCAGTACCATGCCAGCGGCACCGCAAAGGCGAGGCCGATCACGCGGCCCAGGAAGCGGTGAAACCATTCCCAGAAATAGATGAATTTGAACGCCGCCAGATCCATGCCGGCGGGGCCGCTAACGTTCTGGTATTCTCCGGTGGTTTTGTAGAGTTCGAACTCTTTCAACCATGCTTCCTCGGTCAACGGAGGTATGGCGCCGGTTACGGGCTTCCATTCGGTAATGGAGAGGCCGCTCTCGGTGAGGCGCGTAATCCCTCCCACGGCGATCATCACCAGAACCATGCCCGCGACCACGAACAGCCAATTGGCGATGGCCAGCGGGCGCGCACGAGAATCGGTTGGGGCGGCGGCAGCGACGGTAGCCATCATGCGCTGCGATTTGGACCTGACGAGGACAAATCGCAAGCCGTGCTTTGGGCTGCATCGCAGGAATTCGGGTGCGGGGCCGACCCCATCCTTGCCAAATGTGATAACATTACATATATGCGCGCCATGGCTTCCATTGCGCCTTGGATTCGCGGCCGGTTGGACCGCATCGGTATTACGCTTTCGGCGTTATGCCTGCTCCATTGTGTCGTGGGGCTTGCACTGGTGGCCGGCCTGGGCCTTGGCAGCACCTTCCTGTTCCATCCCGACATCCATCGCTGGGGCCTGTTGCTGGCAACGATCATCGCCGCCGTCGCTATTGGCGTGGGCGCTGTGCGCCACCGCCGGGCCAAGCCTTTCGTCGTCGCGATGACGGGCCTCTCCTTCATGGGCGGCGCGCTGGCTGTCGGCCATGGCTTCGAGGAAGCGTTGCTGACCGTGATCGGGGTGACTCTTGTGGCCGCCGGCCACATCCTCAACTTGCGTCGCGCCTGATCTGCGCTATCTCGCGCAGCGTAATGACCGATCTCCAGCCCCTGACTCTCACCGTAAACGGCGATACGCGCCGCACCTCCGCCGAAACCGTCGCCGCTTTGGTGCGCGAGCTTGGCCTGTCGCCTGAAAAGGTGGCGGTGGAGCATAATGGTGAAATCGCGCCGCGTTCGACGCTTGGCGATGTGCGCCTGGCCGATGGCGATACGCTGGAGATCGTCCATTTTGTGGGTGGAGGCTCCGGCGAGAACGAGGACGATAGCTGGGAAGTCGCCGGTCACCGCTTCACCAGCCGCCTGATCGTCGGGACGGGCAAATACAAGGATTTTGCGCAGAACGCCGCGGCGGTCGAAGCCTCCGGTGCCGAAATCGTGACCGTCGCCGTGCGGCGTGTGAACGTCTCCGATCCCAGCCAGCCGGTGCTGATGGATTTCATTGACCCCAAAAAGGTCACCTACCTGCCCAATACCGCGGGCTGCTTTACGGCGGACGAGGCGATCCGCACGCTGCGCCTGGCGCGCGAGGCAGGCGGCTGGGACTTGGTGAAGCTGGAAGTGCTGGGCGAGGCGAAAACGCTTTATCCCGACATGCGCGAAACGCTGACCGCGTGCGAGACGCTGGCCAATGAAGGCTTCAAGCCGATGGTCTATTGCGTGGACGATCCGATCGCTGCCAAGCAGCTGGAAGAGGCCGGCGCGGTCGCCATCATGCCGCTGGGCGCACCGATCGGGTCGGGCCTCGGCATCCAGAACCAGGTGACCATCCGCCTGATCGTGGAAGGCGCTAGCGTCCCTGTGCTGGTCGATGCCGGAGTGGGCACTGCATCCGATGCGGCGGTGGCCATGGAGCTGGGCTGCGACGGTGTGCTGATGAACACCGCCATCGCCGAAGCGAAAGACCCGCTGCGCATGGCGCGCGCGATGAAGTTGGCGGTGCAGGCCGGACGCGATGCTTATCTCTCCGGACGGATGGGTCGCCGGAAGTATGCCGATCCCAGCAGTCCGCTAGCGGGCTTGATTTAGCTTAGCCCCACACGCCGACCTCAGCATTCGCTCACACAAAATTAACCATATCCGCGCACACCTCAGTCCATAACGGACAGGGAACCCGGACCATGGGGCACGAATCAAAAGGTTTTTCGCTCACCATCGCCGAGATGCGGGAATTTGCCGCTTTCACCGCGAGTGAGCAGGAATTCATCGAGCGTAGCCTCGATATCGCGCTCGGTCGCTGCGATGCCTTCAAGGTCTGGAGCCAATCCATAGCCGACCAATGCGCCATTCGCGGACAGTACATCGCCTATCGCGAGTTGAAGCAGCTGCGCGCTCTGGTGCCGGATGATGACGGCTTCGACGGGCTGGAAACCTTCATGGGCACGCTGACCCGCATTTCCGCGCAGGATCTGGCGCTCGGGCGCATCGAGAGCTTTTCCGCCTACCGCTTTTTGTACGAGCGCCTGCTGGGCGCCGCGGTGCGGCCTTACCTTCCGGCCGCCTTTTGCGGCGCAGCGGCACTGCCGCAAGTGGCACCCGCCACGCGCCGCCAGCTGCTGCAATCGCTCAGCGAGGCCGCTGCCACCGCGCCCGGCTGGTCGCGCCGCGAGCCGGCTTTCTATCCGGAGCGGGTCGAGGTCGAAGCCGCCTAGAAGGCGACTTGCGCGCCCGCCATGATGACATCGGTGTCCGCGCCCTGCTCGGACCAGGTGCTGCCATCGGGGAAGTTGCCGCCCGACAGGAAGTTTAGCGGCACGAAGCCATCGACGTGGATGAATTCGCCGAACAGGTTCACATTGGGCAGCGGGAACCACGATGTGCCCAGTACCAGCTGGTTCTGCCGCTCCCACGGCGAACCGTCCTCGCCCGAAATGAAGCGCGAAAACTCTGCCGACAGCGCGAATTCGCGCCGTTGCATCGCCGCGCGGTCGTCTCCGAACCCCAGGCGCGCGCCGAGCGTAAAGGCTTCGGGCGCGACCGGATCGTAAATGCTGAGCGGATTGTTCGGGATCGGCACGGCGGTGCCTTCCCACTCGTCAGTCGTGCGGGCATACTCGCCCAGCAGCGTGAGCGGACCGTAATTCACGCGCCCATACACGGCGACCCCGGGGTTGTTGTCGGCGCACGGGTTGAAGTGGAAGACGGGATAGCCCTGGCAATAGGCGGTGCCGTGCTGGTAGCTTGCGCCCACCATCGCGCTGTTCGCTTCCTCTCCGCCCAGGGCGAGCGTGTAGCGCGCATCGAACGCAAAATTGTTGGCGCGCGAGGGTACGCTGGAGCCTTCCACCGGCACATTCGCCGCGCGAAACTGCGCGCCGCCCTGAATGATCATCCCGCGAAGGTGCAGACCGCCCGAAACGAACCCTGCCTGCCCGCCGAATGCAAGGCCGGAGAAGGCATGCCAGTTGGTCGAATTGGTGAACGGACTGACCGTGTCGTTGAGGCCGAAGGGCGTGTCCATCTTGCCCACCGCTACGTAGAACGGGTGGTCGTTCAGGTCGCCATACATCACCCATCCGCGGCGCAGCTGCAGCTGGTTGCGGGTGAGCGCGGTAATCGTGCCCGGGCCAAAGCTCTGCTGCGGGTCGTAGAGAAATTCCGCATAGCCTGTCAGGTTCGGTGCAAGCTGCGCCGTGAAAGCGAAATTCGCCGAATGGAGCACCACTTCGGACACTTCGTCACCCAGCTGATTGGCGCTGGTGGGGTGACGCATGAGGTAGCCGAACTTGTCGTCCACGCTGGCAAATTGCCAGTTGGCGATGGCGGTGATGCCGCCCGACAGCGTGACGCGGTCGGTGAGTTCGCCATCCTGCAATGCAGTCAGCTGCATCAGCGGCTTGGTATTCACATTCTCCGCATGGTCCAGCATCGCGTAGGCATAGGTGCTGTTGGTACCTACGAAGTTCTGCGAGCCCGCCACATCGATCTCGCGCGGATCGTCCATTTCGGCCACCGGATCGACCTGCGCCGCTCCCGCTTCGGCCAGCGTGACGGGCTCGCCGGGCACCTGGTCCTGCGCTGCGGCATCGGGTGCTGGCGTGTCTGCAATCACCGGCGCAGAGGGCGACCCCTGCAATTGCGCACGCAGCGCCGCGTTTTCCTGCTCCAGCGCTTCGAGGCGGTCTTCCATCGCTTCGAGCCGTTCGAGGATCTGTGCATCCTGCGCCATGGCTGATGCTGGCGCGATGGCGACAAGCGCGCTGGTGGCAAACAGGAGCGCGCGGCTACGCGAGAAAATGGCAAGCATGAAAAGCACCTTCGACCGGCCCTCTACCGGGCCTGGAAAGGTGCTCTAGCTAGAGGGCGAAGGTAAAGATCGCGTTCACCACCAATGCATTCGATTAGTAGAGCGCGTCCAGCCTGCCTTGATAGGTTTCGCGAATCTGCATCCGGCGGATCTTCATCGTCGGCGTCATCATCTCGTTTTCGGTGCTGAACGGCTCATCCGCGATCACGAACTTGCGCACTTTCTCGATTACCGAGAGATCCTGGTTCGTGCGATCGACGGCGGCTTTGATCGCGCGCTGGAATTCCGGCAGGGCCTGCAATTCGGCCATGTCGAACGTCTTGCCGTTCTCCTTGGCCCATTGCACCGCCCATTCGGCGTCGGGCACAATCAACGCGACCATGTAGGGTTTCTTGTCGCCCGAGACCATTGCCTGCATGATTTCGGGCTGGAGAGTAAGCATCCCTTCCAGCTTTTGCGGGGCGACATTGTCGCCCTTGTCGTTGACGATGATGTCTTTCTTGCGATCGGTGATCTTGATGCGTCCGCGCTCGTCGATATGGCCGACATCGCCTGTATGCAGCCAGCCGCCTTCCAGCGCGCGGGCCGTATCTTCGGGGCGCTGCCAATAGCCTTTCATGACCAGCTCGCCGCGCACCAGGATTTCGCCATCCTCGGCGATCTTCACCTCTACTCCTCGCAAGGGAGGGCCGACCGTGTCGAGCTTGATTCCGCCCGAGGGGATGTTGCAGCTGATGACCGGCGCGCTTTCGGTCTGGCCGTAGCCCTGCAGCATGGTGAGGCCCATGGCCTGGAAGAAGCCGCCGACTTCGGGGTTGAGCGGCGCGCCGCCCGACACCAGCGCCTTTACTCGCCCGCCGAAACGTTGCTTGATCTTCGGGCGCAGCGTCAGGCTCAGCAGCAATTCGTCGGGCTTGGTGAGGATGCCGTCGGTGCCGGCCACTTGCTTCTCGCCCAGCGCCAGCGCGCGCCCAAGCAGGAAATTGGCGAGCGCGCCCTGCTTCTCGATCGCTTTGATCATCTTGTTGCGCAGCACTTCGAACAGGCGCGGCACCACGACCATGATGGTGGGCTGCGCTTCCTCCAGATTGGTGGCGAGCTTGTCCAGCCCCTCGGAGAACCAGATGTCGCCGCCCAGCCCCAGCGCGAGGAAGAAGCCAGCAGTGTGTTCGAAAGCGTGGCTTAGCGGCAGGAAGGAGAGGAAGCGCTCTTCCCCCCAGCCCAGATCCTGCGCGATCAATTCCGCAGCGCCGATCACATTGCACAGGATTGCGCCGTGATGCAGCATCACCCCGCGCGGCGCGCCGCTGGTGCCGCTGGTGTATATGATGCACGCCATGTCGTCGCGGGTGACGCCTTCCAGCCGCGCATCCACCTCGGCCCGTGCGGCAGCGGCATCGCCCGTTGTCATGTCGGACCAGCCGTGCATGTCGAACTGGCCGCTCTGATGCGCCGGGATCGGATCGATGGCGATCACATGGCGCACATTGCCGGTTTGCAGGATGGCGGGAAACAGGGGCTTGGCGAGCTTGGCATTGCCGATCACGACTGCGCTTGCGCCCGAATCGTCGAGGATGTGGCAATGGTCTGCCGTCGTATTGGTGGTGTAGGCAGGGGTGGTGACGCAGCCTGCGGCCATGACGGCGAGGTCCATCATGCACCATTCCGGACGGTTCTCGGCAACAATGACCACACGGTCGCCATCGGCCAGGCCCATGTCGCGCAGGGCCTTTGCGGCGAGGCACACCTTTTCGGCAGCTTCGCGGTAGGAGATGGATTGCCATTCACCGTCGATCTTGGCGGTGAGGAAGGGTTTGTCGCCCTGCTGGTCCGCCCGTGTCAGGAACAGCCCGACAAGGCTTTTGGCATTTTCGATATCGCTCAGTTCCACCGGCGTACTCTCCCTGCTGGCTTCCCGGTCCGCCGGTTGTCCCGGCTTTGTCATGTGCACAGCGGATTACGTAAGCCTGAGGTTCCCGGCAAGTGTTTGCGATGTGCGCGCGTCAGGGTGCGATGGCCGCGCCTTCGCTGCGCGGATCGGCTGCGCCCAGCCAGGCGCCATCCACCAGCTGCACGGCATTCGCCTTGAGCGGCAGGCTGCGCGCCGTGACCGTATGGCCGAGCGCTTCCAGGTCGCCGCGCATCGCTTCCAGCGCCGAGCCTTCCTCGATCGTTACGGTATCGCCCGGCGAGTAGAGCGTCGGCAGCGCTAGCGCTTCAGGCGCGGTCAGGCCGAAATCGATAATGCCGAACAGGGCCTTGGCGACCTGCACCGGGATCGTGCCGCCACCCGCCGCGCCGATGCTGAGGATCAACCGCCCTTCCGGATCGAACACCAGCGTCGGCGACATCGAGCTGCGTGGCCGTTTTCCGCCTTCCACGCGGTTGGCGACCGGCACACCGTCGCGCTCGGGCGAGAAGCTGAAATCGGTGAGTTCGTTATTGAGGTAGAAGCCGCCGAAATAGAGCCCCGAACCGAACGGCCCCTCGATGGTCGAGGTGTAGGAAACGACATTCCCGTCCGCATCAACGATGGAGAAATGGCTGGTGCCGTTCTCTTCGGGCTCGTCGCCGTCCGCGCGGGCTTCGCTGTGGCCGCCTACGAGCGGGACTTCGCCCGCCTCGACAATCTCCATGCGAGCCGCAGTGTCGATCCGCATCCCGCGCTCTGCGAGGTAGTGGCGGTCCATGAGGCCATCCACCGGCACCTGCAAGAAATCGCCATCGGCAAGATACAGCTCGCGGTCGGCATAAGCGAGTCGCTGGCTCTCGGCGAAGAGATGCCAGAATGTCGGGCTATCCGGACCGAGAGCGGACAGGTCATACGATTCCAGCTGGACAAGGATCGCGTAAACCGTCGTCGCGCCTGAGGATGGCGGCCCCATGCCGCAAATGCGATAGCCGCGATATTCCCCGCACACCGGGTCGCGCCAGATCGCGCGGTAGCTGGCGATATCGGCAGGCACCATGCCGTCGCGGCCAGGCGTATTGGCGGCGATATGTGTCGCGAGCGCGTCTGCCGATTCCCCTGAATAAAGCCAGCCAGGGCCTTCCGCGGCAAGGTTTTGCAGGGTGATGGCAAGGTCGGGATTGGTGATGCGCGTGCCCACCGGCAGGACCGTGCCTTCGGCATCGAACATCAGCGTCGGCAGAGAGAGGTCATGCGTGGCCCGCTCCCCCACGCGCTCGGCAAAGTTCGCGCCGCGTTCGGTGAGGATCCAGCCATCGCTGGCAAGCCTGATCGCGGGCTGGAACAGGTCTGCCCAAGGGAGCGTGCCGTAGCGGGCATGTGCTTCTGCAGCGAGGGCGACATTGGCCGGAACGCCGACGCTGAGGCCGGTGGTCACGACGTCGCGATAGCCCAGCCGCTCACCATTCTCGTCGAGAAACCAATCCGGCGTCGCTGCCGATGGCGCTGTCTCGCGGCCATCCAGCGATACGACATTTCCCGCCGCATCGCTGCGCAGATAAAAGCCGCCCCCGCCAATGCCGGAACTTCGCGGCTCGACCACGGTAAGCGCCAGCATCACGGCGATGGCGGCATCGGTGGCGCTGCCGCCTTGCCGCAGGATCTGCGCGCCTGCCGCCGCGGCGCGCGGATCCGCCGCGCTCACCATTCCGGTGCCGACAGGCGCTGCCGCGACGGCGCTTGCCGTGCTAAGCGGATCGGGCGCAGGCGCAGTCTGGCAGGCCGTCGCCAGTAATGCAGCGCAAAGAGCGGAAAATGTGCGAAGTCCCATGGGCAGGACTGCTATTCTGTTCCGACCGCCTCTGCAATGGAGGCAAAGCCATCGCGCCGCATCAGCTGTTCCATCCCGCGCACGATATCGCGCGCAATGCCCGGGCCACGATAGACCATGGCGCTGTAGAGCTGCACCAGTGAGGCGCCCGCCCTGATACGTTGCCACGCATCGGCCGCCGTGGCGATGCCGCCGACGCCGATCAGCGGGATTTCGCCGCCCGACTCGCGGCGGAAATTGCGCAGCATGGCCAGCGCGACCTCACGCAGCGGTTCGCCTGAAAGGCCGCCGGTCTCCTCGGCATGACTCGATTTCAACGCGGGCCGGGCGATGGTGGTGTTCGACACGATGAGCGCGTCGAGGCCCTTGTCCATGGCTATGCGGGTGATCGCCTCCACATCTGCCGGCTCCAGATCGGGCGCGACTTTCAGGAAGACCGGCGGGCGCTCGCCACTCCGCGCTTCGAGCACAGCGTCCAAGAGGTCGGCCAATGCACTCTCATCCTGCAAGGCGCGCAGGCCGGGCGTGTTGGGGCTGGAGATATTGACTGCGAGATAGGTGGCGAGCGGCGCCATCAGCCGCGTCATCGCGGCATAATCGGCGATGCGGTCCTCGCTATCCTTGTTGGCGCCGATATTGATTCCGAGCACGCCGGGCCGCGTGCCGCGCGCCCGGATACGCGCCGCTGCCGCTTCGCCCCCGCCATTGTTGAAGCCCATGCGGTTGATGACGGCGCGGTCCTCCGCCAGCCGGAACAGCCGCGGCTTGGGATTGCCCGCTTGTGGGCGCGGGGTGATCGAGCCGACTTCGACGAAGCCGAAGCCGAGCCCGAACAGCGCGTCGGCCACTTCGGCATCCTTGTCGAAGCCTGCTGCCATGCCGACCGGATTGGGAAAGTCCGTTCCCGCCACGCGCACCGCCAGCGGACCTCCCGGCCTGGCCGGTTTTCCCTTCGGTAGCGCTTTCAATGCACGGATAGTCAGGCCATGCGCGCGCTCAGCATTGAGAGTGAAAAGCGCCGGACGGATGAGCGAATAGACCATGCCCGCTCCTTGGCAGGATCGGCGCAGCGAGCGCAAGCGACAACGGTACCGCAGCTGCGATTTCGCAAAACAAACAAAAATTATGTCCAGAATGACGTGTTTTTACAAGAAATCGTCACAGTTTGCGGATACATCATCACATGCGACCCGAAGGGCTCGAGGCTTCGGCCTGTCGAGTTCTCCAAACTAACAGGGCGGCCTCCACACCGGAGTGCCGCCCTTCTTTTGTCGTTTACATACAGCGCTGCCTCGGCATAACCTCATGACGAACAACGAGGATTGCCGCACATGATCGCACGCCCCTTCCGCCACGCCCTCCTCACCGCCAGCGCCTTGGCGCTTGCCTCGTGCGCCGCGAATCAGCAGCGCGAGATTGCGATGGAGGCACAGGCGGAAGCAGCGGTGCCTGCCGAGATCGATATGTTCTTCGAGCAATATGACGACGCAATGCTCGCCATGTCGCCGGAAACGAAGACCTTTCGCGGCATTCGCGATGCGGATTACGGCACATGGAGCGATCGCAGTGAGGCTGCCGACGAGGCGCGCCGCGCAATGCGGCAGGAATGGCTGGCGCGGATGCGTGCTGGCTATGATCTGGCGGACCTGTCCGAGGAAGATCGCCTGTCCTACCGCCTGTTCGAAGCGACCATAGAGCGCGATGCGCTGCTCGATCCGTTCCAGCATCTCACTTGGGATTTTGACCAGATGCGCGGCGCGCAAAGCAGTCTGCCCGCTTTCCTGATCAATACGCACACGGTGCAGACCGAGGAACATGCCGAGGCCTATGTCGAGCGTATCCGTGGGCTTGGCAATGTGGTCGACACGCTGATCCGGCAATCCGTCGAGCGCGCGGCGGCAGGCGTCATGCCGCCCGACTGGGTCTACCCCTACGTCATTTCTGACATCGACAATGTCCTGAGTGCTGGCATGCAAAACGCCGTGCTGGAGGATTTCCGCAGCGAAGTGGCCGACCTGGACCTTTCCGATGTGCGCCGCGCGGAATTGATCGGCGAGGCCGAACAGGCATGGGCGAACAACGCGGCCCCCGCTTTCGCCCAGCTCAAGGTCGAGATGCAGCGGCAACAGGCCATGGCGCCAACCGATGACGGCATCTGGCGTTTCGACGAAGGCGAGGAGTACTACGCCGCGCTTCTTAAGTATTACACCACTACAGAGCTCTCGGCGGATGAAATTCACGCCATCGGCCTTCGCGAAGTGGACCGGATCCATGGCGAGATGCGCGCGATCATGGCGCAGGTCGGCTTCGAAGGCACCTTGCAGGAGTTTTTCGAATATACCCGCACGGACGACCGCTTCTTCCACACCAGCCGCGAGGATTACCTCGCCGAAGTGGACGCCGTCGTCGCCGCCATGAACGAGCGGCTGCCCGACTACTTCATCACTCTCCCGCAATACGAGCTGCGCGTGCAGCCGGTGGAAGCGTTCCGCGAACAGAGCGCGGGCAAGGCATTCTACCAGAGCCCCGCACCCGATGGTTCGCGGCCCGGCATCTATTACGTGAACCTCTACAATCTGCGCGATATGAGCCGCAACGAGTTGGAGGCGCTTGCCTACCACGAGGCCAATCCCGGCCACCACATGCAGCGCGCTATTCAGACCGGGCTGACGGACCTGCCGCCGTTCCGCCGCTTTGGCGGCTTCACCGCCTATACCGAAGGCTGGGGCCTCTATTCGGAAGAACTGCCCAAAGAGATGGGCTTCTACACCGATCCCTATTCCGATTTCGGGCGGCTGGGCATGGAATTGTGGCGCGCCGCCCGTCTGGTGGTCGATACCGGCATCCACGACCAGCGCTGGAGCCGGGAGGAAGCGATTGCCTATCTGCAGGCGAACACGCCCAACCCGGAAGGCGATATCCGCAAAGCTATCGAACGCTACATCGTCTATCCCGGGCAGGCGACGGCCTACATGATCGGCAAGCTGAAGATCATGGAGCTGCGCGAACGGGCGCGCACGGCGTTCGGCGACGAGTTCGATATCCGCCAGTTCCATGAACTCGTGCTGCGCAACGGCCCTGTACCTTTGTCTATCCTGGAAGAGCAGGTCGACGACTGGATTGCTGCAGAAGCCGGCTGAAGCGGAAGATACGGGGACAAAGGGCAAGGGGGCGGCAATGAAGCGGGACGGTCTCGAAGGCGGCGAATTGACAGCGCCCCACCGCTTCACCATCGACTATTTCGCGCCTGAAGGGCCGGTCGCGAACTTCGTCACCACTTTCTACCATTTCCGCTGCGACGATCCGCTGGTGCGCGACATGCAGCCCGCCGCCGTGGGGCACCTCACGCTATTCCCCTATGGCGAGGGGAAAATGAGCCTACCCGATGGCGGCAGCGATCCATCCTGCGAGGTCAACCTCCTGACGCCCTTCGCCTGCGCTGCGCCGTTCGAGGTGAAAGGTCCGTTTCATGCCGTCGGCGCGGCGCTGTCTCCGCTGGGCTGGGCAGCGCTTACCGGCATGTACGCGTGCGAGCATGCCAATCGCCTCTACCGCGCATCGGACTATCTGCCCGCCGAAATTGCCGAACAGGGAGCGCGGCTGTGCGAAGCCTACCGCCAGGACCAAGGGCGGGTGCAAGAGTATTTCGATGCGCTGGGCGCGTTGATCCTCAAGCATGCGAAAATACCGCGACCGCGCCATGTAGAACTGATGCAAGCAGTCGGAACCTGGCTTGGCAGTAGCCTGTTGCCCGATGTCGACGAACTTTACGCAGCCAGCAGCTTCTCCCGCCGCCAGACCCAGCGTCTGGTCCAGCAATATTTCGGCCTTTCGCCCGTTGCCCTGCGGCGTAAATACCGCGCTCTGCGCGCCGCTGCCATGCTTTCCCAGCCGGAAATGGCGCCGGAAGACGAGGCCGCCCTGGCGGAAGCCTTTTACGACCAGCCGCATATGATACGCGAGATTCGCGAATTCGTGGGACGAACACCTGCGCGGATCGGCGACCCGGACTCGCCGTACCTCAATGAAATGGTCGGCGGGAAGAACCTGCGCGAGCTCGATTGCTAACGACTCGCAACAAGCTGAAATGGCTTGATTCCGCTGGTTTTCCGCATATCTGCGCAATCGGAACAATTTGGTCCGATTAGAAGTGCTGCGGGTATCATGCGACTGTCCAACCTTGCCGATTACGCCGTCGTTACGATGAGCGCTGCGGCTCGCCATTGCGGCGGGGGCAAGACGAGCGCGTCCGAACTGGCCGGCGAAACGGGCATTCCGGCGCCCACCGTGCAAAAGGTTGTCAGCAAGTTGACTGCTGCCGGCCTTTTGCGTTCCTCGCGCGGTGCGGGTGGCGGTTTGCAGCTGGCACGGCCAGCGGCGGCCATCAGCCTCGCCGATATTGTCGAGGCGGTGGAAGGCCCTATCGCGCTCACCAGCTGCGTGGACGCGACGAGAAGCGACTGCGCGCTGGAAGGCACCTGCCGGGTCCAGCCGCACTGGCCGATAGTGAACAATGCACTGCGCGGCGCGCTGGCCGATGTCAGCCTGGTGCAGCTGGCGCAGAAGAGAGAAATGGCATGAGCGAAGAACTGGATGTCCGCGATCGGTCCGAGATGGATGAGCCAGAAACCGATCAGGACGCCCGCGATGCGGCTGCGAAGGCTGCCGAATACGAGCATGGCTGGTCTTCCGATATCGACACCGAATTTGCCGAGAAAGGCCTCACCGAAGACACGGTCCGCTTCATCAGCGGCAAGAAGGGCGAGCCTGAATGGATGCTCGACTGGCGGCTGAAAGCCTTCCGCATGTGGGAGCAGATGGAAGAGCCGGATTGGGCGAAGCTCGGCTACCCGAAGATCGATTACCAAAACGCCTATTATTACGCCGCGCCGAAGAAGAAGGCGGAGCTGGGCTCGCTCGACGAGCTCGATCCGGCGATCAAGGAAGTGTACGACAAGCTCGGCATTCCCGTGGCGGAGCAGGAAGTGCTCGCCAATGTTAAAGGCAGCCGCAAGGTTGCTGTGGATGCGGTGTTCGACAGCGTAAGCGTCGCCACCACGTTTCGCGAGGAGCTGAAGAAGGCAGGCGTCATCTTCCTCTCCATCAGCGAGGCGATCAAGGAGCATCCCGAGCTGGTGAAGAAGTGGCTGGGCAAAGTCGTGCCGCAGCGCGACAACTACTTCGCGACGCTCAATTGCGCGGTTTTTTCCGATGGCACCTTCGTTTACATCCCGGAGGGCGTGCGCTGCCCGATGGAGCTGAGCACCTATTTTCGCATCAATGCCGAGAATACAGGGCAGTTCGAGCGCACGCTGATCGTCGCCGAGAAGGGGTCTTACGTCTCTTATCTCGAAGGCTGCACGGCGCCTCAGCGGGACGAGAACCAGCTGCACGCGGCGGTTGTCGAACTGGTGGCGATGGAGGATGCGGAGATCAAATACTCCACCGTTCAGAACTGGTATCCCGGCGATGCCGACGGCAAGGGCGGGATCTACAATTTCGTCACCAAGCGCGGCCTGTGCCAGGGGGCGCGCTCGAAGATTTCATGGACGCAGGTCGAGACCGGCTCTGCGGTGACGTGGAAATACCCGTCCTGTGTGTTGAACGGCGAAGACAGCGTGGGCGAGTTCTACTCGGTCGCGGTTACAAATAACCATCAACAGGCCGATACCGGAACCAAAATGGTTCACAATGGCAAGGGGACGCGCTCTACAATCATCTCCAAGGGTATTTCGGCAGGCGTCTCCAACAACACCTATCGGGGGCTCGTGCGGGTCGCGGCGAATGCCGATGGCGTGCGCAATTTCACCCAATGCGACAGTCTGCTGCTGGGCGACACCTGCGGCGCGCACACCGTGCCTTATATCGAGGTGAAGAACCCGAGCGCGCAGATCGAGCACGAGGCCACGACCAGCAAGATCAGCGACGACCAGCTCTTTTACGCCATGCAGCGCGGACTGGGCGAGGAGGAGGCCGTGGCGCTGATCGTCAACGGCTTTGCCAAGGAAGTGCTGAAAGAACTGCCGATGGAGTTTGCTGTCGAGGCACAGAAGCTGCTGGCGATCTCGCTCGAGGGGAGCGTGGGGTGATTTCCGCGATCCTTCTTCTGGCTCTTCTTTCAGCGACACCTCAGGAAGCTGACTCAACCGAGACGATGGATGTGCCAGCCATTACGGTGGCCGCAGAGCGACTGCGCGATTTTCGCGGGCGGTGGCATCTACCCGATACCGGCAGTGCCCTATGCGAAGTCCGTCGGAGTACCGGCGACGACACTCTCGACACGCTTGCATGCGAGGCCATCCTGCAATGCGTAGACGAAAACCTGATGACGATCGCACGCGGGCGGGATCGTTCGCTCGCACGAGCAGAGCGCCGCGCCGCCGTCCAGCAGACCCGCACCGTCATGCGCGATTGCTCCACGCAGCGATTGCGAGAACTGGAGAGGCACTTCGATGACTGAGCGCAAGACACTTAAAGTCCGCGAAGACGCCGAAGCGCCCAAGCTCAAGAAGAAGGGGCGCGGCTGGGAAATCAGCGAGAAGCGGCTCGACAATTTGCATGAGCAGGCACGCAAGATGCGTCGGCACTCGTCCGAGGCGCATAAGGCGCTGGCCGCGCGTTTCAGCAAGGCGGACCTGGGCAAGTATACTTTTAAGCGCTTCGCCGTGGTCGGCAGCGCGATTGTCGATTTCAACTGTCACAACCTCGGCATGGCAATCATCATCGACGAGGAAGGCGAGGAAGCGCTCGGCCCGCAGCTGATGCGTCGCCGCGACAAATCGCTGGAAGCGGTGGGCGTGAAGGTGATGCACCTCGAGGCCGCCGATATCCTGGAAAACATGGACGATGTGCTCAAACGCATCACAGCAGGCATGCGACTGCGCATCGCCGACAAGGCCGAGGCGCGCCGCCAGCATTTCGCCGAAAACCCCCGCCAGACGAAACCGCGTTACGACCGCGACGGCAACGGCCCGCCGCGCGATGATGCGCAACGCGACGACCGGAAAGACTGATGCTAGAAATCAAAAACCTTCACGCCGAAATCGACGGCAAGCAAATCCTCAAGGGGCTTTCGCTCACAATCGAAGCGGGCGAAATCCATGCGGTCATGGGCCCCAATGGCGCGGGCAAGTCCACGCTATCCTATGCGCTGGGTGGCCGACCCGGTTACGAAGTAACGAGCGGCAGCGTCAGCTTCAATGGAACCGACTTGCTCGACATGGAACCGCATGAGCGGGCCGCGGCGGGCTTGTTCCTGGGCTTCCAGTATCCGGTCGAAATCCCCGGCGTCTCCAACGTCCAATTCCTGCGGGAGGCGCTGAACGCCCAGCGCAAGGAACGCGGTGAAGACCCGCTATCGGGCGGGGACTTCCTGAAGCTAGCAAAGGAAAAGGCCGCGCTGCTGGGGCTCGACATGGAAATGCTCAAGCGCAATGTGAATGTCGGCTTCTCCGGCGGCGAGAAGAAGCGCAACGAAATGGTGCAGATGGGCATTCTCGATCCCACATTCGCCGTGCTCGACGAGACCGATAGCGGCCTCGACATCGATGCGCTTCGCGTGGTGGGCGAGGGCATCAACGCCATAATGCGCGACGAGAATAAGGGCGTGCTGCTCATCACCCACTACCAGCGCCTGCTCGACTATGTGCGCCCCGACAAGGTGAGCATTCTTGCCGATGGCCGCATCGTCCAGACCGGCGGACCGGACTTAGCCAAACGCCTGGAAGCGGAGGGCTATGACGCGGTGATGGCCAATGCTTAGCACCGCCATCGCCATGGCTTTGGCCCAACATGCCGTGCCCGCAACGCCGACGGACGAGATTGAGAACGAGATCCTCGTCATGGCCGAGCGGCTGCGCTCGATCGAGGTGAATGTCGGGCGCGGTCCGGACGGAAACTGGCACTGCAGCCTTTCCGCCTCCAGCGGCAGCGAGATCATCGACAGCCGCCTGTGCCGCACGACCACCGGATGCGTGCGCGAGCATGGCGATGACCGCACCGCCATCGAAGATTGCGTGCGTACCCATCGCAGCCGCACGCTGGACGATTTCCGCCGTCAGTTGCGGGAGGAGCGTTCGTGAGCGACACTGCGACCCTCACCGTTCCCACCAATCGTGACGAGGATTGGCGCTATTCCGATAGCGCATGGCTCGCTTCAGCCGACGCCGATGCCGTGCATACATGGCGGAATGTCACAGTCCCTGCCGGCGAGACGCTGCGCGAAGTGCTCGGCGATAGCGGCGATGCTGTCGAGCGTGTGCGCGTGAAAGTTGGCAAGGGCGGTCGCTATGAAGCGTTCGGCGTGCTCGACAGCGGCGAGTTTGCCCGTGTCGAAGTGGAAGCCACGCTGGATGAGGGCGCGCATTTCGAATTTGGCGGCGTTACCATCGGCGGCAAGACCTCGACCCGCGAATTCGTGACCCGCGTCGTCCATGCGCATCCGAACGGCACGTCCAACCAGACCGTCCGCGCGGTGCAATGGGGACAGTCCACCGGCAATTTCCTGGGCCGCATCGAGGTTGTGAAGGATGCGCAGAAAACCGATGCCGCGCAGAATTTCCGCGCGATCCTGCTGGAGAAGGGCGCTACCGCGAATACCAAGCCGGAACTCGAAATCTTCGCCGACGATGTGCAATGCGCGCACGGTGCAGCCATCGGCCAGCTGGACGAGATGGCGCGCTATTACATGGCCAGCCGCGGCCTGCCGCCTGCCGTCGCGCGAAAGCTGCTGGTGCAGGCCTTCATTGGGGACGCTTTCGTAGCCTGCGATGATGACGCCATGCGCGATGCGCTGATGGTACAGGCGCTCGCCAAGCTGGACGAGGCGACGCTGTGACCGATACGCTGACCAGAACACGCAAGGACGACTTTCCCGGCCTTTTCACCGCGGATGGCGCGCCGTGGCACTATCTCGATAGCGCCGCGACCGCGCAAAAACCGCAGGCGGTGATCGACGCGTTGGCGCGGGCCATGGGCGAGGATTATGCCACAGTCCATCGCGGCGTCTATTCGCGCTCGGCCGAAATGACGCTTGGCTACGAGGCCGCGCGGCGCAAGGTCGCCGCATTTATCGGCGGGCGCGAGGAAGAGCTGGTCTTCACGCGCGGAGCGACCGAAGCAATCAACCTTGTCGCCTATTGCTATCCTGACAAGGGCCGCGTGCTGCTGAGCCAGCTGGAGCATCACTCCAATATCGTGCCTTGGCAGCTCGCCGGCTGGCAAGTGGATGTCTGTCCGCTGACCGAGGATGGCCGGATCGACCTCGATGCGGCTGAAAAGATGCTGACGCCCGAGCATACTATGGTGAGCTTCGCGCATGTGTCGAATGTGCTGGGCAGCGTGGTCGACGGAAAGCGCGCCGCCGATCTCGCGCACAGCGTCGGCGCGAAGCTGCTGCTGGATGGCTGCCAGTCCGTGCCGCGTCTCCCGGTGGACGTTGCCGAACTTGACTGCGATTTCTACGCCTTCTCCTCGCACAAGCTTTATGGCCCGACAGGCATCGGCGCGCTGTGGGGCCGAGCGGACCTGCTGGATGCCATGCCCCCATGGCAAGGCGGCGGCGCGATGATCGATGCCGTTTCGTTCGAGCGCACGACTTATGCGCCCGCACCGCAGCGCTTCGAAGCGGGCACGCCTGCCATCATCGAGGCCATCGGCTTTGGCGCGGCCTGCGATTACGTCGCGAATATCGGCGTGGAGGCGATTCATGCGCATGAAGCCAAACTTGTCGCGCAGACCCGCGAAGCCTTGCGTGGCATGAACGATGTGACGCTCTATGGGCCGGAGGACAGCGCGGGCATCATCAGCTTCATGCTGCAGGGTATTCACCCGCACGATCTGGGCACCATATTGGATGAAGAGAACGTCGCCATCCGCGCAGGCCACCACTGTGCCCAGCCGCTGATGGAGCATTACGGCATTCCCGCCACCGCGCGTGCCAGCTTCGGCATCTATTCGAGCGAGGACGATGTCGCCGCGCTCATCCGCGGGATCGAACGGACCAAGAGGATTTTCGGCTGATGGACAGTCACGACAAGACCGACACCAGGGAAGACAGCGATACGATCGCCGCCCCGTCGCCTGTGGAACAGGCGGATATGGTGCAAAAGCCCCGGCGTGCGCGCGTCTCCGATGCGCCGCTGCCCGATGAGGAAACCGCTGGCGAAAAGCTGGAGCGCAAGCGCGACTACCTCGAGGGCTTCCTCGCCAAGAAGCCAAAAAGCGTGGCTCCGGGCGAGCCGGGCGGTGAGCTGCATCAGGCGGTGATCGACGCGCTGAAGGAAATCTACGATCCGGAGATTCCGGTGAACATTTACGATCTTGGCCTCATCTACAATGTTGAAGTGGCCGAAGATGCCGATGTCGTCATCACCATGACGCTCACCACGCCCAATTGCCCGGTCGCCGAAAGCATGCCTGCCGAGGTGGAAATGCGCGCGGCCTCGCTGCCCGGCGTGCGCGATGCCGAAGTGGTCGTGACATGGGATCCGCCATGGGACCCTTCGAAGATGAGCGACGAGGCGCGGCTCGAACTGGGGATGCTGTGAGCACGACCGCGCCCGAACTGACCATCGCGCTCGCCGATTACGACGATCCGGCGGATGGCGCGGCCATTGTGGGCCTGCTCGATGCCTATGCCCGCGATCCGATGGGTGGCGGGGAGCCGCTGGCCGACACCACTCGCGATACGCTGGTCGATGCGTTGGCCAGCTTTCCCGGTGCATTCTCTCTGATTGCGCGCCTCGACGATACCGCCGTCGGCCTCGCCAATTGCTTCACCGGCTTTTCCACTTTCGCCGCTGCCCCGCTGGTCAATATCCACGACATGGCCGTGCTGCCTGCCCATCGCGGCAAGGGCGTGGGCCGTGCGCTGATGCAGGCGGTCGAGGCGGAGGCCTTGAAGCGCGGCGCGTGCAAGGTCACATTGGAAGTGCTGGGCGGCAATGACACCGCCAAGGCGCTGTATCGCAGCTGCGGCTATGGCGATTATTCGCTCGACCCGGAAACCGGCACCGCGCAGTTCTGGCAGAAGACACTGATATGACCGAAAGCTCCACAAAGATCCGCCCCGCGCCCAAGGCCGCCGTCATCCTGACGCCCGCCGCCGAGCAGCGCGTCGCCGACCTGATGGCGAAAGCGCCTGAAGATGCCATCGGCGTAAAGCTCTCCACCCCGCGGCGGGGCTGTTCGGGCCTTGCCTATTCGGTCGATTACGTAAGCGAGGAAGTCGCTTTCGACGAGAAGATCGAGACGCCCGGCGGCACGTTCTACATCGACGGTGCGAGCGTGCTCTACCTTGTCGGCAGCACGATGGACTGGGTTGAAGACGATTTCACCGCCGGCTTCGTTTTCGAGAACCCGAACGCGAAGGGTTCTTGCGGCTGCGGCGAAAGCTTCATGGTGTGAAGTCCGTCATTTCCGGCTGTAATTCCCAGACTGGAAGAGGGTGACTTATTGTGGTAAGACACCGAGATGTCTTTGCCTCGCAATCCCTCCCGCCAAAAGCAATCGAACGGTTTCGTTGAACGGGTCATGGCGCGCTATCGCGGTGACGATATCGAGGGACAGGCTCGCCGTAACAGCCGCAAGCGGCCTCCCGGCATGGCTCCTGCGCTAGTCGAGCCACCTAAGGGACCACTTCCGAAGCATGGCGGCGCCGAAGCTCCGCTCGAGTTTGACTGACCGCGCCTAAGCTTCGCCGGTTTCCTCGGCGATGAACTCCAGTAGCGCCTGATCGTATTCGTCCACTTCGCCATTGGCGGCGATCTGGGCGTCCAGCCATTCCTGCTCGATACCCGTCACTTCCGCGTCTTCTGCAGCTTGCTCTTCGCGGCTCGGCGCATCGCGCTTGCCAAAGACAACGCCGAATGCGGTCGGAGCGCTTTTCGCCATGCGGCCGATAAAGCCGCCGACGCTGGAGGAATTGTCGGCGACGAACTTGTCCAGTTCCATGCGCCGTTCGCGGCTGATCTGGCCGCTCGCGCTGGCAAAGCCCATCAAGTAATTGCCCACGCCCTGAACGAAGAGGCGCTTGAAATCGGGCGCGTTGTCGGCGCCGCGCGATGCGTCTTTCACGCGAAACAGCATTTCCGCCTCGCGCTTGCTGACGGCCGCGGGACGATCGCCGCCGCTGCCGAAAATGACGCGCCGGATCAGCTTGGCCTCGGTCTCGGTCACGCGGCTGTCGTCGAGCTTCCCGCCATCGCGGGTAGGCCCATGGCCCTCCAGCACTTCTTTCTCCAGCACGCCGAGCGTGTAGGTCTTGAGCGTCTCGGCCACATTCTGCGCGCGTTCGATAATGCGCACGAGCAGTTCCAGCTCTGTCATCGAGCAGACGCGGCCGTCTTTCTCGATCTCGCCAATCAGCCATTGCGATTCTTCTGCACTGGCGAAGCCCTTCGGATCGCTGCCGTTCAGCACGAAGTTCTGGATCGCCTCGACGAAGAAATCCGTCCATTCCGTGCCCGGTGCGTCGATGGCGCGCTGCGTGGCGAAGATGATTTCCGCCTCTTCCTGGTCCATGCGGCCATCGGCCCAGCCGGACTGGCGCAGTGCCAGCACTTCGTCTGCGGTAATCGTGCCATCAACGGATGCCTTGCGGGCAATTGCGGCGAATTCGTAGCTCATCGATAGTGTCTCCTGTCGCGCGCCAGCATGCCGCAGCAGGGTTAAAACGCGGTTAGCGCATGCGTAGAACCGCCTAGCGCGGGACGGAAAGCGCCTGGATGCAGGCCAGCCTGTCCACCGCCGCACCGTCGCTGGCCCGGCGCGCTTCGACCCATGTCGCCACCGGCTCCGCGCCCGGCGAAAGCGGGTAGAGATAGACATCGAGCACGCAAGCCTCCGACCGGAATTGAAGCTTGCGCATATCGCCTTCGGGCGTGTCCAGCCGCGGCTGGCCGAAGCGCGCGAGCAGTGTGGGCGCAGCCTCGCGGATGATGCCGCCCAGTCCCGGCCCTTCCATGATCTGCGGCGCGATGAAGCCGGGAGCAGTGACAACCGGTCGCGCATCGGTTGGCGGTACGACTTGCGGCGGGACTTCCCGCGGCGGCGGGGGCGGCGCGGCTTGCGGCTGCGGCGTAGTGGTGCAGGCGGCCAGGGCGAGGCTGCCGAGAAGCAGGATCGAAAAACGCATGTCAGGAACTTTCATGGGCCCGCAAGCGGCGATGGACCAGATGGGTGGCGCTCGTCGCGCCGAGGATCGGTGCGAGTAAATTGGCGAAGGGGATGGCAAGGAGGCCCGCAACCACACCGCCGAGAGCAAAGCGCTCCGCCTTGCGCACCGGCGCGCGCTGGCCTCTCGCATGGCGATGACGCAGCCAGACCATGTCCTGCAATTCGCGCCCCAGCAGCACGGCATTGGCCAGCCAGAAGACGAGGAACGGCCCGACGCCTGTAAACAGCAGGACCAGCGCTATCGGCGCCGCAATCAGATTGGCGACCAGCGCGCGGCCCGCCGCCGCCAAAGCGGCGCGCAGCTGCTCGCCCAGCGGCAAGTCGCGGGCTTGATGCGCGGCATCGGGATAGTGCCGCCGCTCCACCGCCTGCACCACGTCGTCGGCGTAAAAATTGATCACGCCCATCGCCACGATCCGCCAGATGACCCACAGGCCCAGCAGAGCCAGCAGCAGCGACAACGCCCCGCGCAATGCGCCCGCACCGGTGAACAGCGTATCTTCCAGCCCGCTGCGCGCCAGCAGCCAGTCCAGCGCGAACCAGCCCGCCGTCGCCACGATCACGAACAGCACCAGCGTCACCGCGAGGCTCTTCAGCAATACGCGCAGCACCGCGCCATCCCACATCTGGCGAAGGCCCAGAGCCAGCGATGTCGCGAGAACGCCCATAAGCGCTTGCGATTGCGCGGGCCTTCCGCCAAGTCAACGCCGCTTCGCGCATAGCGACACGATTTTTAGAAGGACCCTGCATGACTTCCCCTCGTTACGACGTAATCGCCATTGGCAATGCCATTGTCGATGTGATGGCCCCCGCTTCGGATGAACTGGTGGAAGAGCTGGGCCTGACGCGCGGCGGCATGCAGCTGGTGGACGAGGCGCAGGCGGCTGATCTCTATTCCGCGATGGGTCCGGCAAAGGAAATCAGCGGCGGGAGCGCCGCCAACACGCTGGCGGGCCTTTCCGCCATGGGTGCGCAATGCGCTTTCGTGGGGCAGGTGGCGGACGACCAGCTGGGCAATGTCTTCGCCCATGACATTCGCGCCGTGGGCATCGACTTCGACACGCCCTCGCGTGAAGGCGAGCCAAGCACCGCGCGCTGCCTCATCTTCGTGACGCCCGACGGGCAGCGCACGATGAACACCTTCCTTGGCGCGAGCCAGTTCCTTCCGGCAGAAGCGCTGGACGAGGAAGCCATTGGCGGCGCGCAGATCCTTTACCTTGAAGGCTATCTCTGGGACCCGGAAGAGCCGCGCCGCGCCATGCGCGCTGCCATCGAAACCGCGCGCGGCGCGGGCCGCAAGGTTGCCTTCACGCTCTCCGATGCATTCGTGATCTCCCGCCACGGCGATGATTTCCGCGCGCTGATCGACGACGGGCTGATCGACATCCTGTTCTGCAACGAGGTTGAGCTTGCCGCGCTGACGGGCGAGGAGAGCTTCGATGATGGCATTGCCGCACTGCAAGACAAGGTGTCCGTGCTGGTCGCCACGCGCAGCGAGAAGGGCGCGACCTGTGTCACCGGCGGCACCCGCTCCGATGTGGCGGCAGAGCCCATCGACAAGGTGGTCGACACGACTGGCGCGGGCGACCTCTTCGCAGCTGGCTTCCTCTACGGCCATGTGCGCGGCGAAGACCCCGCCAAGTGCCTCAAGCGCGGCGCGGTCGCTGCTGCCGAGATCATCAGCCATTACGGCCCCCGTCCCGAAGCCGATTTGAAAGCGCTTATGGCGGAGAAAGTTGGCTGAGCGGTCGAAGCTGACAAAGTTGACACGGCTGCGGCGGGCTTTTCGCTCAGATTCTGCCTGTGTTCCAACGGTATAGTGCTGGAATCGCGAAGTTGACACTTCGCCGGGAGAAAACAGCGTATGACAGGTGGCGGTGTAGCGCATAACGCACCGGCTTGCCTGCGGGTGGAGCTGTAGGAAAGCCTTTGCCACGCCACCGCTCGTCCTGAGCTGGTGGCGCTGCGTGCCGCCGTCGACTCCGAAGGGTTGCTACCCTTTCTTCAGCGTGAGGACTGCAAGAAAAAGCAGTCCTTCGACAGGCTCAGGACGAGCGGAGTTGGTATGGGACACCCATCAGAACCGAAGGCCGCCGAGCGAAAAGCCTAACCCCGCGAAACCTCGCGCCAGCCAATGTCGCGCCGCACGAAGCCGCTGGGGAAATCCACCGCATCCACCGCGCGGTAGGCGGCGTCCTGCGCGGCTTTGGTGTCCGCACCCACCGCAGTGACATTCAGCACGCGGCCCCCATTCGCCACTAGCTGGCCGTCGCGCGTTGCCGTTCCTGCATGGAAGACTTTCGCGCCATCTGCCTCGGCATCACCCAGATCGATCGCGCCGCCCTTTTCGGGCGTGCCGGGATAGCCCTTTGCGGCCATGACAACGGTCATGGCGGTGTCATCGGCAAAGTCCGGCTCGGGCATCGCGGCTAGCGTGCCGCTGGCGCAGGCGAGCATGTAGTCGGCGAGATCGCTTTGCAGGCGCATCATCAGCACCTGGCATTCCGGATCGCCGAAGCGGGCATTGTATTCGACCAGTTTCGGGCCGTCGTCGGTCAACATCAGGCCTGCATAGAGCACGCCTGAATAAGGGGTGCCGTCCTTCGCCAGCTGGCGCACGGTGGGAAAGATAATGCGCTCCATCGTCTCGGCGACAAGCTCATCGGTCAGCACGCGCGCCGGACTATACGCGCCCATGCCGCCGGTATTCGGGCCGGTATCGCCTTCGCCCACGCGCTTGTGATCCTGCGCCGTGCCGAAAGGCAGCACGGTCTCGCCATCGGTGAGCGCGAAGAAGCTGGCTTCCTCGCCGGCCATGAATTCCTCGATCACCACCTCGGCGCCGGCATCGCCGAATGCGCCGCCGAACATGTCCTCCAGCGCTTCGAGCGCGTGCTCCTCGCTGTCGGCAATCACTACGCCCTTGCCCGCGGCGAGCCCGTCTGCCTTTAGCACGAAGGGCGGAGCGAATGTGGTGAGCGCCTGGCGGGCCTGCTCCAGCGAGGTGCGATGGACATAGCCTGCGGTGGGGATGCCCGCGCGATCGCACAGCGCCTTGGTGAAATTCTTGCTGCCTTCCAGTTGGGCGGCTGCTTTCGACGGGCCGAAGACGGCGATGTCCGCCGCGCGCAAGCTATCGGCGAGGCCGTCCACCAGCGGCGCTTCCGGACCGATCACGACGAGGCCGATGGCATGCGCGGCGCAAAAGCTGGCTACCGCGCCATGGTCTTTTGCATCAAGTGTCACCAACTCGGCGCATTCGGCCATGCCCGGATTACCCGGCGCGGCGAACAACCTGCCCCCGTTTTTCGCTACGCGATCGGATTGCGCCAGCTTCCAGCACAGGGCATGTTCGCGGCCGCCCCCGCCAAGCACCAGGATATTCATGAACCGCAATTCCCCATTCGACGACGATTCCAGTGACAGGCTCGTAGCGACCAGCGAGGCGGGCGACAATTCCGCGCCCCTCTCCATTAGCGAAATTTCCGCTGCGCTGAAGCGCACGGTGGAAGATCGCTTTGGCTATGTGCGGCTGCGCGGCGAATTGTCGGGCGTGAAGCGGGCGGCATCGGGGCATGTCTACCTCGCTCTCAAAGACGAGAAGGCAGTGCTCGATGGCGTGATGTGGAAAGGGACGGCGGGGCGGCTGGCTTTTCGTCCCGAGGACGGGCTGGAAGTCGTCGCGACCGGCAAGCTGACCACCTATCCCGGGCGCAGCAAATACCAGATCGTTATCGAGCGGATGGAGATTGCGGGCGAAGGCGCGTTGCTGGCGCTGCTGGAAAAGACCAAGGCCCGGCTGGAGGCGGAGGGGCTTTTCGCACCCGAGCGCAAGCGCGCTTTGCCCTTTGCGCCAAGAACCATTGGCGTCGTGACGTCACCCACGGGCGCAGTGATCCGCGATATCCTCCACCGGCTGGAGGATCGCTTTCCCACGCATGTGATCGTGTGGCCGGTGCTGGTGCAGGGCGAGGGCGCGGCAAAGCAGGTTGCCGATGCGGTTCGTGGCTTTGGCGCACTCGAACCAGATGGGTCCGTTCCGCGCCCGGACCTGCTGATCGTAGCGCGCGGCGGAGGCTCTATCGAAGATCTGTGGAGCTTCAATGAGGAAATGGTGGTGCGCGCGGTGGCCGAATCGCCCATCCCGGTCATCAGCGCGGTAGGGCACGAAACCGACACCACGCTGTGCGACTATGCGGCGGACAAGCGTGCGCCTACTCCCACTGCGGCTGCGGAAATGGCGGTGCCGGTGCTGCGCGATCTCGTCGCCACTCTGGACGATCTCGGCCTGCGCCAGCGCAAGGTGGTGATGCGCCCTGTCGAGCTGGGGCGCGAAAGGCTGGCGGCGCGCGCGGACCGCCTGCCGCCGATCGAGCAATTGTTGCAACCCTACGCGCAACGTCTGGACGATCTGGGCGAGCGATTGCGGCGAGGGCTGGTCGACCGCGCGGCCAAGGGGCGCGAGCGGCTGGCGGATTTGCGCTTGTCGCCCGCTATCCTGCGCGGAAACCTGCGCGATGCTCGCCAGCGCCTCGCTTCGGCGCGTCTCACGCCTCCATTGGTGCAGCGCCCTCTCGCCGATGGCCGCCAGCGCCTCGCTGCGCTGGAGCGCTTGCGCCTGCAACTCGACCCGAAAGCGCCTCTGAAGCGCGGCTATGCTCTGGTGAGCGCCGAGGGCCACCCCGTCATCGCCAGCCGCGATGTGGCCGCCGCCCAGTCGCGGCTTACGCTGGAATTCGCAGATGGATCGGTGCAGGTCGCGCCCGGCGATGCGCCGCCGCCGGCTCCTGCCACCCCGCGCCCGAAGAAGCGCAGCCGGCCTGCTGCCGATGACAGCCAAGGCAAATTGCTTTGATGCCAGCGAGCCCCTACATGACGAGCCATGCTGATGTCTTCATCCGATAATCCCGCCACATTGATCTACGGCCCGAACGGCTTTCGCGTTGTGAAACCCGGCCATTACGTGCTGTGCGCCATGAGCGGCGTACCCGTGCCGCTGGAGGAATTGCGCTATTGGAGCGTGGACCGGCAGGAGGCCTATGCGTCCTGCGAACTCTCCACCCGCGCCGCGCTGGAGGATATGTGATCCGCCTGCTCGCCGGGAGCGCGCTCGCTCTCGCTCTGTCCGCATGCGCCGTAGTGCCCGAGGCCGAAGCGCCCGAACCCGCGCCCGCGGCCAGTCCGACGACGGTGGAGGTCGTGCAGCCGATTGCCACGCCGACGCCAGCACCGACGCCTACGCCCACCCCGACCCCGACCGGCCCGACCACCTTCCTCTTCGATGGCGAGCTGACGCAAGGCGGCTACATCCGCGGCCAGGTGCCGGGCGGCACGGTTTCCGCGCGCCTCGGCGAGCAGGAATTGCTGATCGACGGCGACGGCCGATTCCTCGCCGCGTTCGACCGCGATGCTGGCGAAACCATGGCGCTGGTCGCCACGCTGGCCGATGGCCGCGAAATCCGCAGCCCTGTCAGCGTTTCGCCGCGCAGCTGGAATATCGAGCGCGTGAATGTGCCGCTGCGCCCAAGCGGCAGCAGCGAGGCATTCCGCCGCCGCCGCGCGCCGGAACTGGAAGCGATCTGGAATGCGCGGCAGGTGCGCTCCGATACAGGCGGCTGGGCGCAGGATTTCATCTGGCCTGCGACGGGCCGTATCTCCGGCATGTTCGGCCGGCAGCGCATCTACCAGGGTGAGCCGGGCAGCTATCATTCGGGTATCGACATCGCGCTGCCCACAGGCACGCCATTCGTTTCGCCTGCCGATGGCGTAGTGACGCTGGCGACGGGCAGACCCTACAGCCTCGAAGGCTATCTCCTCATCATCGACCACGGCGCGGGGCTCAACAGCGCTTTCCTGCACCTGTCCGATATTGCGGTGAGCGAAGGCGATGTGGTGCGCCAAGGCCAGCGGCTGGGTGCAATCGGATCGAGCGGTCGGGCGACTGGCCCTCATTTGCACTGGAGCCTGAAATGGCACGATGCGCGGCTCGACCCGATCCTCTTTACCGGCCCCATGCCGTAAGGCGCGCCGACGCGCGTCAGGGCCATGCGGGGCAAGCATCTTCTGGCAGGAATGGCGCTGGCTCTGACGCTGGCACCCGGCACCTTCGTGCGAACCGCCCTGACGGAACAGGCGAGCGGGACGCTTGAGGTTGCCGCGGTCGAGCGGGAGGTCGTTTCAGAACCGCCCGATGGCGTCGAAGTCGGCGGCGTGTGGGACATACACGGCAGCGGGTCGGGCTTTGGCGGTTTTTCCGCGCTGGTCTGGCAGGATGACCGGTTGCATGCGTTCTCGGACAGGGGCCATGTCCTCGCCTTCGATCCGCCGACCGCTCGGCGTTCGGCCTACGACATTCGCCCGGTGCGACCGCATCGCACCTATCCGCAGGGTGTGTGGGATGTGGAATCCGCCGTCACCGCGCCCGATGGCCGGTTGTGGCTCGGTTTCGAATATACCCATGCCATCCATCGCTTTCCGCCGCGCGGCGAGGCCGATGGGCTGCGCATGCTGGGCGACGAGGTCGATTGGGGTAGCAATGTCGGGCTGGAAGGCATGGTGCGGCTGCCCGACGGTCGCTTCCTGCTATTCCCGGAATTGCGCCAGACTGCGCATATCCTCGCCCGCGACCCTATTGCCGGAACGCCGCTCACCGATTTCACGGTGGAATGGCCGGTGGAAGATCACGGCGTCACCGATGCGGCGCTGCTGCCCGATGGCCGCCTGCTGGTGCTGCTGCGGACGGTTGATTACAGTCTGCCACCGAGTTTCTCGGTCACCTTGGCAATCGCCGATATCGGCTCTGTGGCAGGAGGCGATACGCTGTCGCCCGAAATCCTGGTGCGGCTGGACGATATCGTCCCGCGCGAGAATTACGAGGGCATCGCCGTGCGCGAGACGGCAGATGGCCGCGCGGAGATCTGGCTTATCTCGGACGACAATTTCAGCGCTTTCCAGCGCACGCTGGTGGTGCAGCTTTTCCTTGATCTGGACGGCGAACAAGAAAAAGCGCGCGAGGGAGAACCCACGCGCGCTTTTCTGCATGTCTTCGAAGAATAGCGAAGCGGCTTAGGCTGCTTGCGTATCGGCCTCGTTCAGGGCCTTCTTCAGCTCGCGCTTCACCTTCTGGGCGCGCGTGGACAGCTTCTCGTTACGGGTCTTGAGCAGCCAGTTGTCGAGACCACCATTGTGCTCCACCGAGCGCAGGCCGTGCGTGGACACGCGGAACTTGAAGCTCTTTTCCAGCTTCTCGCTCATCAGCGTGACGTTCTGCAGATTGGGCAGGAAGACGCGCTTGGTCTTGTTGTTGGCGTGGCTCACATTGTGGCCGACCTGGCGGCCCTTGCCGGTAAGTTCGCAGATGCGCGACATGGCGAATTCTCTCGTTTCGAAACGTGGTTGGATACAGCGTGTAGGCTGGAAAGCCGCGCGCATACAGGGGGGGTGGAGATTCGTCAAGCGAAGCTGTAGCGCCGATGCCGTGACGAAATGGCCCCTTCCCGAACCGATGCAGCGCGCGTTGGCGCTGGCGCAGGAGGCGGCACGCGTCGGCGAAGTGCCCGTGGGAGCCGTGGTCGTCAAGCAGGGCGAGATCATTGGCGAAGGCTACAACCTGACCCGCAGCGCCCACGATCCGACCGCCCATGCCGAAGTCGAAGCGATTCGCCGCGCAGCCAAGGCGCTGGGCGACGACCGCCTGACAGGCTGTGACCTCTATGTGACGCTGGAACCGTGCGCCATGTGCGCAGGCGCCATCAGCCATGCCCGCATCGCGCGCGTCTATTATGGCGCGCCGGACCCGAAAGGCGGCGCGGTCGATCACGGCGCGCGGGTTTTCGCGCAAGAGCAATGCCTGCATGCGCCGGAAGTGTATTCGGGCATGGGTGAGGCTGAAGCGGCAGAATTGTTGCGCGGGTTTTTCAGGGAGAGGCGGTAATTTCGGTTTTTTGACGTCACCCCGGACTTGATCCGGGGCCCCGCTCTCTTTCTAGATCAGTTGCTCGAACAGCTCCTTCCAGTCAGGATTAGCCTTTTCGACTAGCGCGATTTTCCATTCACGCCGCCACTTCTTCATGCGCTTTTCCTGTTCGATGCAAAGGTGGATTGGCGCAATCTTCTCCGCCCAAACAAGCTTGGTAAGTCCGTATTCTGCGCAGAACTTGGAGCCAGACCCATCGCGGTGCTGAACGATCCGCGCGGCTAAGTCGGCAGTCATACCGACATACATTGTGCCACGATAACGGTCAGCCATGATGTACAGCCAACCGCCGTGCGTTTCGCGATCCATGGCTGTCACTCTCACAATAAGCGGGACCCCGGATCAAGTCCGGGGTGACGTGGTGCAGGTTCCTAAAGCCCCCGCCAAATGCGCACCTCGTCCCCGTCATCTGGACCATACCGCCGCGCGTCGCAGGCCGTCGGCATGAAGTCCGCGCCGTAGCACAGGCGCATTTCGCGCAGCCATCCGCGGCTATTGAGCACTAGCCCGACATCCTCCGCATTCCAGTACGGGTTGGCATCGGCGAAGGCGGTGCGGATCTCGCCGGCGGTCAGGTCGCGGCGGCGGGAGAGGCGGTCGAAATCGGGCCAGCGCAGGCTGTTCCACAGGATGCGCGTGACCTGCTGGTAGGCGTCCGGATCGCGTGTCATGCAGCTGCCGTGCTTCGCCCATTGCCGGGCGATCAGCGCGGCGTCGGGCGACATGCACATGCTGGCGCGCACCTCGGACTGGCTCGGCTGGCGGCGCGTGGGGCACCATTGCGGCCAGCCCCGCTCGCCATTGGGCCACAGGCCGTGGACGACGAAGGCAAAGCGCCCCGCGCGCCCCGAGCATTGGCGGGCATGGCGCGCCTCGTCATCGCGGAAGCGGCAGAATTCCGGGCTCCAGCTGAGCGCCAGAGTATATCCCGTCACCGGCATCTGCCGCACCGGCCCGTCACGCTCGATGCGCGGCAGGCTGACCGGCGCATCGGGCACGCGGCACTGATAGGCCTGGGCGAGGGCGGTTGTCGGGACCAGCGCACATAGCGCCGCCGCCATGCCCATCCTCACGCTGATCTTATTCGAACGCATCGGCCTCACGCCTCCCCTTGAGCGCAATCCAGCGATTGGCTGACGGAGTGAACAGTTGCGCCAGCGCGGCGGCGGACAAGGCCAGCATTATCGGCTCCACGGGATCGAGCGCGCCCCATTGTTGCCATGCCGCTACGAGCTCTGAAAGCGCTAGCAACCGGACGCCGACCATCACGCCGATCAGGATGCGCGCAATGCGGCTGGCGCGAAACCAAATCAGCGCGACCGGTATCAATGCGATGGTGAATTGCGCGTTGAGCGCGACGACGGCAATGTCCTGCGTGATGGTTATATTCGGCAACCAGCGGAAGAGATCGACGATCATTGTGGTCGGATCGAGCAGTCCGTCAACGAAGCGGATCAGTGCCGAGGCGAGGAACAGGATGGCGAACAGCCGAATGGACCACGGCCTCGGCCCGCGCGCCAACTTCATGGCTCTGCCTCACGCAACCGTGAAATCGAGGCCGATATCGGCAGCAGGCGCGCTCTGTGTAAGGCGACCGACGGACACGTAATCCACCCCGCTGGCGGCTTTGGCCTTGATCGTTTCGAGCGTGATGCCGCCGCTCGCTTCGGTCTTGGCACGGCCGTCGATCAGGCGCACGGCTTCGCGCAGGGTTTCGGGCGAAATATTGTCGAGCAGCAAGTGATCGGCGCCTGCGGCCAGCGCCGGTTCGATCTGGTCGATACGGTCCACTTCGCAGATGATGTTGGCGACACCGGCATCGCGCGCACGGCGCACCGCTTCGCCCACATTGCCAGCGACGAGGATGTGATTGTCCTTGATCATGGCGGCATCCCACAGCCCCATGCGATGGTTGCTGCCGCCGCCCATGCGCACGGCGTATTTCTCGATGTGGCGCAGCCCGGGAATGGTCTTGCGCGTGTCGAGAAGGGTGCAATCAGGGTTGTCCATCGCGGTGACATATTGCCGGACCAGGGTGGCGATACCCGAAAGGTGCTGCACCGTGTTCAATGCGCTGCGCTCGGCGGTCAGCATGGCGCGGGCGTTGCCGGAAAGGCGCAACAGGTCCGCGCCGGGTTCGACCTTCGCGCCTTCGTCCACGAGCACATCGATTTGCATGTCCGGGTCGAGGTGGCGGAAGAAGGCGACGGCAATGGGCAAGCCCGCCACGGTGACGGCGTCGCGGCTGTCCATCACGCCCTGGAAACGCGCATCGGCGGGGATCACGCTGGTGGCGGTAACATCGGTCCCGCCGCCAGCCAGGCCTTCGCCAAGGTCTTCTGCCAGCGTCTCGCGGACAAAACGGTCGAGGTCGAAGCCTTGAAGGGAAAACGTCATAATTGTCCGTTCGTGCTGAGCCTGTCGAAGCACGAAACCGCGCAGGTTTCGCCAATTCGCCCTTCGACAAGCTCAGGACGAACGGGGAATGGGTGGCACGGTCGCCGGGCTACCGCAAGAGCACCTAATGCACGAAACGCGCCACCACATCGCGATAGGACCGCGAAACCTTCACCTCAGCCCCTGAATCCAGCACGAGGAAGCATTCGCCATTGGTGTGCGGTTTTACTTGCCGCACCTGGTCGAGATTGACGATGGTGGAGCGGTGGACGCGCTGGAAATTCTTCGGGTCCAGACGCCGTTCCAGATCCTTCATCGTCTCGCGCAGGATCAGCGAATTGTCGCCGGTGTAGATGCACATATAGTCGCCTGCGGCTTCGATATGCTCGATCGTGTCGACATCCACGCGGAAGATCTGCCCCCGATCCTTCACGTTGATCATCTTTTCATAGCGGGCCGAGCTGCCGTCCTCGCCGCCGATATCGTCGAGGCTTTCGGGGCTGACTTCGGCCAGCACATCCTTCAGCTTCTCGGCCTCCTGCGCGCTGGCCTTTTCGGCCATGCGCTGGCGCACACGCTCGATCGTGTCGGCCAGCTTGTCTTCATCCACCGGCTTCATCAGGTAATTGACGGCATTTGCCTCGAAGGCGCGGATGGCGTGTTCCTGGAAAGCGGTGACGAAAACGAAGAGCGGCGGCTCCACGTCCATCACGCCTTTGACGACGGAAAACCCGTCGAAACCCGGCATCTGGATGTCGAGGAAAACAAGGTCCGGCTTCAGCGTCTTGATGGCGCGGATAGCCTCGCGGCCATTGGCGCAGGTTTCGATCACCTCGATATCCTTGTGCGGTTCGAGGCGGACCTGAAGGCCCTGAATGGCGAGTTTCTCGTCATCGACGAGGATAGTGCGGATGCTCATGCATTGGCTCCGGTCTGGGGGGCAGTGACGGATTGCGGTTCTGTCTCGGGTCTACTCACCGCCCGCCCCGAACCAACGGGCGAAGCGGCGGGAAGTTTCTGCGGTGCGGTTTCTGGCTCCTCACGCTCGAAAGGCAGCTCGATTATAACAGTGAAGCCGCCATCGGGCGGCGTCTCGATATCGAAGCGGTGATCCTCGCCATAGGCCTGCGCCAGCCGGTCGCGGATATTGGCAAGGCCGACGCCGGTCGATGATGGCTGGCTGGCGATGTTCTCGGCATTGCGCTGCGTGCCCTGCAAGCCCGGCCCCGTATCGGAAACGGTGAGGCGCAGGCGGCTGCCGATGACTTGCGCGGCGAGTGAAATGCGCGCGCCTTCCTCCTGCGCGGAGACGCCGTATTTGATCGCGTTCTCGACCAGGGGCTGGAGCAGGAAGGAGGGGATGCAGCCATGGGCGGCGCGATCATCGATCCGGAAATCGGTGCGCAGCCGCTCTTCGAAACGCATGCGCTCGATATCGAGATAGAGTTTCAACGTCTCCACTTCCTGGGCGACGGTCACCTTGCCGCCCGGCTGGTTGACCAGCGTGTGGCGCAGGAAACCCGAGAGCCGCGTCAGCATCGCATTGGCGGGCTCTGTCTGCTTCAGCAGCACGAGTGTGGAGATGGAATTCAGCGTGTTGAACAGGAAATGCGGATTGAGCTGGTAACGCAGCATGGCGAGCTGCGCGCTAGTCGCCTGCGCTTCCAGCCGCTCCAGCCGGTCCGCCTGTTGTTCCACCTGCAGGAAGAAATTGATGGCGTAATACAGCGCCGACCATGCGCCCAGTAGCGCCATGTCGATATAGAACACGCCCAGCATCAGCTGGATGAAGCCGCCCTCGCTGCCGCCCTGATAGACATCGATGGTCCATGCATTGATGAAGGCGGAAACCGATACTGCCACCAGCAGCACCAGCGTGGTGGCCGTCCATGTGACCACCGGGCTGCGGTTGATGAGATGCGAATAGACGACCGACAACACGCTGCTGATCGAAAAGCCCGCGATTGCTGCGATTGCGACCACGATCAGGAAGTCCCATGGCCGTTCATTCGCGACAGAGGTTGCCACGCGCAGCACGAAGGCGCCGCCCCAGCCGAGCATTTGCAGCCGCCAGAAGGCGCGGTTCTTGTCCTCGAAAAACGGGACGGGCTCGATCGGCAGGACGGCCATCGAGCCGGTTCTAGCGCGGCCCTCTGCGGATTTCAGTGCCGTAGGCGTGGGGTCCGCCGCGGAATCGAGGCGGCCTGTCTCAGGAATCTCGGGCCTCGGCGATGGCCTCGCTCAGGGTCTCTTCCCCGACGGCTCCATTCAGCACCTGGTCGCCCACGATCCATGCCGGTGTGCCGGTGAGGCCGAGATTGCGGGCGAGGAAGACGTTGTTCTGCAATTGATCGTCGAGCATGCCGGTGTCGATGGCGGCGCGTGCTTGTTGCAGATCGACCCCGGCCTGCTGCGCGGCCGCCTCGATCGTCGCGGTCGACAGGCCATCGGCAGCGAACATCGCATTGTGGAAGGCTTCGTACCGGCCTTGCTGCGCTGCTGCGAGCGCCATGCGTGCTGCCTCCACGCTGCCATCCGACAGGATCGGATACTCCCTTACCACTACCCGCAAATCGGGGTTCGCGGCGATCAGGCTGTTGACGTCGGCGAGGCTGGATCGACAGAAGCCGCATGCGTAATCGGTGAATTCGACGAGCGTGATGTTACCATCCGGGTTCCCCATCACCGCACCCGGAAAGGGCGTTTCCAGCTCGGCGCGCATCGGCTCGATCCGCTCCATCATGTCGCGGCGCTGCAATTCGGCCATCGCTTCGGGCAACATTTCGGGTTCGGCCATCAGGGCATCGCGCGTGCGGTCGGGCGCGAGGCCGGAATGATCCCATGCCGCCGCTCCGGCGAATCCGGCAATGAGCGCAATCGCGGCGGTGAGTAGCCAGCTTTTCATAGGGCAGTGGGCCTAATTGCGATCGCGCTGCCGTTCAAGCAATTGCCGCGCCTGCAAGCCCACATCCTGCGCACGCAGCCAGTCCGGCGAGCCGGTGGGGAGGGCGTTCTCCGCCGCCTGTGCGTTCACCAAGGCCCCCTGGAAATTGCCCTGCATCACCTGCTGCTCTGCACTTGCAAGGCGCGCGCGCGGAACATCGCCATTGTGATTGTAGACAACGCCCAGCTGGTACCACGCGAACGGGTTCTGGTGATCGCGCCCGATGGCAGCGCGCAGCACCTGCTCTGCCTCGACATAGTTCTCCGGTTCTTCGGTCGCGATCAGCGCATGGCCGAGGCTGGTGGCGATCAGCGGGTTGGAATTGGTGAGGCGGGTGGCTTCGCGCAGCGCCGGTAGCGCTTCTTCGACGCGGCCCGACTCCAGCAGGATCTGTCCGCGCAGTTCGAGAAAATAGGGATTTTGCGGTTCGCTGGCGATCAGCGCATCCACCTCGGCCAAGGCTTCGGGGATCAGTGCCTCGCGGTGGTAGGAATAGGCACGGGCATAGCGCGCAGGTGTGCCGGTCATATAGGCAGGATAGGCCGCCATCACCCGCGCATGCGGCGCGAGGAAGCCATAGAGCTTGCCTTTGACCGCCTGGAAGCGACGCTCCAGGTCGGGATCGCTGGGTGCATCCCATGCGGGATCGGCCTCATACACTTCGCGCAGGCGCGCGAGGCGGGTGCCCGTAAGCGGGTGGGTGCGGCCATATTCGCGCTCATTCGCCTGGCTGATGCCGCGGCGGAATTCGAAGCTCTGCAGCTTCTCGAAGAAAGTCAGGCTGCCGCGCCCGCTGATACCGGCGACGGAGAGATATTCCGCCCCTGCGGCATCGGCGGATGCCTCCTGCGAGCGGCTGAAGGCGAGGAAGCTGCCCATGGCCGCCTGTTGTCCGGCTGCCAGCACGCCCATGGCCGCATCGCCCGCGCCTGCCAGCGCCGCGCCCACGGCCAGCAGGGCGGAAAGCAGCGAAATCCGCGTATACTGACCCGCGCCTTCGGAGAAGCGGTTGATATGCCCGCCGGTGATATGGCCCAGCTCGTGCGCGATCACGCCCTGCACTTCATTCGCGGTGTCGGCCTCGTTGATGAGGCCGGAATGGATGAAAATGCGCTGTCCGCCCGCCACGAACGCGTTGATCGAGTTGTCATTGACCAAGACGATCTCGACAGCGCCTTGGCCAAGCCCCGCAGCATCCGCCAGCGGATCGGTCATATCCTGCAGCAGCGCCTCCGTCTCCGCATCGCGGAGCACGGAAATGCCCTGCGCGGCGACGGGCTGCACGCCCATCGCGAAAAGAGCGAGAATCGCGGTAAGGCGAACGAGGATCAGTCGGAGAATGCGCATAGTATCGCCGCCAACCTAGCGGCTTGTGCGCTGAACCGGAACTGAAGATTATGCGGGCTGGCTCGGCACTGCGGCGGCTTGTCCTTCGGCGGTGGTCTGGGCGTCGTCATCCGCGACGCGATCTACCGTCTTGACGATCTGCTCGGTCTCGCCGCCCGGCGTAAAGCCATTGGCGGCAAGGAATTCCAGCCCGGTGGCGTAATCTTCGCCCATCCACAGCGGGATGCCCGCATCCTTGATCGCCGCGATACCGGCCTCTTCTTCGGGCGAGAATTGCTTTGTCGAGACTGTGCGCATGAAAACGGCGGCGATCCGTCCGGGAAATTGTTTTACCGCATGGGCGAAGGCCGGCAAGTCGCCCTGCGTGTCGTCGCCGATCATGGCGAAGCGCTTGTCGGGATACATCTCGATAATGTCGGCGATCGCCGATGTCTTGTGCGAACCGTGGCTCGACTTGCCGAAGGTCTGCTTGTTCAGCCCCCAATCGCGCAACTTCAGGGGGCCGAGCGGCAGGCCGCGCATGCGCTGGAACGCGACGAGGTAGGGAAAGAGGTTCCACGGGCTCGACGAGACATAGAAAAACGGCCGCTTCGTCGCGGGCATCTGCTCTTTCGGACAGCGCTTGCCGCCAGCCGCTCCGCCGCCGATCCCGGCATAAAAGCTGTCGGCACCGGGCACGATGGTGCGGCCCGAGGGCATTTGCGCGAAGACCCGGTCCCAGTTTGCGGCGACCGATTTCAACCCGCCGGTAATGCCGGTTTCGATGATCGTGTCGTCGATGTCCGAAATAACCGCCAGTTTGCCATCGGCTGCCGGGGCGAGGACATGAGCCTCGACCTGTTGCGAATCATCACTACTGGTCCAGCGCAGGGTTACAGTTTCCCACATCGGATGATCGGGCAAATCCCATTCGGGATCGAGCGCAACATCGAATTCGACAAAACCTTCGCTATCGGTGATCTCCGTGTGCGAGAGGATCGGGCCGTCCTCGCCCTCGACTTCCAGAGTGACTTCTACGCCCTCCGCCTCGTGGCTGATGAATTGGCCGAGCATGGTTCCGATGGCAGCCATGCCGCTCTTCTCGCCGAAGGTCGCTTCCCCGCCATATAGGGCGCGGGCGGACAGGATCAGGCGGCTGGCGCTGCGATGGCCGAAATAGGGTTGGATGCGAAGCGGGCGGGTCGGGAAAAGCGGCATGCTTTCTCCAACCCGCCCGCATGGCGGCTGGTTCCGATAACGGTTTCAGCCGATAAGTTCGCGCGCCGCCTTTTCAATCAGCGCGGTGTTGCCGGGCACTTCACCCAGCATCACCACATCGCCGCTTTCGGTGCGGCGGACCATGACCAGCGCAAATTCCTCGCCTTCGCTGGCGAGCGATTCGAAGCGGCGCGGTTCGATGGCGCGCAGTTTGCGGGCGATGGATTTTTTCGGCCCGCGCGTTTTCTTGGGGGCAGGCGGTGTGCCTTCCGCGTCGCGGCGGAAATCGCGTTCGGCGGCGATAATCCCTTTAAGGCCGCCTTCGGCATTGCGCAGGAATTCTGCCAAGGCGCCGCGCTCCACAGCATTACGCTTGGCCCAGCTGAGGACGGCGGCATATTCGGTGAGACGGGTCTTGTCGTATTCGCCGCCGAAGACGAGCTTCACGACCGGCGTCATCGGCGCGCGATCCTGCCTCGTCAGCCCGGAATCGGCCAGCAATTCTGCGAATTCGGCCGGCGTTTCGAATGCGGCGAGAGCGAAGTCGTATGCGCGCGACACCGCTTCATACAGGGAAGCGCGCGTGCGCTCTTCGCTGCTCTTGGCGGTCTGCGCCATCTCGCGGGCGACCGCCAGCCAGTCGGCCAACTCCATCTCCGCAGGATCAGCGACGGCGATATCGGTAGCGGCAAGGCCGGCAACCGGCGCAAGGTCGTCTACCGTATGCGTCAGTTCCAGCGGCTCTTCGATATCGAAAGCGGCAGGACCATCGGCCCAGTCCACCATGCCGGAATCCTCAGTGCGGCGCGGCTCTTCCGGCGCATCGAGAGCCTGGTCCACTTCGAGCAGCAGCTCGTCTGCCGCATCGGCCTCGGCCATCTCCTTCCAGTTGATGACGCCATAGATGAAATCGATCGTGTCATCGTCGCTGGAGAAAGGCAGCAGGATGCCGCGATAAAGGATCGTCGCGCCGCGCTGGTTGACGAATTCCGCCTCGAAACCGATCGGTGCCTGGTTGGCGATGATCTGCATGTAATGATCGGTGATGCGGCTCAGCAAAGAGCGTGCCGGGACATCCGAGAGGCGGGTGATGGTCGCGCTGCCGGCATCGCATTCCTCGGCCAGCTTGTCGCCCAGATAGCTGACTTCGGGATTGTCGATACCGCAGGAGAAATCGAGCAGCACCGAATGCGGGCCGAAATCGGGAAGGTTGTCCGGATCAAGATCCTCGATCGAAGGGAAATTGCAATTGTCGAGCAGGCTGGCCCAGAAATTGTAGGCGCGCACCTGCATGCGGCGCTCATCCGTGCCGATGGAAGGCGGCGGTGTGGGATCGTGATCCTCTTCCGGCTCATCGAAATCGACGGCAGGCTCAAGCCCCAGCGAATCGAGACCAGGGCCGAGGTCGGATGCGTCCAGAGCACCGAAATTGCCGCGCAGATTGTCCATCAGATATGCCTTCCAAAGCGATGCGCCCGGACTGCGTGCCCGGACCGTTTGCAAAGACACATTTGGCCATTTTTGGTAAAAATAGTGTAAAGTTGTGCCGGAGTTTTTGGCAGGTTTCCGGTGCGTTTCCGCCCCTTACGAAGCTTAATCCGCTTTCACGATCACAGCATGTAGCGCATGCGGATGGTCTGGCGCGTTGACGTCGTGCCGACTTCGATGGCGGCTTCATCGAAGCGCGGCGGTCCCATCCGTACGCGTGCGTCGCGCGAAAAGCCAAAGCCTTCGCGCGGCATCATGCCCAGCGCGCGATCGGCGCGGCCATTGTCGTTCTCGTCATGCAACAGGGCGATGGCATAGGTGCCGGGCGCGACGTTGCGGAAGCGCAGCGTGGTCGCCTCACCTGCAGGAACAACCGCGCTATAGCCGTTCGCGCTGCCCTGGCAGCGAGGGAAGCGATCCTCGTCTGCCGTCATGCAGGCGCGCACCACGCCATCCGCATTGCGGATATTGGTGATCTCCAATGTCACCGTCGTGCCAGCACCTTGCGCAGCTACGCCGGGCGCGCCCATGGGCACGGCCAGCGAAGCGGCAGCAGCGATGATCAGGGCGAAGCGAGGCCTTTGTCGGTTTTGCACAGTCGATCCCAAAATCTGAAATAGAGTCCGTAATTACAGCGATATTCGTCATGATGCCGCTGATGATGGCTGGCGGTTATCAGCCATCCCCCCAACCGCGAATGAACGAGCCATCGCGGAAACATCTCCCACCCCATGTGGTTGGTGACGCCCATCAGCGTCATAATGCCCAGCACCAGCCCCAGCATCGCCACATGTATGGGGATGAGGAAGACCAGCAGCGGAATGACCACGGCGCCTGTCAACGCCTCGATGGGGTGGAAACTCATGGCCGCCCAGGCCGTAGGTGGGCGGCTGGCATGGTGCACCGCATGGGCGATGCGAAACCATTTGGGCCGATGCATGAAGCGGTGGCTCCAGTAGAACCACGTGTCATGCGCGAAGAGGTAGAGAAAGACCGAAAGCGGCAGGTACCAGAGCGGGTATGCGGCGATATCGGTGTAGATCAGGGTCCAGCCGGCATTTTGCCAGCCCCAGGCGACGATGCCGGCGGGGATGCCATAGATTGCCGCCGACACCAGCGACCAGCCCATCTCGCGCCGGATCTGCGGGTTGAGCCCGGCATACAGACCTGGCCGCACCTTCGATGTCGCGAACGCGAATACGCCGCTCGCCGCGAAATAGCGCAGCGCAACGATCGCCGTCATGGCGAGCGCGGAAAGGATGATGGCCGTCCACATGGTCCCGGCCATCCTATGCCAAAGCGGTAAACGCTTTGCGAGCGCGAAACGTTCAGCCCGCCAACTCGCCGCCCCAACTGTTGCAATGCGGGTCCAGTCCGACCTGCAGCCGCCGCAGCGCCGTGCGCGCCAGCCGCTCTACCTCGACCTTGCGCCGCGCGGCAGCGAGCGGATGGCTGGGCGCGGGCCGCACGATCTCCGCATCGTAGCCATCGGCGACGATCACGCCGCAGCAATCGGGGCGGAAATCGTCATTTTCCAGCACGGCGCGATCCAGCTCGGGCGGCAGGCCCCAATAGAAGCGGTCGCAATGCTCGAGATAGTCGGGCCATTTGCCATCGCCCAACAGGTCTGCGCGCGAGGTCTTGATCTCCACGATCACGATCTTGTCCTTGGCGTCGACACCCATCAGGTCTGCCCGCCTGCCGCCACGCAGCGGCATTTCCGGAAGGACCCAGATATCGTTGCGCGCAAACAGTCGCCCGATCCCGCGGCACACCGCATGGGATCGCCGCGCGAAATCATCTTCGGATGGCGAGGGGACGGCGGCGAGGGCACACGAATCATTCATGCGGCCTGATTGGAACGAAATAGGAACACGGTCAAGACCGCGCTTCTCTGGCGCTATGCGTCAGGCGCTGCGGCGCGGTCCGTGCGTGCCCGATGGCGGCAACAGCGCGAGCATCTCTTGGCGGGCCTTGCTGAATTCGCCCCACAGCGCTTGCGCTGCAGGCTGCGGGTTTGCACCGCGCGCATTGATCGCCAACAGAGCGCTGATTCCCGGCTCCATCACGGCAGCAAGTTCCGCGCAGGCACGATCTGCCAGGTCGCGCCGCCACTTGGCCGAATCGCGCATGATGGCAGCGAAATTGCGGACCTCGCGGCTCGTTTCTTCGGGCGTGACGCCTGCCATCATCGCAACGACCTGCCCTGCCTCGCCCAAAGCGGCCCAGCGCAGGCTGGTGGAGCTGGCATTGGCGGTGGACTGCGAAAGTCCGCCAGTCGAGCCGAAGGTTTGCGATACAGCGTTCATCGCACTGCCGATAGCGGCGCGAGGTTGCCAATCGGTTATCGCATCGCGGATCGATCAACCGCGCCCGACTTATCGCTTGGCGAACCGCGCCGCCATTGCTAGTCGCCACGCCCTGATACAGGCACCCGTAGCTCAGCTGGATAGAGCGCTGCCCTCCGAAGGCAGAGGCCACAGGTTCGAATCCTGTCGGGTGCGCCAGCTTTTCCGCCGTTTACTGAACTGGGCGGCACACTAGCTCCGGCGAAACTCCGGCTAATTTAACGAGAACGCGCCTGGCGCGGCGGCTTCGATGCGGTCGATCAACTCTTCGGTGAGGCGAAGCGCATCGACGAGATAATCCTCATGATAAGGCGTGGCGTACTTGTCTGAAACGTTTGGTCGGATGTGGCCAAGCATCAGCCGCCCCTGACTCTCCCAAGCACCATTCGACTCCAGTAGAGGTCGTATTAGACTAGCCGTGCTGCGGCGAATGAGCTTCTCACCGCTTTGACCTTTGTCAGGGAATCCAAGTGTGCTTGCCATCTGCCGAAAGGCAGTTCGAACGGACGCACTTTTGACGAATTTCCCGACGTTTTCATTCAGAAGAGGGATTAGCTGTCGAGGAGCTCGAACCAGAGGGCGATACTTCTCCGACTGTTCGCGGCCAAAGGGATTGAGCTCGATGTAACCATTTCCAGGGTTCCATTGCTCGGCTTCTTCGGACGTTGAAAAATCCATGATTGCATCAGGCCGAGCCCAAGTAGCTACGCCGAGGCGAAGATATTGTAGGAGATTGCTCCTCTCGCGCTTCCATTTCTGTATCTGTTTGTCGCTGGAGTTTTCCGGAAAGTCCAAGGCCAGGGCGTATCTAAACATTCCGATGATCTGACTTTCCGAAGCTCGGAACCAAGGGGATTTACCCTCAATCTCGGACTTCTTCACGCTGATTGCTGCTCGATGCAGAAGCTTCCGGCTCTCGAACGCTTGATTGATCGCTGTGCGCAACATCGAAACGCTTGCCGCGACCGTCGTCGGCGAACGTTTCCTAATCTTTCCGGTAGGCGAGACAATATCTACCCCTGATGCCCACTTGCGGAATTTTTTTACCCACGCGTCATTGATTTCGTCGCATCGAGCGTCTTCCAAGCCTTTGGCTTCGAGATAAGCGAGAACGTGAGCTAACCGCGCAGTGGCGGCCTCGTAGTCAGTGCTCTCAAGGTATTCCGCGATAGCGGTGGCAACAAGCGGCGGAAGTTCGCCGCTGAAAGCCTGTCCGCAGGTGGGGCAGAATTTATGAGACTTTTCCCGCTTCTCGTAAAAGCGGTCTAGTTCTTCCTTCGCGAGTTCGAGATCCGACGTGCCCGTTGAATGGCTGCGACCCCTTCCTCCTTCGCGGTCGTAATAGAAGATGTAGAGGTTTTTAGAGCGGGCCGTTCCATCTGGGTTCGTGTCGAATGCGAGGTAGTAGTCGCCGCGTTCGTAAATCTTCTTCTTTCGCATTCTTTTTTCCTTTCGGCTGCAATCTCCTCATCCAGCCTCGTTAGAAATCCGATTTCTACGAATACGAGCAGCTCGTCAGGCTGCAGTCGCAGCCCGTGCCCTCCATCGAATTTCTTGGTGAACCTCGAGCGCAAGTGCTCAAGTGCGGCAAGTTTCTGGGAATCATCGGAGGGAGGCATGGCGCCATCCTCCCCGGCTATGCATTGCTAGGCGATTTCGCTGCCAGTCCCCGTGGCATGCGCTTGTCAACCGCGGGCTCAGCGCTTTTCTGTCGTTCGAGAAGATCTGGATCTGCATCTTTGAGCTTAAAGGATGCAGATCCGATTTTCCCAAGCACTTTTTTATTCTGTCTGAATTTGGCTCTGGTGGCGCCGTCCGTGCATAACCCTCTGAGATCTGTCGTGGTCGCCTGTTGCTCGGGGGGACAGCGCGTCTAAACGTCTAGCGAATTAGCTGTGCTCTGTTCGAGGGTAGGAAAATGGAATTTCTTGGCGAGGGTCTCGATGATGTTCTCAACGATCTTTACCATGCCCTTCTGAACGATGGCGTGCATAACGTGAGCACTAATGGAGGTTCGCTTGAGCTTCTCGGCGTGACGCTGCGGATCGCCAAACCGCGCGCTAGGCTAAGCCGGTCGCAGACTAGGGCGCGACCATTTAGCGCCCTTGGCGAGCTCCTTTGGTACCTATCTGGATCGGACGAGGCGGCCTTCGTCGGCCCGTACATTCCTTTCTATGTAAAAGATGGAAAGCCAGCCGTCGTGAACGGCGCCTACGGTCCTCGGATTAGGTCGCGACACGGATTCGACCAACTCCAGGCGGCCATAGAATTACTACAGCGGAAAGACGGCAGCCGCAGGTGCGTGATTCAGCTCTATGAAGCAAGGGACCTTTTGGCAGATGATGGCACTGATATTCCGTGCACCACTACCCTGCAGTTCCATCGTCGAGGCGGTGTCCTTCACATGTCGGTGGCTATGCGGTCCAATGATGCCTATCTGGGCCTCCCGCATGATGTGTTCTGCTTCACCATGCTCCAAGAGCTGGTCGCTGCCGAACTCAAGCTTGAACTTGGCGAATACATCCACATGGTCGGCAGTATGCACCTATATGACCGAGACCGAGGCCGGGCCGAGCGATACAGGAGGGAGGGTTACCAGCGGGCCGCTGAAATGCCGGCGATGCCCCACTCTAATCCCTTCAAGAAGATCGACGATTTGCTCGCATTCGAGCAGAAGGTTCGAGCCGGCAAGAGTGTCGATCCGAACGGGGACCTGAATGATCCCTATTGGTCGGATATCGGCAGTCTCATACAGATCAGTTTCGCTGGACAGGACGACGAGGTCATCAAGGAAATTTCGGTAAGAATGCATAGTGATATCTATCATTCTTCGATCGAAGACCAACGCGATCGCATTGCGGAGCGGATGCGGAAAGCCAACAAGGCGGAGGATATCTAATGCAGTGGCCCAGCCGTCAGCCGCGCAAACAGCAGATCTCCGCTCAGCTTCTCTCCCATCACCAACAGGTTCGACCGCTTCCGGGCTCCGCGGGCTTGGCCGCTCGCGATACGCTTGCAATGCAGATCGTGGCGAGCCTTCGAAGAGAGGAGTATTACCAGGTCATCCAGCGGCGCGGGCCGATAAGCCCCAGGCGCGCTGATCCCCACCATGACAGTTTTGAGGCGGAACTCGGCGTTGTCCATTTTATTCAGCAGAATGCGTATGACGAAGCCGCATGGCTAATCTTCCTCATGGTCCATCTCGGTAAGCCCGCAACCGACGGGTGGCGCCGACTACGCGACATCTACGGCAAGCTTGGGCAAGGGCGATGGGATTGGGCTGCTGGCAGCACCAATCCTGCCGCATTCGAGCAGTGGCTTGCAGCTAACTGGCAATCGATAAGAGGCAAGTTTGGTAACCATCGCAAGTATGAGAGCCTCGATCCGAGCAAGCAGCGGGCTATGGGCCCAGCCGTCGTAGACTACGTAAACTGGGTGAACGCCGCTGGCGGCCACCAAGCGCTTTTTTCTCAAATCATCCTGACCGCCGGCAACGATCCCAATGTAATCTTCGACGCATTCTACAAGGCGCTTCCGGTGAAAGGATATGGACGGTTGGGGCGGTTCGACTGGACGACGATGCTCTCGCGATATGGCTTCGCACCGGCCGAGGCAGGCTCGGCTTACTTGAAAACAGCGACCGGGCCGAAAGCAGGAATGCGCCTTCTGTTCGCAGGCAACGCGAATTCAGGCACCGGGTATGTTCCACTTCAACAGTGGCTTGATGAGCTAGATACAACCCTGCAGGTGGGCATGGAGGTGCTCGAAGACGCGATTTGCAACTGGCAAAAGAGCCCGACTGCTTTCGTGCACTTCAAAGGATAGAGCCCAAGCGAGACAGCGTGCGACCGCTTTCGGTTAGAGCGCTTCTCTGATTTGGTCCCACGTCCAGTGGCGGCGGAGCCGCCGCAGAGCCCCATGAGCGACGATCCCGCGATGCTGCAGCTGGCCGAGAATAAGCCCTGGTGCCACCCCCAGTGAGACAGCAAATCTCCGAATTGCATCATCTGTAGGGGCGAGACTCAACAATTCGGCCTCGCGTTTCTCCGGAACAATCATGCGAGCGGCGAATTCATTCGCCTCTTTTTCGCAAGAATCTTCCTCGTCTATGCCCTCAGCATCCACAAAGGATGAAGCTTCATGAAGAAGCAGATGGCCGATCTCATGGAAGAGCGTGAACCAGAAATGGTCGTCTGCACGATGCCTGAAACTCATCAGGATCATCGCCTTGTCCGGCGCAATCATTCTGCTTGCGCCGCTCGCGCGGCAACCTTGCGGAGCCTTTGCGACTACGAGCGCAACGCCTGCGTCAGCAAGCATCGTCACCAACTGTGGCATAAATCGGCTAGGCTTGCTGATCCTAGACAGCGCACGAATCTGTTCGAGACGGGCCCGAAGTGCATCGCTGGACCACTCGGCCGTTAGGCGAAGATTGGCATCGAGCTCCCCTTCGCGCAGCCACATTGACGTTGCGCCATCATGCTGGGTGAATGCCAGCGACCGACGGAATCTGGCGTGGCTCTGATGAGGCCCGTAGCGCGCATCCCAAGACTTCAGCGTGCTGACCCCGAAATATGCTAATCGACGCTCGAGTTCTGCCGAGCGCCTCTTCGCTGTGATCCGTCCCTTGCTCCCGGGAGCAGGGATACGGTCCAACCAAGCATTGGCTTCCTCGTCCGACAGTTGATTGACCGCGTGGGTCAAGGCTTCCTCATATTTCGCCTGCCTGGTCTTCCAGAAGGCAGTGGACCCCCCAAGCATGGCCGAAAGTGCGTTAGCGGTGTCCTCGTCGATGGTGCCAACGCCACTGGTCAAGTCGCGAAGTTGCTCCATGCCACCCTTTAGGCGCTCTGCAAGCGCTCCGGCAGATACGCTACGCCGACGCATCGCTGATAGCACGCTATCGCCGGGCCTTGAAAACCAGTCTTTTTCTTGAAGTTGAGCTTCGACAGTGGCCATCACGATATATCAACTAGCATAATTCGACGCACTTTCCCCCACGCGACACTACCATCGACATCGCGCGGCAGATCTTCGCCGACCGCTTTAAACGATGCCCGGTAGTGTGGACCGAACGGGAAGAAAAGGGAATCCCCTCCCACAATTTTGCCCCCTCGGAAATCTATCAGTTCGTCGGCGGTAAGAAACGACTCCGCTTCAGCCAAAAGCTCGTGCAATTCTGCGGCTGCACCCGGGCCGAGTTGCGCTTGGGCCACCTCAATCTTCGTGCAGATAGCTTTCAGTTTTTTTGTGCTAAAAGAAACGTTTAGCACAGCCCCTCACATACGCCACGAGGCATCTTTCTTGTTGGCATAAGTGCTTTTCGGAAGGTCACTGCGGGAGTGGCGAACCATGGGGCTTGGCGGCCTGCTTCGCGCGGATCGTCTCGATGCGATCCCAGTTCCGCTCCAGCTCGCTGTCGCCGGCCTCGTCCATATTGATTCCAGAAGCGCTGCATAAAGCCGCCAAAGTCACCATGACGCCACCAACTTCGAGATCCGGTTCTCCAACTGGACGCTCGTAGACGTAATCGACTAGCGCCAGCGCATCCTCACGCGAACAATCGTTCGCCTGTGCCAGCTCCAGCGCTTCCTCGAGAAACCGATGCGTCCGTTCAGCGCGATTGGACCGGACGGCAACGGGAAAGCAGGCCTCTAGCCAGCTCTCAACCCGTTTTTGGAATGATGTGATGCCCAAGTGGCTCCCCTTTATTGCTTATCACATAGTTGTAGTTGGCAAGTCCGGACAAGAGAGATGTAAGGGCGGCGGCAGGGCATGGTCTCAAAAGTCATGATCCGGAAAATCTTCCCAGTCGCTGCATGAAAGATTACTCGGGTGGAGCGAGAAACAGCTCTCCGACCGTTTCAGCCAGTGTCTGGCAGACCTCGGCTCCCGAGCCCGACATGGGGATGGCGATGGTGTCGAGCCGCTCAGGACCAAACGCAATGCCTCTAATTTTAGATCTTGCTACCCATTCACCGTGGCCCGCCGGATATAGCAGTGCCAGCCGGTCGCAGCGATAAAGCCTCGAATAAGCCATCATCTGGTAGGCATCGGCCTGCGCGATGCCATCGGCGAACCGCTTCCACTTGGTATCGATCACGGCCAGCACCTCGCCCTCGCGGCGCACAAGAATGTCGGGACGGGTGCTGTGGCTGTCGCCGATACAGTCGGTTCCTTCGTTCCAGGGTCCGAGACAATGGCGATGGCCGCCTTGGGCGACGACTTCCAGTCCAGTGCCGTTTAGCGCTCGCCGCAGCTGGACCGCGATATAGCGTTCGAATAGGTCATTCATCGGGAACAGCAGCGTCATTCCCTCAGGGTCGCTCGCGCTGGCGCGCGTGTCCTGCCATTGCTGGCCTAGGAGCAGCCGGGCCAGTTCGATCAACGCGCGCCAGCGCAAGCTCGACCGGTCGATCCTGACGGATCTCCAAGGCAGGGCTTCGGGACGAATGTCGCTCACATCACTGAGCATCAGGCGCAGTTCGGCGAGTTTGCGCCGTGTCGCGGCGGCACGCGCATGCTTCTCGACCTTCACCACGCATGCCTTCATCACCTGCATGAGCGGGATGTCGCTATCGAGTTCGTCGAACCGGCAGGCGAGCCGATCGGGGCGCACGGCATTGACGGTGAATTGCCGCACCACGTCGAGTGTGCCGCGCAATGCCTTGAGGTCCTCCTCGTGGCGCAGATACTGGCGTGGGAGGCCGCGCCGCGCCTCGGCGAGCAGCCGTTCGGCGAAAGCGCTGATGAAGATTTCGAGCAGCGACTCCGCCTTGCGCGCCATGGTACTCGTCTCGCCGGTTGAAAGTCCCAGGCCCAGTGAGACGTCGAGCATATGGACCAGCTGTCCGCGCACGCTCGATTCGTCCTCGACCGGCGCCTCCGGGTCGACCTTGGGCAGGACTTCGAGGCTGCAGCGCTCGCCGGCGATCACCCCGACCATCTGCTGCGCGCGCAGATAGCGGTGATGGTCGCAGAGGATGTCGGTTCCGTCGCGACCTCCTAGGCGATGCGCGCGCGCCGCTGCGAGCAGCGTGTTCGCCTCGCCCCGCGTGAAACCGCCATCGCCGACCGCGATGCGTTCCCATTCGCGAACGGTTCTGTACGTCACACCACCTCGTCGGCTTCGGGAGATTCTGCCGGAGCGGTCCCGACCAGCCTGGCATAGGCATCGCCCGCGAATTTCTTACGCACGCTCCAGCTCTCGCGCTCCTCTCCGTCCTGGCCGGTGGGATCCCCGAGCATGCGGCAGTCGAGGAAGCCGCCGCCCTTGCCGCTGGGTCCGCCAAGGACCGCGGCGACCCGGCTCCAGTCCTCGAAGAAATATTCTTGGAGGAGCGGGATGACCTTGTCGTGCATAACCGCGTCGATCTCGTCGCGGGTCGTACAGCCGATAAAGAAGGCATGGCCAATGCGGTGTTCGCGATCGACCAGGTATTCGATCCGGTCGTTGATCGTCTCAAGTACGCGCCTCAGTGGGACGCCGTCGACATTCTCGCCAAGGCGCTCGGAATCGGGCGGGGTCTCGCGGAAAACGAAGCGCCGCCTGAGTGCGGTATCGAGCAGCGCGATCGACCGGTCGGCGGTATTCATCGTGCCGATGAGATGGAGATTGGGAGGAACCGAGAAGGGCTTTTTCGAATAGGGCAGTCGCACTTCGAGCGCATTCATGCGACCCGCGCGTTTGTCGGGCTCGATCAGCGTGATAAGCTCGCCAAAAATCTTCGAGATATTGCCGCGATTGATCTCGTCGATGATCAGCACATAGGGCTCGGGCGCCGACGCGTCGCTGCCCGCCGACTGGCTGTTGATATAGCCCTCCAGCGCGGCGAAATCGAGTTCGGCGCGGGTGAGCAAGTACGCCGCGCGCATCGAGAAACCCTTGGAATAGATGTCCTCGACCGGGGCGCCGGTCTGGTCGAACCAGAGCCAGTCGACCGTGCGTCGATGCGAATAGACGCCGCTCTCGCGCGGCGCGTATTCGTAATCTCCGGTGATCTCGCCGATCGCCCGGAATCGCGAATTGCCTTTCGACACTACTACGATGTCGCCCTTCTCCATCCAGTTGCGGAAGATGAGCGGACACTGGACCCGACCGGTACGTGCTGTCGGGCTAGGCCGGTCATTCTCCGGATGCTCTACATCGTATTCGCGGCAGGCCGCGATGATCGCATCGCGCTCTTCGAAGCGATCGTCGCTCCAGTCGATATCGTCGTAGCCGAGGAGGATATGGCCCTCCTCGAGCGCTTCCTCGAAAAGGTAATCGTCTTCTGAATTGGCCGCTTCGCCGATCGACAGCTTGAATACCTGCCGGTCGCCGATGGTAAAGGCGCCGCGTCCGCCGCGGCTGATGGCAGCGCGGTGAGCGATGCGTTGGAACACGCCTTCCTCGGGTTCGAGCGAGAAACCTGCCTTCGCTTCACCCGTCTCGCCCTCTGTAGAAGACTGCTTGGGGCGCATCCCCTCAACGAATTCCTCGTAGCTGTAGCTCTGATGGAAGGTGACGAAATCGATCCGCCTCGCTTTGACCAACTCGTGGTAGCGCCGCATCAGATCCTCGCGAGAGGAGGGTGTGACGCCATCGCACAGCCTGACGGCCTCGATCGCCGTGCTCCAGGTTTTGCCGGTCCCGGGAGGCCCGTAAAGGATCAAGTTGGTGGTCTGTGCCATGATGCCGTATTCCGTATCTTCCTCGCTATCGTACTGTTCGACGCTGCCCTTCGGCGGCACGCCGATCTCCTGTGCGATTTCCGCGTCGAGTTCGTAAGCGACGAGCTTCTGCTTGCCGTAACCGACGTAATTGACCGGGCCCTTGTGGACGGACTGGACACGCGCGGGCAGACCTTCGATCAGCATTGCGCGTGCGACCTCGGCAAGGGTCGCGACCTCGCGCGCATCCTCTGATCGGTTGCTAGCGCCCTTGGGCTTGACTTTGAACATTGAGCCTTTCGAACCACCATTGCGGACCGGCTGGAACGCCGCTCCCTGCACATCGAACAGTACGAAAGGTCGGGTCGGGCCACCCGCAGCCTCGCCCTTGACGATCTCGAAGCCCAAGCTTTCCAGGTGGAGCCTTGCATCCGTTCCGTTAGAGGTCTGACCGTCGAGCGGGGCACCATCGGGCATGAATTGGTGGGCGACCCCGAAGATTGCCTTGGAGGGATAGCGCTTACCCTTGCGCAGGACCCAGTAGTCGATATTCTTGCCGAAGCCGTAGGTCGCGAGGAATGTGTCGAAACCGACGTCCTCGCATTCGTCGACCGCCTTGTTCACCGCCGGAACGTCCGGTCTTGCGACCGTCCCTTCTCCGCGAAAGCGGCGGTAATAATTCACGGTGGTGCGCAGATTGCTTAGGTCGCGATAGAGATCGCTCGCCAGCGGGACCTTGGATGGGTTCGGTTTGTCATCAGCCTTATCGCTCGCCGAATAGCGCAGCGTCTTCATAACAGCGTTTAGCTCGTCCTCGTCGTATAGCTGGTCGAGGTCGCCATAAGCTCGGTTGAGTTGCCGTGCTTCGGACATCTTTGTCTGGACCGTATTCTTGCGGTAATTCTTTTCAAGCCAGTCCCGGAATCCTTCTTCGTTCACGCAATTCTCCCTAAAGCGATCGAGGGTTAGCACGGTTCGCAGAATTCGGAACGGGCGACTTCCAACAAGGTCGCTTGGGGGATTTCCGGCACACGTTAGAAAGCTTGACGATGTCCTTTGAAGACTTCGCGCTGCCATGAAGGGCTCCTGCGAGCCACCATCCTGAAATCAGCCCATCCCGCCAAATTACATTCTATGCAGCTAGATCCAGATCCCCGAGTTTCTTCCACGCTTTTGCACCTCGCCGCTTCATTAGCCTGCGTCTAGTCGCGAGCTCGGTCTGATCCAGGCCTGCAAACTCGGCAAGCGCTTTTCCGCACAAGCCTTGACCTATACCGTCGATCATTTCCTCGATCTCTGGAAATCCTTCAGCGAGTTCTTCTAGAGCTTGCCGCCATGCATCGGAGCGTTGAGCGATTTCGCATTCTTCATCTGGTGCTAACGGCGACACCACGAGGTCGAATTCTTCGCAATAATGGGCCTCGTTCCTCTTGCGCCTCACAATGATCGCGCTTGCGATTGAACGCATGACCGCCATTAGGAAATGCTCCATCTTGAGTCCGGCAGGACAAGCGCGCGAGGTCAGCGTCCGCAGTATCGCTTCTTGCAGGAGGTCTTCCGCATCGATGCCGGCGGTTAAAGCACGGTAGTGCGCGACCCGCATGAGCTTCGAGTTTGCCCTAGTGTCGATCGCCGCAAGCGCTGCCCGAACCTGTGTCTTCGTGAGATGCGAGCCTGCAGCGGTATTCGATGATGTATGCGCGCCGCTGCCGGAATTCGGACAGGCGCTCGTCAATTTTTTGATTTGGTTGCCGTTGCCGGCGGATGCCTTTGCCATGGTTTCCTCGCTGGGCGAGCGAGACCACGGGTGTGGACAGCAATGTCGAAAATGTCATTTCGCGACCTCGAGCGCCAGTCGAACGCGCACGGGTTTGTGCGGGTTCACAGGGTTAGTGCGACTCGAATTAAGGTCTCCGGCTCGGGGTTCTGTCCCGGCACGCTACATCGCGACACTGCTTTGCCATGGAACAGTTTAAGAAATGGTTACTGTCGCCTTTCCGCATCAGCGGAGGTTGATTTTTCTTGCGCCGGACCGACGATGTCCGAATTTCTCCAGTCCGGCGCATATGTTTGGTGAAAGCTCAAGCCGCGTCGTCGAAAGCCTCTGCGATCTTGCCGTGCAAGCTGCCAACGAAGGCTCGCAATTCGCCAGCGAGCCCGTGGTCTGGACGTCGTCGCAAAAACCCTTCTACCAGCGTGATGATCGCCGGCTCCAGTCGCAGTCCATTCGTGCATTGCGCGACCAACCAGCCAACCTTCGCAATAGCGAGCAGAAGACAATCAAGCTCGACGTGATCGCGCAGGTTTTGCCAAGCGGCGGCGCTTGCTGGCCGCGGCACGTTCGACTTCGCTGCGACAAGATCGAACGGCACGCCCATGCGCAGCAAGAGCTGGCTGAGATGCGTCCAGGTCCGGCCGGATCCCTTCAATTGAAGGCCGAGGTCGAGGTGCGGTCGTGGGCCGCGCCTTCCGGGCTGGTCGATGAGTTGCGGTGGCAGTCGGAGACCGTGGGCCATGCTCGCATGCAACAGAACCGGCACATCAATTGCCAGGCCGCCGTATGTAACGATGGGCTTGTCCTCGTTCGCGCGCAGGTAATCGAAGACCTTGGTGACTACGCCCTTTTCATCAACCCAGTCCCGCTCGCTCCAACTGCCGATCTCACCAGTGCTGACGCGGCCTTCCTCGTCGATCGTGAACTGAAACGCTGCGGCAGCCATGACCCTCTTCACTGCGACTGCATGACGCTGCGATTTGGGATCCATCGCCCGATGCAGTTCATGCAGGTCCCGGTCCCAGTAAAATTCCGCGTCGAGCGCGATATACGTTTTTGCCATTCTGCTTTTCCTTTCACTTAGTGTTGGCATCATCGCGCTTCGTCAGAAGGGGAGCGGGCGCGCCCGCTCGAGCGCTCGCCATGCCTGCCACGCGGCGGCAAGCGATGCCCGCTGGTGCGGCGAACATTGCGACCACAGGAACGCTGCCCACAGGCACTGTGCTTCGTCCGGTGCCCCGCGCGATCGCGACAGGACGTTCGAACCGGGCCCGGCTCGCTCGATCCGATATGCGGCTGCAATCTCTTCGAGCACGCCGTTCGCGCATTGGAGCGGAAGGATATCGAGGTCCGGGCGATCCCGTTGGAGCAGCTGCAAGTCCGCTGGTGGCAGCGGTCCGCCAGCGGCGAATGCGTGCCGAAGGTAATGCTGTGATGTCCGGGATGCGCGCGCGATCACGGTCGCTCCTTCCGGAATGCGATCGGCTAGTCCGGCCAGAATATCGGCCCGGTTCGCTGTCCGATCGAAGGCGCGGTGATCGATAGCGAACCTTGCGCCGCCTTTTTGCTCACTGGTGACGGTGAAGATGGCGGTCGAACGAATAGCCGAACGGGGGCTGCTTTCGCCGGGATCGCGGATGATCGCGAGCGAGCATAGCACCCGCGGATGGCGCCTATGGGGATGGGGCATGCTGAAAATCCTGTTCTGAGAAACAAGACAGGCGGCGCCTCCGGTTGGAGACGCCGTCTGTGTAGTGGTGATGGAAGATGTGAAGCCGGTCAGGCCATGAAGTCGGCGAAGGCCTGCGCATCCGTGAACAGGCTGAAATAGCCGGCTTCCCACTGGTCAGGGTCGACCTCGACCGTGCTCATCGCAGCGCGGATGTCCTGCCATGCGCGTTCGACGCCGCGCTCGACCTTCGCTCGCGATGGCACGGCGCACGATCGCAGCAGGCACCGTTTGTCGAGACGGAAGGCCTGGCGACGATCGGTGGTGATCACAATGATCGGCTTGCTACTGCTCAGGCGGCACGGCTCGACCTGCATGATCCGCGCACCGTCCCGCGTCCGGTAAATCAGTGCGAGACCGCCGCAGATGCTGGTCTGGTCGTTGGCGAACAGCGCCAGCAGCGAGTCCTGCCTTGCTTGCATCGCCGCCCGGGCGACCATTTCGAGCGCGGGTTCGGATGGATAGTCCATCGTGCCGATTGTCAGAGCATCGGTGCCGGCGCCGGGGTCGGTGGGCAGACCCAGCGCTTGCGACAGGGCACAGGTCAACTGCTGGCGGGGGCATGCCCCGCCGATATCGAGATCGATCATTCGTAATTCCTTGTTGTGTGGATGGCGGCCTATCGGCCGGAGCTCTTTTCCGTTCAGCCGGATGGCTCACGTTCCTTGCCTTCTTGAGGTCTATGCTTCTCAGGCCTGTGTCCAAGTCGTATGGAAGCGATACCGCTCGCTCGCGGGTAGCGGGACGATCACCGGGTCCTTCCCGATGGTTGACACGTACCAATCAAGCTCGGCCTGGTAGGCCTCGGCGCGCACATGTTTGTGCCACACATCGTGCAGCCGCCCCCACGCCCAACGGTAACGTTGCTCACGCAGATCGTCCTTGTAACCGTATGGTGCTCCCTGCGCTTCGAACCTCCACGCTGGAGCGTCCATAGCTGCCAGAGTCTTGGCCATAACGGTTTCGCCATCAGCACAGACGTGATCGAGCAGCTGGATCAAGGCGAGGACATCGTCCTTCGCGCGGTGGGCTGAAGGCATGTAGTAACCAGCCTGATTGAGAAGGTAGCCCTGCGGTCCCGACTCGAACCCAAGTTTGCGCCACGGCATGTCAGCCATTGCGCAGCCCCACGGGACAGGCACATGCCGGTCGATCATCTTTTCGACGAAGGGCCTGTCGAACGCCGCATTGTATGCCACCACCCCGTCGCAGGATGCCAGCATCTCTGCGACCTGTTCCTCGTCGATCGACCGCCCGGCCAGATCCTGATCCGTCAGCCCGGTTAGTTCGGCAATTTCTGCTGTCAGCGGATGACCGGGATCGACCAGCCCACTTCTGACAACTTCGACAGCGGCAATCCGTCCGGCATCGTTCACCAGCACGACTGCCATGCACAGTTCGATGATCTGGTGATGCTCTACGGCAAGGCCCGTCGTTTCGGTGTCGACCACGGCGATACGCCGCATTGCCTCCCCTTCTGGCGCTATGCGGGGCCAGTCGTTCCGGCTGCGGACTGGGTGAAGGATGCGCCTGTCGCTATGTTGGTTGTTATCAGTGCCGGTTTCGTCCGGCTGTTCGTTAAGTTTGTTCATCATTGCCTCATGTCACGAGGCCGGCCAAGGGACTTTTCCCCTCTACCTACCGACCTCGGACAGCGACGTTGGCCGGATGGCGTTTTCCCAGTGTGGTGACACGAGGAAGCGAAGAAGGGGACAGTAGGAATAGGCGTCCGATGCAGATCCAAAAATTAGCTGGGCATCGCTATCGATCCCACCCTTGCTCGAACGGATTGAATGGCCCGCGATATGGCTTGGGCAATGGCGGATTAGCGTCAGCTTCGGTTGTCGATGTAGCTTTCTCAGCCGCATCGACCGCATTAGCCCCTTCGCCAACCGGAACCGCCGGCGTTGTCGCAGCACCGCCGAGGGGAGCGGCGCAGTTCTTGGGACTGACTTCATCGATTTGTTTGGCGCCAGGCGATGCTGTACGATTGGCTAATCCGTCGAGCAGGCTTTCGGCTTCCGGATCCCTGAACATGAGCATGAAAAACGCCCTTTTGTGTTCGTCGATAGCCTGAGCATCCGTATCGTCCGAGACCGACAGCATCTTCACTCGGTCTACTGCTCGACGGAAGTCGGCATTCTCAGACCAGCGATCGAAGATCTCGCCCATCTCCATCCCGGTCTCGGATTTGGGCAGCGCCTCTCTCCATCTTTCCATGGACAGCTGGGCTGAGTTGCGGGCAATAAAATTTGCTATCCGCTGCAACTCGAGCTCCTGTGTGTCGGCTAGCACCAGCAGGTCCGCTGCAAGCGCGGCCGGAAGTCCCGCCAGAGCGACCGTGCGCGTGTCGGAATCCGGTCCACAGACAAGCACCTTTTCGTCCGACATTGGGCAGATGACGGTTTTTCGAAGCTTGCCATTTGCGATGAGATCGAAGGCCCAGGCTATGTCTTCCGAGCCTTTGAGGGTCGGAGACTCCTTGGCCGTGCCAGCGGCGGCGGTCGGCGTGTCGCGGGGCTGAGGCTGGATGGTCTTGCCCTGTGTGCCTTCGACTATTGAAGTCGGCGCCGCATCTCCCTCGACCGCAGTGTGCTCATCAGCACCTCCATTGGCACGAGGCAGCATTCCCGAAAGCCTAGGCGTCGGCTGATCCCGAAGGTCATGAGGAAACACCGCATCGAAGGAGAATGGTTTGGCGTCGAAAAGCTGGCGCGAATCCGGCGCCGAGCCGCGTTGCTCTCGCTGTGGCCTGCCATGCTGCTCAGCAGGAGCCTTCGCCGTGAGACGAATAGGCTCTTCCCTTGGTTTGCATAGCTCTCGGTGAAGGTCGAGAAGCAGCCGACGTTCCTCAGATCTGTGTGCGACGATTTTTGTAGGCAACGCATGTTTCTCAGCATCGGCATCGCTTAGGTTCGCGGTGAGCGCCCAACCACTATTCGGCATGGTGGCACGTCCAATCTTGAATTGGACTTGATGCTTGCGCAGCACAGCCAGTTTATCTTCGAAGGAGAGCGACTTCCGATCTGCGGTGCCGGACTCCGATGCCGTCTCGCTCGCGGACTTGACCCGGGCACGATGAGCGGACCTAAGCTCAGCGGGTTTCAGATCGTCCGGCTGGGCCTTTGCGACAGTATCGTCCGTGATACTTGAGCTGCGGGGTGTCGAGTGCTCTGACTTCGACTGGGGCGTCTGCGAACGAACACCGTCTCTTTTGATCTTCGGTTCGTGATCCTGCTTGATAGTCATATCTGCAGCCCATGACGATATTCCCATCCACGCTTCGTTGATATTGTCGAGCGCGCGATCAGCTTGTTCAGCAAGCCATTCTACCCGATAGTCTCTCCGCTTATTTCGGCGTATCGTGCTGGGCGTAGGGTTGGCTTGGTCATCCGCATCTGTCTGCCGGTGCGCGTAGTAGCTCACATATTTCGGCCGCGACTGGAGCCTTTGGTGAATGAGCTTCAGGAAGCCGGTAACATACCCAGTGACATGCTCAGGTTTTCCATCCGGCCTGTCACCCTCCGGATAAAGACGAAGCAGTTCCGCATGTTCAAAATCCCATTGGTTCTGTTCGTTCTGAGCACCCTTTTTGGTCGGTTTGCCCCATCGCTCGCGGTGCGATTTTTTCAGCCCGAGATGCTCGTCCGAGATTTTTGAGATACCCCTTTCTTCCAGACTTCGCGGATCGAAACGAATGGCCGATCCCAATTTCTCAAGCTCGGTATTTACGATCTCCGAATACCGGCACCGAAGGTTTCCAAGCCAGCTGTCTTCGTTCACATCAGGGTGGCAATCCTGGAGAAATGGACGCGACACCTTCTTCCGGCCGCTATCCGTCCGATATTCGAATTCAATCTCGGCATCCCATTTCCCGGTCCAACTAGGGTCCGGATTGGCTAGCGCCCTTTTCTTGATCGCATGTTGGGCAGACCTCTTGGTCTCCGTCTCCATAGGTGCATTCGGCAAGACGTAATTGGCTGGGTCGAACCGCTTCATGGGACGGTGATGGTAATCGAGATGAATGTGCCAATTTTTCTCGTGATTGGTCTCATCAGGGCGATGGACGACCAAGACGAAGGGAAGGTCGCGCTTGTGAAATTCGTTTGCGAGCTCGTGAATCACTCGTTCGACTGCTTCCAAACTGAGTCCACTGGGTAACTCAAGGACCAATCGCCTCTGCGAGATAGGATTGCGCCCCGCATGAAATTTGACGTCAGGGCGAGTTTTTCCGTTCGAGCGATCGTGCCAGCCATTTTTCCGTAAGAAGCACTCGATGGGCTTGAGACGATCCCCCATGAAAGAGACAGCCGCTGCGTCTTTGCTATTGAGGAATTCCTTCAAGTCGATGGGAACATCAGGTTCGCGAAGAAGTCGGTCCCAAAACTCATGATTTTCAGATTGTAATTTATTGATGCTGAGGTGCGGAAGGATAATCTTATCCACTTTCCGCGTCTCGGTCTCTTCAATGAGTTTCCAGCTCGCCACAACAGTCTCATCGTTGGAGCCCATGTTCGTAATTGCGAGGCGAAGGCCTTCCTTTTCGACTTTGACCGCGTCTCGAAAAAGATAGAGGCCGCGCTGGAGCGCGAGGCCTGCAAGCTCTGCTTCCACGATCGGCACCTTGCTCGCGTCTAAGGTGTAGTTCTGTCTGGCCTTCGCTCCTGACTTTGAAGCCGTCGGCTTGGTGTGGGCGAGTTCCTCTGCGAGATGAAAGCTGCGAGCCCCGCCGTCGCCAATCGGTCTGGAAGGGCGGGAGGCGGGGTACATCAGGTTTGGTTGATTGGAGTTCCCCCCTGGGTTTCCCCATGTGATGGGGCGCGATGCTTTTTTAGCGCGTCCGCCAACCTGACCCGTGATGTGGCTGTCTTTGTTCAACGGGTCACGAAAAAGGGTCGGACTTTTGATGATTGTCTCGGCCATGTTCAATCGCGCAAGCGTCCCGGCGGAGCAGCCTCCCTTCCTAATCTGCGTAGCGCTAATGCTATCGATATTGGGCCCGCACATGATTGCTGCTGCTATCTCCTTGGTGAGTTGCAGCTTTTGAAGTGCTTCAGCAGGCGAGAGTGTGTTGCCGGACATGCTAAGCAATATCGACACCGATGTAAGGTGGAAAAACCCCGAAAACGGCCGATTTCACTTTCCAAAGCGGAAATGTCCGGATCACTCATGTGGTCCGTTATTAGCATTACGTGCATCGCATTTGACGGTTCATACGCATCAAGCGCAGGAAGGTCCGACGCAGGAGGACCTTCCTGCCCTATTGCGCCTACTAATTTAGGGCAGTTAGCCCTTGCCAACCCTCGAACTGCAGTGAGGCGGTTGGTCTGCTCTAAATCCCGGAAACTATGTAAGAGCATCGGGACGATGGTCACGCTGCTAAACAAGTGTTTATGCGAGAGCATCGGGCCTTCGGACACGTGTTTCGGTCCGGCATATCGCAAGCAGGATATCCTCCGGTCAGCCGACCGGAGGTTCGAAACGCCGTTACGATTCTTCGATCGGCAGAAGATCCGTTCGCGTCGGCACGAACTTCTGTCGCTGAGCTAGCCATTCCCGAGCGGTGTCGTTGCCGATGCCGCCACGCCCCTTGATGCCTGCTTTGGCGAGAGCATTCCGCGCGGCGACTTCGGTCATTTGGGCGAGGTAGGCAAGGTCTCGCACCGACAGCAGCGTGCCGCGCTCAAACTCGAACTTCCGCCGCGCGAACGCGGTGCCGATGGTCACGCGCAATGGACTGTCCGCGTTTGCCATTGGGGATAGGATGCTGATCGTACCGGCGGAGGCACTGTCCATGAGCGAGCCAAGGTCGTCCCACAAGTCAGGGCGTAACGCCTCGTGCTTGCCGGTCTGGAAAGCCCAGTCGTAGATGGCATCGATCAATGGGGTAGCGCGGAAGCGAGAAAGGTCGACCTCCGAAGGATCTGCGTCGTCGTATGGTTCTCCGGCGTCGTCGGATGGCGGGAAGCCCAGAAAAGCCTCGGCCGCATCGTAACTTCCCCAGCGGGCGACCATGGCTGCCTTTGCGACCAAGGCCTTGCGCAGGTCATGCATGACGTCGTCACGCGAAAACGGCGTTAGGGGACCTTCAGCCGGGATATCCTCAGGGGAAGGCTCATCGATGTTGTTAAGGGTCAGCTTTCTTGCGCTGATTAACGAGGCTGGCGTGCCATCACCTGCCGACATGCGGATGGAAAAGCCGTTGCGCACGAGCCGCAATGCATCGTCATAATCCGTGGTCAGGATTGCATTCTTGCGGTGATGCAGTTCGCTCCCGAAGGCCGGATCGCCCAGGACGAAGTTGCCCTGCTTGTCGCGATAGGGACGCTCAGTCTTGCCAGTTTTGGGATTCTTGCGGGTGATGATGGTAGCCAAAGTGGCGATCTCCGATGCATTTTGGTGCGTCTAGCGCCCAAGCCGCTCGCTAGGTGTGCGCTGCTGACTGCGTTCCGTGACGCGCCATTACATTGCTATTCCGTTGTGTTTGCATCGCTATATGCGAGCAATAGCAGAACCGCCGATCTTTACAACAGGATTGCGACGAGAATATCATATTCGAGTATATTGCCCGCGGTCACGCTGGCGGCGCATTCCCCGCCTACAACTTGCCCGATTCAGCCAATCAGAATAGTCAGTTGCGCGACACAAGGGGCATCAATGTTCGAGAACGCTTTCAACAATATCGATCGGGCCATGCGCAATGACGAGGGCCTGTCGTCGGAACTGGACTACGCCGAACAGACCAGCTGGCTGCTGTTCCTCAAGTATCTCGACGATCTGGAACAGGAGCGGCAGGATCAGGCCGAACTGGAAGGCCGCGACTACACGCCGATCCTCGACGAGGCATATCGCTGGCAGACTTGGGCCGCGCCGAAGGATGAGGATGGTGAACTCGACCACAATGCCGCGAAGACTGGGCAGGACCTGATCGACTTCGTCAATGGCAAGCTGTTCCCTTACCTGAAGACCTTCAACACCAGCGATGCCGACGTGGATACGCTGGAATACAAGGTCGGCGAGATCTTCTCTGAACTCGCGAACCGGTTCCGCTCCGGCTATTCGCTGCGCGAGGTGATCGACATCGTCGATACGCTCGATTTCGGCAGCACCGATGCCAAGCATGAGCTGTCCGACCTCTACGAAACCCGCATCAAGCGGATGGGCAACGCCGGGCGCAATGGCGGCGAATATTATACACCGCGCCCGTTGATCCGCGCCATGATCCAGGTCGTGGATCCCAAGATCGGCGAGACGATCTACGACGGCGCCTGCGGGTCGGCGGGCTTCCTGTGCGAGGCGTGGGATTACTTGCGCCGCCCGGATCTGTCCGGCGAGGAGTGGGAAACGCTCCAGCGCCGGACCTTCTACGGGCAGGAGAAGAAGTCTCTCGCCTACGTGCTGGGCGTAATGAACATGATCCTGCACGGGATCGAGGCGCCGACGATCCGCCATGCCAACACGCTCACCGAGAACGTGATGGATATCCAGCAGGCCGACCGTCACGACATCGTGTTGGCCAATCCACCATTTGGCGGTGGCGAGCGGCGCGAGGTGCAGCAGAACTTCCCGATCAAGTCCGGCGAGACGGCCTACCTCTTCTTGCAGCATTTCATCCGCAAGCTGAAGGCGGAGGGACGTTTCTCGCACGGGCGCGGAGCGGTGGTGATCAAGAACACCTTCCTCAGCAACACCGACAATGCCAGCGTGGAGCTGCGTAAGGAACTTCTGGCGACCTGCAATTTGCATACCGTGCTCGACTGCCCAGGCGGCACGTTCCAAGGCGCTGGCGTGAAGACGGTGGTGCTGTTCTTCAACAAGGGCACGCCGACGAGGGAGATCTGGTATTACCAGCTCGATCCCGGCCGTTCGCTGGGCAAGACCAACCCGCTCAACGACGACGACCTGAAGGAATTCGTGGAGCTAAAGGCGAGCAAGGCCGACAGCGACAAGAGCTGGACGGTGATGGCCGATGACCTCAATCAGGTCACGTGGGACTTGACGGTCCGAAACCCGAACACGCCGGATGAAGAACCGCTGCGTGAACCCGCGGAGATTATCGATGCGATGCTCGCGCGGGACGAGGAGACGGCGAATATCCTCGAGGATATTCGAGGGATGCTGTGAGCGGCAGCATGGTTGATAATGTCAAGCTGGGTCAGGTTGCTTCGGTCAATTATGGTTACACGGAAAGTGCATCTTCCGAAGCTATTGGCCCGAAATTTCTACGCATCACAGACATTCAGGAAGGCAATGTTGACTGGACAGCGGTGCCCTACTGCGAAATCAATCAAAGAGATTTTGACAAGCACAAGCTCGAAGCAAGCGATATTGTCTTCGCACGCACGGGCGCGACAACCGGCAAGAGTTTCTTAGTTCGGGAGCCACCCGCGAGCGTTCCAGCCTCTTACCTGATCAGGCTTCGGATTACTGACGAGAAGTTGATGCCCGAATATGTGGCTTTGTTTTTTCAGACCTCCACGTATTGGGAATCTATAAAGCAGGGTTCGTCGGGAAGCGCGCAAGGCGGATTCAATGCATCAAAGCTGAAAGAAATCGAAATTCCACTCCACCCGCTGGAGGAGCAGAAGCGGATCGTCGCGGTGCTCGATCAGGCCTTCGCCGCCCTCGATCGCGCCCGCGCCAACGCTGAGGCCAATCTGGCGGATGCCGACGAGCTGACAACGCAACTTCTAGAAAGCGAATTGGGCGCGGCAGAGCTGGGCGAATTGGAGCCTGTTGGGCCTCACATTGATCTGCTGACAGGCTTCGCATTCAAGAGCCGCGGCTACACTGACAAGGAGTCAGATATTCGGCTCATACGCGGCGATAATATCGTGCAAGGCGATTTCCGCTGGGACGGCGTAAAGCGCTGGCCTGCCAGCGATCGCGCTACATATGCGAAGTATGAACTGCAGAAAGATGACGTGCTGGTCGCAATGGATCGCACGTGGGTGAGCGCCGGGATCAAGTTTGCGATCGTGGACGAAGAAGCCTTGCCGAGCCTGCTCGTGCAGCGAGTTGCGCGACTGCGCCCAAAGGCTGGACTGCTTCCGCGCTTCCTCGGGTTTTGGATTGGTAGCCCATTGTTCGAACGCTATGTTCTCGACATCCAGACCGGTCTCGGCGTGCCGCACGTTAGCGGTGGCCAACTAAATGCTTTTGAAATCAGATTGCCTTCGACTGATACCCAGAAGAAAATAGTGGAGCGATTGAACCAGAAGCTATCCGCGGTCGAAAAGCTCAAGCAATCGTATCGGAAGCAGATCGCCGATCTAGAAAGCTTGCGCCGCTCTCTACTCGCTGAAGCGTTTAGTGGGCGACTCGTGTAATGTCAGAACTAAGCCCCCAAGACGATTACGAAAAGCGATTGCAACGTTTTCTCGTGTTGGTGCACGGGCAAGAAGGGCTGATAGCCAAGCTTGCCATCTTCAGGGAGGTAGTGCGGCATTATCGAGAGCGCGGCGAAGGGCTTTGGGAAATCTCACCCCCACTCTATTTTTTTGCGCGGGCAATGCAGAGCGATGTGCTGCTGGCCTTGGCTCGAATCCTTGAAGAGAAGAAACGGAGCTGGGGCAACCTAGAGAAATTTCTTGATTTTAGCGCAGCGAATTCCGGCAGGATTGTCTGGAAGAATGGTAAGTTTTCCGAGGCCGTGGCGTTTAAGCACAAGTCCGCGCTCGCCGCTCACTCCGACATTATTGCGAGCATTCGGGGCCGAAGGGACAAGGTGATTGCGCATCTCGACAGGAAGTATTTTTTCGATCCCGAGGCTGCAGAAGATGACTTTCCGCTCGCAGATGAAGCGATGATTGCCCTGGCGAACGAAATCATCAACATACTACACGAACATGAGCAGGGCGTATCCGATAGCTGGTCATTTCATCTTGCTGAATTTTATCAAATTGGCGTCGACAACATGATCCGGTCCCTCGAAGCCGTCGCCCGCGAAAGGAAGCAAGGCGCTTAGATGCCCCAAGTGGAAACCGAAGCCGACACACGCGCTAACCGCATAGATCCCATCCTGCGCGAAGCGGGCTGGGGTGTGGTCGAAGGCTCTTCGATTTCGCGTGAATACACCATCGCACCAGGTCGCATTCTGGCAGGCGGTGAGCGGGCCAATGCCCTCTCCGCCGACTACGTCCTGACCTACAAAGGCCGCCACATGGCGGTGATCGAGGCCAAGCGCGCCGGGCTCGGCCACACGGCTGGGGTCGGACAGGCGAAAGACTACGCTCGCCGCCTCGAAACCCGCTTCGCCTATTCGACCAACGGGCTCGGCTGGTATGGCATAGACATGAACACCGGGAAGGAGGGCGATCACGACCTTCCCTTTCCCACGCCGGACGAACTCTGGAATCGTTGCTTCCCGCATGGCAATGATTGGCGCGAGCGGTTTGGCGTTGTCCCGTTCGAGACCGGCGGCGGCAAGTGGCAGCCGCGCTATTACCAGCACAACGCCATCACCGCCGTGCTCGAAGCGATCGCCAAGGGCGACAAGCGCATCTTGCTGACGCTCGCCACCGGCACCGGCAAGACCAGCATCGCCTTCCAGATCGCATGGAAGCTGTTCCAGTCCAGCTGGAATCTCAGCCGCGAGCCGGTTCGTCGCCCGCGCATCCTGTTCCTTGCCGATCGCAACATTCTTGCCGATCAGGCCTACAACGCCTTCAGCGCCTTCCCGCCAGATGCGCTCGTCCGCATCGATCCGGAGGAAGTGCGCAAGCGCGGCGGCGTGCCCACCAACGCCAACATCTTCTTCACAATCTTCCAGACCTTCATGACCGGCGGGAAGGATGGCGAGACCGAGTTCACCTTCGAAGGCTACGCGCCCGACTTCTTCGATTTCATCGTGATCGACGAATGCCATCGCGGGGGTGCGCGGGATGAAAGCACCTGGCGTGCGATCCTCGAATATTTCTCGCCCGCCGTGCAGCTCGGCCTGACGGCCACACCCAAGCGCGACACCAACGCCGATACCTACAAGTACTTCGGCGAGCCGGTTTACACCTATGCGTTGAAGGAAGGCATCGGCGACGGCTTCCTGACGCCCTTCAAGGTGCGCCAGATGGCGAGCACCATGGACACCTACACCTTCAGCGACGAGGACGACGTGATCGCGGGTGAGATCGACCCGGACAAGGAATACAAGGAAGCCGATTTCAATACCAAGCTCATTATCGACGAGCGCGAGATGAGCCGTGTGCAAGAGTTCATGGACCAGATCGACCAGCGCCAGAAGACGCTGGTCTTCTGCGCCACGCAGGATCACGCCGCCCGCGTCCGCAACTTCATCAACCAGATTAAGGACAATCCCGATCCGCACTATTGCGAGCGGGTCACGGCCGACGATGGCAAGCTGGGCGAGCAGCACCTGCGCGAATTTCAGGACAACGAAAAGACACTGCCGACCATCCTGACGACGTCGCAGAAGCTCTCGACGGGTGTGGATGCGCGCAACGTGCGGAACATCGTCCTGCTGCGGCCAATCAACTCGATGATCGAGTTCAAGCAGATCATTGGCCGGGGCACGCGCACTTTCGACGGCAAGGACTTCTTCACGATCTACGACTTCGTGAAAGCCTATGAGCACTTCAACGATCCTGAGTGGGACGGCGAACCGGAAGACCCTGCGGATCCCCGACCTCCGCTTCCCGGTCCTGGCGGTCCCGATGGGCCGGACGATCCAGAGGATCCCGAAGACCCGAAGGAGCCGACCGAGAAGGTCATCGTGAAGTTGGCCGACGGCAAGGAGCGCAAGATCCGCTACGTCGGCGCAACGACATACATGTTCAACGGCCGGCCCATCACGGCGCAGGAGTTCATGGACCATCTGTTCGGCGATCTGGGCACGCTGGTTACAAGCGAAGACGAACTGCGCGAGATTTGGAGTGATCCCGATCGCCGTAACGCTTTTCTCCAGCGCCTGACTGAAATGGGCTACGACCGCGAGCGCCTCGCGGACATGCGCCGCCTGATCGACGCGCCGAACTCGGATATCTTCGACGTGCTCGGCTACATCCGCTTCACCCTAGCACCCCTAGCTCGCGCCGAACGCGTCGAAACGGCGAAGGCGACAGGCATGGATGGCTATGAGGAGGAGATGCGAGAATTCCTCGATTACGTCCTAGGCTCCTACGCGAAGGACGGCATCCGCGAACTCGACACACAGCGCCTCAGCCACTTCATCCGCAGCCGCTACGGCAGCATGAACGATGCGAAAAGGAAGCTCGGATCGACCGGCGACATCCGCTCTGCCTTTTTGGATATTCAGCGGCATTTGTTTTCGGACGGCCAATCGGCTGCCCGCTAAGCTCCGGCGAAACTCCGGCGAAAATATCCGCTATTCTTGCTTTGTTCGTCGAATGTTCCGAACATTCCGTTCGTGTAAACATCGGTTTTCCGCCATTTTCGTCACTAGGCGCTACCCTCCGAAGGCAGAGGCCACAGGTTCGAATCCTGTCGGGTGCGCCATTTCTCTCCATAAAATCACGGCCTTAGAAATTTCCGCTTATCGGGAAACAGTGCTTACGCGGTGTTTACGTGGCCATTCTCCAGAGGTAAGTCGCTCATTCGGACGCACTAGAACATCCGTCGCCCCATTCACTCGCACGGTGCTTGGGGGTTCGAGCCTCAGGTGCTTCAGCGGCTCGGAGTTAGTTGATGTCACATGTGGCTCCGTACGGAGCATTGCGCCGTGCTGCAGAGTGTCAGTCAAGCGCCTGATCTATACGCCCCCATATCAGATCAACATCGGCACAATAGTTCGCGGCGACCTGCCGTAGGAAAGCGACGCGATGCTGATGGCGAAAGCGGCAGTGATGAATATGGAAGGTGCGTGGTTGATGGCTCGCGCGACCGGGTCGAGCGAGCCGTTTCGAGACGCATCGGCAATATGTTCCATAGTTGTGAACCGTCGCTAGCGCGCTGGCATCCCATTATCGGTCTCACGTCGAACGCGTTTCAAGCGTAGCAGTGAAAAACTACGCTCGCGCGAGCGTCCCTTTTTAACGATTTAGGTTTTCAGGCAGTCCCAGAAGTTCTTCTTCTCGGTCGATCGACACTCCATCCGGATTCTCGAGAGTTATTGGCTCATATCATCCGGGAGCGTCGATTTCGGACATTGATTGTCGGGAAACCTCTCTGGCTTTTCAGACTCCCGCAGCACGCGCGGCCTTTTCGATTGCGCTGACCAGTCTTGACGCAGTCCGATGAGGAATTTGCGGTCCGACCGCGAAGCGCTTGCGCTCGTGCTGATCGGTGAAGTTGATCTCGGCCGCCGTTCGGGCGCGTCGGACAAGATCGTCCCAGACTTCCGTGCGTTCGGCGGCGTAGGGTTTCGCGACGCTATCGGCGAATTGCTGCCGGAACACTTCGGGACCGGGAACGCCCGCCGATCCCTCGACTAGAAATCGTCCGAGCATCTCGCCGTCCTCGATCGCTGTGCTCGCGCCCATGCCGATCGTTGGAAGAAGCACGTGCGCCGCATCGCCGATCGCGAGGACATTGCCCGTCTCGCCATAGGGCGGATGGAGCGGATCGGTATCCTCCATGGCCCATAGATAGACGCGAGGGCTCATCCAGTCCTGCACGTGCTTGAGCATCTCGGCATAGAATGGATCGTGCGCGCAGGCATCTTCGACGAGACGGCGGGCCAGCGCCTCACGTGTATTTGCAGGTATGTCCGCCCATTCGGTGTCCGGATCGAGATCGAACCGGGACCAGAGGTGTCCTCGGCTCTGATGATCGAAGCCTATGCCATATGCCGCGCGCCCCTTTCCGAGCGGAAACGTCGTGAGGGTCGCCTCCTCGCCCATGATGAGGTTGCTGACCCCGGCGTTTGTCATCGCGAGGTAGCGTTCCTCCGCTTCCAGAGGCTTCTCGGCCTCGAGCATCATGTAGATGCACGAGAAACCCTGATCGCGCTTCTCGTCCTGCATGGGGAACAATTGCGAGCGCGTCGTGGAAGATGAGCCGTCGCAGGAAAGGACGGCGTCGAAGGTGAACTCCTCATTCCGCCCCTCTCCGATGTTTGCCTTCAGAGTGACGGATCGGTCTTCATTCGGCCTGACGCTGACTATCTCATGGTTCGTCAGCAGCTTTGCCCTCTTCACCAGCCCGACCAGGTCGGCGACGAATTCCTGCCGCACAACATGACGCGTCCAATCGCCATCGAGCTCGATTGGCCTGAACTTTTTCTCGAGCCGCGAATTATAGAACGTAATTTTCCGGGCGCGCAGGCTGCGGTGTAACGCCTTCTCGCGGATACCGATCCGCTCGAACGCGCGGCACGCCCGCTCTTGTATGCCGTATTCGACACCGGGATAGTCTGTCGGTGAGCTGTTGCGTTCGAACAACGTGACCTCGAACCGCTTTTTTCGATCATAATACTCGATCGCAAGCGCCGTCGTCAGGCCCGCCGGTCCGGCTCCGATGATCCCGATGCGGATCTTCTTGGGAAAGTTGTCTGCGCGGTCCATGTTCTTTCCTTATTTACGGGCATCGCGTTTGTGTCGTTGGTGTCACCGCAAGCAGGATGTGCCAATCGGACGAGAATGAACGATCCGGGTTGCGATGGGGTCCGCAAGAATCTTCACACGGAACGCTTCGGCCGGACGCTGGCGATGCATCCGGCAGTTGCGATCAGCGCCGGAACGACGGCGAAGACTGCCAACAGCATATACTCTTCCGACTTCGAGCCGGCCGACACCGCGCTCGATCATGTCACGGGGTCGAGAAGGACGCGAGAGGCCGCAATCGCCGCCGCTCCGGCAAGCTGATCTATCGAAGCCTTGGAGACTGGGAATAAGGAGCGCTATCGACAAGCTCCGCACGTAGTTCATAGTCTCGCAGGCTTCTCTTTCCAAAAGCTCAGCATCACTGTTCGATCGGGAGATCTAAGGTCGGCGCGCGTCCGTCGACGGAATGGAAGGTGATGCGCGATGCTCCGTCGGGCACGGCGGCGAAATTGTCGTGGTCCGCTCCTGCGAAGGACAGGCGAAGGCGCCTGCCGGCAGCGATCCGGTAGGAAGTCGCTTGCATGCCGAAACGCAAGATCAGCGGTTCGTCGAGTGACAGAGCCCTCCGATGTTCGGCGCGCAAGGTTCGGTGCGGGATGACGTCCTCATAAAGGGCGTCGCGGCCGATCGCCAACGCCGCGTGTGATGCCCGGATCTGACCTTCGGTAATGTAGCGAACATCGCCAGCGGGTCCGACGTCCTCAAGATATGCGAAGACTGAAGCATCTGCCGCGTCGGCCGTGATCGCTGTCTCAATCACGGCGTTGCCGGTCAAGATCATGTCATTTCGAAGGGGGCCGGTTTCGAATGTCAGCCTATGCTGCGACTGGTCGAAAAGCTCTGTGTATTCTATAAGTGTACCGTCGAAGTTTGCAGGGCTAAGCCACCGGCTTCCCTTCCCGGTCGTGGCCGAAGGATCCACGATGAGGGTTCGTGGAAAATAGGGAGCGGCTCGTGAGTTAAGCGACGTTCCGGACAGATATAAGGTCTGCGATCGGACGTCGGCTACGGGCCAACTTGAAGATTCTTTCCAGCCGCCTCCGCACATCGTGAAATATCTCACACGGGACTGCCCGGTAGTAGTGGAGGAGCTTCGGAGAAAGTCGGTGACCACACGCGGATAGTCGAGAACCTTCGCCTCGTCGTCCTCGCACGGGCTGATGATCTGCCGCCCTCCGTGGTCCCATGGGCCGATGAGGAGATGCGATCCGGGATCGTGGATGAGGCGCCGGAGCGCAGCATTGGTGTTGCCACCATCATACCAGCCCCCGATCACCAGACGCGGTGGCGCGCCTTGAGGCGCTCGATACGTGAAGTTCGCACGAGACCACACGTCCTGTCCTTCTACCAGGTCGCCGCGGAACGGTGCGGAGGCGAACAGGTCGTATGGTACGTAGTTCCGTCGCGAAGCGATCAGTGCGGCTAGTGCGGTTCCGTCTGGATCGGAGTCGAGCGGGCGCACCCCGGACACGAACCTCGCGAGTGATGCGAAGACCCGTTCCGGCTCACCCGCGTCTAGACTAGTGGTGACGAGGGACCAGCGGCGCGCGAAGGTTTCGGCCAGGAGGCCACCGGGCCAGACGGTGTCGCGTAGGATGTCGTAGGGCGCGAAGGCCACGACCGCCCCATCGAGCGCGCCTTGCGACCATGCGAGATCGGTCGCCACGCCTGCATAGGAGATGCCCTCGCCATACACGGTGGCGTTAGACCAAGACTGCCGGCGTATCCAGCCTGCAAGTGCCGGACCGTCCGCCCGTTCCTCCGGAGAGAAGGACACTGCCTGCTCGCCTTCTGAAGCGCCCGACCCGCGCGCGTCGACGGCTACGTAAGCGAAGTCCCCGCGTGTGAATGCATCGGCGAGAGGAGCGTCGCCTGTCAGGACGAAGCGCCATGGCCATCGCACCGACCATCCGCGGTTGTATCGGGTCTGCATGAGGATGGCCGATAGACCGTCCGCAGGGATGGAGCGTGGCAGATATATGTCCGCCGCGAGAAGCGTTCCGTCGTGGCTGGCTATAGCGATCGAATGACGCGTCGTCGGACCGGCATGGGCGTAGGCCGACATACTGGCAATCGTAGCGACGATGCCACCTGCGACGACCGCAGGCACGGCAAGGCGTCTGCGCGAGAAACTTCCCGCGCTCACGGCGACGACGCATAGCAGTGCAGCGCCCAGAACGAGTGAGGCAGCGGCGAAGCCTTCGCCGAAGGTCGGACCTGCCCAGAATTGCGAGCGATAACTGAGCGTAGCTGCGATCAGGCTCCCGCTGATGAGGCCAATCCATCGGCTAAGATGGCGCTCCGTAGCGGCGGCAACGACAAGGAATAGCAAGATGGAGCCAGCCGCCAACAGGCGTTGGTCCGTAAGCAGCGCGTAGGCCGCAATTATGCCGAGACTACACCAGAAGGTGGTTACGCAAATGAGCGCCGCTCGCTGTTTCCGGCCGGCATCTCGATCGCCAGGCGGTTCTTTGCTGCGATTTTCCTCGTCGGATCTTATGCTTGCGATCAGCGCTCTACTCCCCGCGCTGATGCGATGAAGCGGCAAGAGTTCTGTGCGAAAGACAGGTGCGATCGAGATCGCCGAGTGCTGTCGCGCCCATTAGAGCCATTACGCGCCGCGTCTCGGAGGCAAGGATAGTCAAGGCTTCTTCCACCCCGGCTTCGCCCGCAGCGCCAAGACCATAGAGATAGGGTCGTCCGACGAAGCAAGCCTTCGCACCGAGGGCGATCGCCTTCACAATGTCGCTACCGCGTCGAATTCCTCCGTCGAGGAAGACCTCGCATCTATCACCGATCGCGTCCACGATTCCGGGAAGCGCGTCCATCGACGCGATGGCTCCGTCGAGCTGGCGTCCGCCATGGTTGCTGACGACGACGGCGCTCGCCCCTGCATCGACGGCTCGCCGTGCATCGTCCGGATGAAGGACACCCTTTATCGCCAAGGGACCACCCCACTCCTCTGCTATGCTGCGGGCGTCGTCCCAGGTCATGGACGAACTGAACTGGTTCGCGATGTAGCCGCTCAAGGTCGAGATGTCCGCGTTCGCCTCCGCGATGCGATGCGCGACGTTGGCGAGCGTCATGCGCGGCGCCCGCACATAGTCGAGCGACCAGCGCCAGTGCCTCGCGATGTCGAGGATGCCCATGAGACCGAGCGCTGGCGGGAGCGTCATACCGTTCCTGAGGTCGCGCTCCCGATTGCCGGCGACTGGAACATCCACGGTCAGGATGAGCGCATCGTATCGCGCCGAGCGTGCCCGTTCGATGAATTCCGACGTCAGCGCGCGATCGCGGAAGGCGTAGATCTGGAAAGCCTTCGACCCGCTCGAGGACGCCGCCACGTCCTCTATGCTGGTCGATCCCATCGTCGATAGCGAATAGAGCGTGCCGGACCGGCCGGCTGCGCGGGCAACGCCTCGCTCCGCATCCGGATGGAACATCGCCGACATGCCCGTCGGGGCGATCATGAACGGCAGGTCGATATCGCACCCGAACGCCGTCGTCTTCGGATCGACCTTCGAGACATCGACGAGTTGGCGAGGTATCAAGCTGACCTCGCAGAATGCGTCCCGGTTACCCCGCATCGTACCCTCGTCCTCGGCACCTCCGTCGATATAGTCGAACATGGCCTGCGGCAGACGCCGTTTTGCGAGACGCCTCAGGTCTTCAATGTTGTGGGCGCGGTCCAGTGCCGTCATGTCCCGGTGCCGATCGGTTCGAACGCCAGGTTCCAGTTGCGCAGCGTCGAGACGCTGACACCGCGCTCGGTGCGCTGCACGGTGGCATAGAGAGGTATGGCGGAGCGTGGGACGGCCGCCCAGCTGTCGGCGCCGATCGAAGTGAGCGCGTAATAGGTTTCGCCTTCCGGTGCCGAGATACGCATCTCCTTCGCTTCGATGTCGATCCGGACGTCGCCTCGGACGAACGCTCCGCTCGCATCGGCATCGACCGGTCCACAAGAGATCTTGTCCAACAAACGGACCTGACCGTGTTCTTGAAGGAATGTCTTTCCGCCCCTCTTGCCGAAGGCGATCTGTCCGAGCCCCGCACTCTCGGCTGCGACCGAGCCGTCGGATCGCTCGACGAGAGGTAGCGTGTGAACGTGCAGATCGAGCGCGCCCGCTCGAAGCGAGAACCCCCTTCCGCTCGTCGGCTCGATGAAGTCACCGACCGGACCGGTGTGCGCCGGTGGTGGCGCAGGAGGCAGGATGCAGAGCCGCTCCGCCAACCGGTCCGCGATGTCGGGAGCGGACAGGGTCCCGTTGTTCGAGGCGACCGCGATGGTGCAGCCCGCCTTCGGATAGAACACGAGTTGGGCCGATCCGCCGATGACGCCGCCTGGATGGTGTATCCTTTCCACCCCCCGCGAAAATTCCCGGATCAGAGCGAAGCCGTAGGCGCTTGCTCCACCGCGGTCGAGCGACGTCGGCGCGGTCATCCGTTCGAAGATCGCGCCATCCTCCACTGCGCGCAGCCAACGGTTCCATCGAACCAAATCCTTCGGAGTGGCGATCAGGCCGCCTTCTCCGGTGATCTCGGTGGGGAAGCTAGCCAGGGCGTGACCGTCGCCATCGGGTAGGCTGGTCCTTGCGCATCGATCGGGCAGATGGGCGTCGTTCGCGAAGAGAGCGGTATCCGCAAGACCGGCAGGTTCCAACAGCTTCTCCCGAAGCACGGTTTCGAAACTTCCTGGCCCTGTCCGCTCGATGACCAGCGATGCGAGTGCGAAGCCGGTGTTGTTGTAGCAGAACCGAGTGCCGGGTCGGAAATTGATGGAGCGACGTGCCAGCGCTCGCCGGACACCCTCGGCACCCGACATGAAGGACGGCCCACGCGAGAACAGCCAGATATCCAGTTCGTCGCGTATTCCCGATGTGCAGGTGAGGCAGTCGCGCAGGCGGACCTCGCCGAGCACTTGGCTCGTTTCGCCAAGGCCGTCGCAGATCGACGCGTCCGGATCGAGGCGGCCCTTTTGCGCTAGAAGCAGCGCCGCTGCGGCGGTGAACTGCTTCGTCGTCGATCCGATGCGGAAGGGGGTGTCTTCAGTTATCGGTCGACTGTCCGAAGGGCCCAGACGTCCGGTCTGCCCGCAGATCGGTTGTTCCTCGCCATAGGCGATCGCGACCGACAGGCCGGGCGCGTCCGCGACCCCGAGGCTGGTCAGGAATTCAGCCAGGGTTCGTTCGACGTCTTGCGGCTTCATGACGGCTCCACTTCCTTTGCGAAACGGCGCCGCATCGGAAGGTAGAGGACGATCGCGACTACGAGTATCGGCAAGGCGGTCGCCGCGACCGAGAGGCTCAGCGCCCTGTCGCCGTCGAAGACTGCGTCTGAGAAGAAACCGGTCGCGACCGGGCTGAAGCCTTGCAGGATCGTCGATATCAGCGTGGAAAGGGCTAGGATCTGCCCGCGCATCTCGTTTGGAGCGACCTCCTGTATGAGCACCGGCGTCAGAGCTACGATCCAGTAGAGGCCGAAGAGCTGTCCGGCACCGAGTGAAAGAGCCACGTTCGCATCGCCGAGGAGCGGCACGACGAGCACCACCAGCAGCGACAGTGCCGCCCCTGCCGGAAGTAGCGTCGCCACCTGGCCTGCACCTCGCTTGCGCAGACGTTTCTCCATGACGATCGCGAACGGCACTGCGACGCCGGCGCAGATGGCCGCCGCGAGGCCATACCGGATTCCGGCAGTCGAGGCGAGCCAGTCGAACTCCCTGATCATGATCGTCGGATGCCAGCTGTTGATGGCGTTGCCGACCGATAGCGCGGCGGCTGAACCGAAGACCAGTGGAAGGAACAGTCCCTTGCGCTGGGCCAGATAGTCGGCGACCTGCCGCACTGTGAGACCCTGTCCGTTCACGCTGGCCAGGTCGTGCCGTTCGGGTTCGCGTAGGGTGAGGCCGATGAGCACTGCGGCGATCGGTCCCGGGATGCCCACGATGATGAAGGCGGCACGCCAGTCGTCGAAGTCGGCCAGGGGACCGGGCAGAGTTATACTGCCCGAAGCGAGGGCACCGAGCGCGAGGCCGCCGAGGCTGACCGAGAGGCTCGCGCAAACGACGACGGTCAGGTAGAAGACGAGCATCGCCGTCGCGCGCTTTCCCCGTGGGAAGAAGTCGGCGAGAAGAGAATAGATCAGCGGCATGATCGCCGCTTCTCCGATTCCCACGCCCACGCGGAAGGCGAAGAGCTGAGCGAAGCTCTGCGCGAACCCGCACAGTATCGTCATCGTCGACCAGATCAGCATGCATATGATAAGCATGCGGACCCGGTGTGTACGATCGACGAGGCGCCCAAGTGGAAGTGCGGCAATCGCGGCAAACAGCGAAAACGCCAATCCCTGCAGCACGCCGATCCGCGTATCCGAGATCGACAGCGACGCCTGCAGCGGTTCGACGATCAGAGATATGATCTGTTTGTCGATGAATGCGAGCAGGATCGTCAGCACGAAGAGGCCGAGCGCATACCAGGCGTATGCAGGCCTCGCGTAGGACGAGGCGTCCATGTCCGGCTGGGCTTCGGTGGCGGAGGTCAAGCTCCTAATGTCTCCCGGACCGTCATCAGAAATCGGCCGCGACGAGCAGTCCGAACGCCCTTGGACGGCCTACCGCGACATCAAGTCGACCGCCTACGTTTGTCGCGCCGAGCTGCGGTATCTCGTTCGTGAGGTTCTTGGCAAACGCAGAGACGCTGAAGCTGTCGAAGTCTACGCTCGCCCTGAGATCCACCACGAGGTAGTCGTCGAGCGTGAAGGACGGATTGGTTAAACTTGCAGGGAAGCCCGATCGCCGGTCGTCGGTGTAGCTGACGGTCGCACCGACATTGCCTATAATCGTGTCCGAAAGCGGGAAGGTGTAGTCGGCGAAGGCGGTAGCCGCCCATTCGGGAACGAGCGGAAGACGGTCGCCGTCGCGGCCGCCTACGACCACCCCGGTGTCGGCAGTAAGCTCGGCATCGGTGTAGACGACGTTCCCGCCGAGCGTCAGACCTTCGACCGGCTCGAAGGCGATTTCGGCCTCGACGCCTTGGCTTCGGGCAGTGTCGCCGTTCCCGCGGAATGTGGCGCCGTTCACGATCTGGATGATCTGGATGTCGTCCCAGTCGATGCGGAACGCTGCCAGACCGAACGTGCCGGAATTGCCGAAGTTGCCTTTCACCCCTGCCTCGTAATTCCACAGCGTGTCCGGATCGAAGGTGAGCGGGACGAGGCTTTCGCCTGGATTGGCGGGATCGGGCAGGATCGCATTCGGGCCACCTGGCCTATATCCGGATGCGGCACGGGCATAAAGGGTCACGTCGTCGGTGATTTGCCAGTTTGGCGCGACGACGAAGGTCGCCGTTCCGTCGCTCGACTCGTTCGTCACCGTCGACACGACGCCAGGAGGCAGACCGACCGCGGGGCCGCTGGTGCTCTGGCTGAACGACTGCTCGTTCTCCGCGATACGCAATCCCAGGTTGAGCGACACGCGGTCGCCAAAGAATACTGTGGTGTTCGCGAATACGGCGAATTCCTCATAGCTCGTCGGCAGTTCGACGACCGCCGCCGGATTGAGCGGCACGAACGGACCGTCTCGCACCGTCAGAATCTGGTCGTTCAGACTGTCCTCTTCGGTGTAGAACAGGCCGACCTGCCATTCCAGCGGCATGCCGTCTGCGCGCGACGCCGATGTGAGCCGTAGTTCCTGCACGAACTTTTCTGTCTCCGCCGCGCGCAGCAGCGCGACCGCGGTGGAGCCGAACGCGGCTCCGAAACTGGCAGTCGCGTCACCGATCGCCGGCGTCTCAAGTTCCGAATACGCCGAAACGGAGGTCAGCGTCGCGAAGCCGAAGTCGAAGTCGGCGGTAAGTGAATATTGCTGGAAGTCCTGCGTCAGTTGCGCCGCGACCGTCCGGTCGTTCTCGAGTTCGCCGAAGACAGGTTCGCCCGTCGCGAAATCGTAGCGCACGAGCGCGCTGTCGTCCTGTTCGGTGCGCTGGTATAGCGCAGCCGCGCGCAGCGAGACGTTCGGCCCTGGTTCGACGAGAAGCTGCGCTCGGCCGCCGTACCGCTCGTTGCCATTTATGTCTTCGACCCCCGTAACGACGTTGTCCACGAAGCCGTCGTCCCTGGCGTAGAAGCCGGTGAAGCGCAGACCGGCGACGCCGGCAATCGGCACGTTGAGCGCTGCGTTCGCCGTGTAGTTGAGTCCGCCGTTGTCGACCGCAAACACGCTGGCGTCGGCCCGCCCTTCGAATTCATCGAGATCGGGGGCGCGGGTGACGTATTTGAGCAAACCACCCAGCGTGCTCGCTCCGTAGATGGTTCCTTGCGGCCCGCGCAAAACCTCGATCCGTTCGATGTCGAACGGCACGAGCTCGAACCCCAGACGCCCGCCGGTCGCAAGCGAGGTGGACGAGCCCACTGGCGCCTCGTCGACATATACTCCCACGGTCGAGGCGGGATCGTCGCCCGCATTGACGCCGCGCAGGATGAGCTGGCGTTGACCCGGTCCGCCCTGCGAAGATGCGCCTAGACCCGGGATGTATTTGGCATAGTCCTCGAAGTCGACGGCGCCGATGTTCTCGAGAGCCTCGCCATCGAAAACGGTGATCGATGCAGGCACGTCCGTCAGGTCCTGCTCGCGCTTCTGCGCGGTAACGACGATGACCCTGTCTTCGGGCGCAACCTCGTCCTGAGAGGCGCTTTCGCCCGGTGACACGCTCTGTGCCTGAGCTGCAGTGGCGACGGCCACTACGGGAAGCGAGGCGGCGGCAAGCAGGCGGCGTGGAACTATGCTATTCATGTCATTCCCTCCCATTCATGGCGTATGTTTCGCATAATGGACGAGATTGTCTATAGGAAATTTTTCGACAGCTTGTCTTCCCGGGCTTTACATGCGTCCGATTTGCCACGATCAAATCGCATCGACACACCACGAAGGGGGCGGCGATAGCGACCGAACGTAATCCATTGGGCGAGGCGTTGCGCGCCTTGCGCTCGCGCAACGGCTGGAGCCTTGCTGATGTCGCTCGCATGACCGGCATATCCACCTCGGCCTTGTCGAAGGCGGAGAACGGACGCCTCTCCCTGACCTACGACAAGCTTGCGGCGCTTGCCACGGGACTGGGCGTCGACATCGCGACCTTTTTCGAAAAGCCGCCGGTCGAGACACGCTTCTCCGGGAGGCGGAGTATCGATCGCGGGGACGCGACAGCGGGCACGATCGAGACGTCCAACTATGTCTATCACTATCTCAACACCGAGATACTCAACAAGAAGATGGTCCCTCTCGTCGTCGAGCACACTGCACGTACTCGCGAGGAGTTCGGGGACTTCGTCCGCCATGAAGGCGAGGAGTTCCTCTACGTATTGGAAGGTCGTCTTCAGGTCCTCACTGAACTGTACGAGGCCGCCACCCTCGATGCGGGACAGTCGGTTTATCTCGATAGCGATATGGGCCATGCCTACCTGAATGTGGGCGATGGGACATGCCGCACGCTAGCTGTCGTCAGCGCTCCCGCGGAGACGATCAACGAGGCTTTGGAACCCAGAAATCCGTCGTTTGCGCCTCGCTCGGACGCGCCGGAGCGCGACCCATCCGAGAAATAGTCTTGTTTCCTATAGGAAACGACGTATCCTGACTTCAATCGGAGGTTGGGTTGTTTGTTGGACTACGACGTAGCAGTTATCGGAGCGGGAATAGCAGGGGCATCCATTGCGGCGCGACTTGCTGACAAGGCGCGCGTCCTTCTCGTAGAAATGGAGACGTCACCAGGGTATCACACCACGGGAAGGTCGGCTGCGCTCTTCACCGAGCTCTATGGCAACGCGACCATTCGCGAGCTTACTGGGCGTGGACGGACCTTCTTCGAGTTACCACCTTCCCCGTTTAACGGTCCGCTGCTCAGCCCGCGCGGTTGTCTGTATTCAGTGAAACCGAAACAGGTCGGGCAGGCGGAGGACCTGGCCGACGTAGCTAAAGCGCGCGACGTCGAGATGATGCGCCTCTCACCGACGGAGATCGCCGCCAAGGTGACACCGCTCCGGCAGGATGCTGTCGCCTTCGGACTGTTCGAGCCCGGTTCCATGGATATCGATGTGGACGCGCTGCACGGCGGTTTCCTCCGAGCGGCGAATCGAAGCGGTGTCGCCCTTTCCGTCGGACGCCTCCCGAAGATCCAGCGCGCTACTGCCGGTTGGAAACTCGCGCTCGGCGACGAGCGTCTGTACTGTAGGATTCTGGTCGACGCGGCAGGTGCCTGGGCCGATGCGGTCGCCCGGGACTGCGGAGTGCGCGCGAAGGGCATCGTGCCGCATCGTCGAACGGTCGCCCTGGTCGATGCGCTGCCTGCGGTCTCACAAGCCGCGATGGCCAGCTGGCCTGCGGTCATCGACATTGCCGAGGAGTTCTACTTCAAGCCGGAGAGCGGGAAGCTCCTTTGCTCTCCGGCGGACGAGACCCCGTCCGATGCTTGCGATGCAGCGCCTGAGGAACTCGATCTTGCGATCGCAATCGACCGGATGCAGTCGCTGCTCGATTTCCCGGTGCGGCGCATAGCGTCGAGCTGGGCTGGCCTGCGCTCCTTCACCCCAGACAAGACACCGGTCGTCGGATTCGATCCGCGGGTCGACGATTTCTTCTGGTTCGCAGGCCAAGGCGGCTACGGGATACAGACCGCGCCCGCCTTGTCCGACCTAGGCGCGCGGCTCCTGCTCGGCGAAAAACTAGACCTCGGCGAGCGGGCGCTTGCCTCGACAATGGCTCCGGATCGCCTTGGCAAGAAGACGGCGGCGTGAGTCCGGACGCCGACATGGGACACGTCTTCATCGCGGGTCTGATGACGGAAACCAACACCTTCTCTCCAATACCGACCGACGATACCTCTTTCGAAGAGCAAGGGCTCTTCCGTGGTGACGGGACTGTGCGTGCGCCGGAGGCTCTGCACGTCCTCGCGATGACGCACTGGCGGGAGCGGGCCGAAGCCGGCGGATGCCGCGTTACCGAGAGCATCGCCGCCTTCGCTCAGCCGGCAGGCCCAGCCCTGGCCGACACATATGTCGGTCTCCGCGACGATATCCTCTTCGACCTTCGAGCTGCAGGTCCTGTCGACTGCGTGCTCCTCAACCTGCATGGCGCGATGACGGCGGAGGGGACGGAAGATTGCGAAGGCGATCTGCTGTCGCGAGTGCGCGAGATCGTGGGACCGGGTGTGGCTGTAGGTGCACTGCTGGACCTGCACGCGCATCTCACGCCTGCCATGATCGCGGCGAGCGATCTGCTGGTTGCCTACAAGCACTATCCGCACGACGACATCGTCGAGCGTGCCGCCGAACTCTATGTCCTTGTTCACGACATCGTAGAGGGTCGGATCGATCCTGTCGCAGGCGTGGCCGATTGTCGCATGATAGGGCTTTGGCCGACGAGCGAGCCAGCGATGACGTCTCTCGTCGAGCAAATGAAGCAGGTGGAGCATAAGGAGCACGTCGTGAGCGCATCCCTCGTCCACGGTTTTCCCTGGGGCGACGTACCCCATGCCGGATCGAGAGCGTTGGTCTATGCCGATGCCGACCGGGATCTCGCCGAAACGCAGGCATTGGAGCTGGCCGAGGCCTTCTTCGCTATGCGCGGAAGGTCCGCCATGCCGCACGTGTCGCTCGACAAGGCTATCGATTTTGCGCGAGCGGGCGAAGATGGACTGACCGTCCTCGCCGACGTCTCGGACAATGCAGGCGGCGGAGCTCCGTCCGATTCCACTTTTCTACTCGCAGCGATGCTGGAAGGCGAGGTGACGAGGGCAGCGAGTGGTTGCTACTACGACCCCGAAGCCGTCGAGGCCTGCTTCGCGGCGGGAGAAGGCGAGGTCGTCGAGCTGCGGCTGGGAGGACGACACGGGGAGCTAAGCGGCGAACCGCTGGCGTTGGGCGCTACAGTGCTTCAGCTGAAGGAAAGCCACTGGCAGACCGGTCTCGGCGGATCGCGTGTGTCGCTTGGACGGTGTGCAGCCGTCCAGGTGCAGGGTGTTGCGATCGTGATCTGTTCGCTTCGTGCTCAGGTGTTTGCTCCGGATGCCTTCACGGGTATCGGCGTGGAGCTTTCGGACATTCACTGCGTCGCCGTGAAGTCGACCCAGCACTTCCATTCCCGGTTCGCACCGATCGCCAAACGAATTCTCTACGTGGCGACGCCGGGTGCGATATCGCCGCGTTACGATAAGCTCGGATACGAGCGGCGCGATACGGACGTCTGGCCCCTGGTCGAAGATCCCGCGCAGCCCAGGATACTCTCCATGGAGGAGGACATTTGACCTTCACGATCATTCTACTCGCAGTAGCGAGCGGCATATGTCTCCTATTCGCCCGAACTCTGACCAGAAAGGGGATGCGAAGGTGGCTGATCGGAGCGATCGGGCTTGCCGCGCTTGCGATAGTCCTCGTCCTTGTCTTCGAACCGTGGCGCTGGCAGTTGATTGCTCCACTTATGCTCGCGGTGCTGGCGGCAATCGTGGCTGCCTGGCGTTTGTGGCGTGAACCGAAGGATCGAAGTCGGTGGCGTTCGATCCTGGCAGGTGCGGCGGCGACGTCGGTCCTCGTCGTGGCGTTTCTTCCGCCCCTGCTTTTTCCTCTCTTCGACATTCCGGCACCTCAGGGCGAACAGGCGGTCGGAACGCAAACGCTTTCACTGCTCGATCCCGACCGCCCGGACCCAACCGCAGAAGGGGCTTTCGGCAATCGCGAATTGTCCCTGCAGGTGTGGTATCCGACCGACGCGACGGACAAAGAGCGAGCGCCTCTGATGGATCCCGCAGTCGCTGACGGGATGGTGTCAGGCACCATGCCGACCTTCATATTCGGTCACCTGAGCCTGATAGAAACCCAGAGTCAGACAAATGCGCCGTTTCTCGACGGCATCGAGCAGGCGCCGGTTGTTCTTTTCGTGCCGGGTTTCCGATCCTTCACGACGCAAAGCACCGTGCTCGCCCAGGATCTGGCGTCTCGTGGCTATGTCGTCATATCGATCGGTTCGCCTGGCGACGCGAGTGCGCTCGCCTATCCCGACGGAAGGGTCGTCGGGTTTGCCAACGATTCGCTTCTGGCCGACGAGCGCGGCGTCGAAGCACTTACCCGCGCTACCACTGCGACGGACGCGGCAGCCCAACGCAGCGCAATCGCAGAAGCTCTGCGCGAGATGCGCGGTGCCGACGCCACGCTTCGGGGTCAGGTCGCCGATGTGGAACTGGTCGTCGAGGCGCTTGAGCAGCGCGGCATCCCCGGACTCGAGATCGATTTCGATCTCTCACGCCTGTCCATCGTGGGAATGTCTCTGGGAGGCGCTGTTGCGGCGCAGGCTTGCGCCGAGATCGATCCGTGCGGCAAGGCAATCAACCTCGACGGTTTCCAGTTCGGCGACTTCTTCGGCGTCCATTATTCCAAACCCCTCCTGGTGCTGATGTCGGATCGCGGCAATGTGCCGGCGCTCAATGGCACGATGTATCGAGAAGCCGGACGTCCGTTTCCGACGAACGTCATCTATCGCGAGGTCGAGGGGGCCAGCCATATGGATTTTACAGACTTCGCCCTGGCCTCGCCTGTCCTAAAGACTCTGGCGCCCAACCCGCTCCTCGGCGCCGTCGACGGTGAGAACATGCTCGCGGCGACAAGCGACATGGTCGCTACCTTTCTCGCTTCATCGACCCCTGATGGCGCGAATATAGGGAGGCAAGCAGCGACCCATCGCGTCGTCCTTCGCTCTGTCGACGACCGCGTCGAAATCCCCTCTCGCAGTCTGAACCACCATCAACCATAAACTGATCGGCGAGTCCGCACTTTGCCAGCCAATCTCGGCGATCCGCTTCTGCGGTACATCGGTCGGATCGCGGCTTTGCTGCGCGCGCGAGAAACGGGAATGTATGATTCGATCCGCGTCGCATCTCCATTGCCGCCACCATGATCAGACGATCCTCTCGGGCCCTAAACCGAGCCGTCTTTCCTGCCAGCTATTTCTTGTAGAGGATTATGACGCGGCGAACCTCGTTCGCAGTCGGAGCGAAGTGCAGACGGCGTAGCCGCGCGAGCGGCGGAGCAATCGTGTCGGTCCCGCCATCATCTTTTCGAAAAGCCGTCGGCAGCAAAAATACTTAATCGCCGCATCCTTGACTTAACGCTTCGTCAACCATGATCGGCCATGTCTGCCATCTGACATTCACAGGTTGGAACATATGGACGATCTGCTCGCAGAATTTATTGCCGAAACGCGCGAGATGCTCGAGGCCGTGCAGGAGGAGCTGGTGGCGTGGGAAGCGGACCCCGCCGACCGCGCCAAGCTGGATGGGATTTTCCGCTTCGTTCACACGGTAAAGGGCAATTGCGGCTTTTTCGACCTGCCGCGCCTCGCCGCGCTCAGCCATGCTGCCGAAAGCGCGCTGGCCGATGTTCGTGGCGGCAAGCGGCAGACCGACGCAAAGCTGGTGGACGCGATTTTTGCCGTCATCGACCGGATCGGTGAGATGGTCGACACGCTGGAAGCAGGCGGCGAGATCCCGGCGGGGTCCGATGCAGACCTTATTGCCGCTTTCGATGCCAATACCGTTTCCGGGCCCGCTGCCGAGACTGCTCCAGCCAAACCGGAGAATGAGGACAAGAAAGCGGAGGCTGTGCCCGCCGCGCGCTCCATCCGGTTGCCGGTCAATTTGCTGGACCGCGTGATGGCTGGCATTTCCGACATCGTGCTGGTGCGCAACGAATTGGGCCGCCACCTTCGCGAAGCCGAAGTCGCGGCGCAGATCGGCTCCACCTTCGACCGGCTCAGCGGCATTATCGAGAACCTGCGCGAGGATATCTCGCAAATGCGGATGCACCGGCTGGATCACCTTTATGGCCCGCTGCCGCGCCTCGTGCGCGACCTTTCCGCCGAACTGGGCAAGAAAGTGTCGCTGGAAGTCGAAGGCGGCCAGGTCGAACTGGATCGCGAAGTCATCGAGCTGGTGCGCGATCCCATCGTGCATATCCTGCGCAATGCTATCGATCACGGAATCGAGATGCCCGACGCGCGCAAGAAGGCGGGCAAGGCCGAGACCGGCTCGATCGAGATTTTCACCCGCCAGACGGGCAATCGCATCAGCATTGCCATCGTCGATGATGGCGCGGGCATCGATACGGACCGGCTTGGCAAGAAAGCGGTCGATGCCGGCATCGCCACTGCCGAGGAAGTGCAGGCCATGTCGCAGGCCGCCAAGCTGGAGCTGATTTTCGAGCCCGGCATTTCCACCGCAGCGAAAGTGACTTCGGTGTCGGGTCGCGGCGTCGGCATGGATGTCGTGCGCGCGAACATCGAGCGGTTGGGCGGCGAGATTTCGGTGACCAGCGAGCTGGGCGAAGGCACGCGGCTGTTCGTGTCGCTGCCCGCCACGCTCAGCATCGTGCCGTCGCTGACCGTACAGGTGGGCGATCACCGGTTCGGTGTTCCGCGATCCTATGTCGAGGAGATCGTCAGCTCACGGTCGGAGAAGCTGGAATTTTCCACTGCAGGTGCCTCCCGCCTCGTGGAATATCGCGGCGAGAAACTGCGCTGCTGTTCGCTGGCAGGCGCGCTGGAGATCGACGGCGAGCAGGGTCGCGATACCGACCTGCTCATCATCAAGATTGCCAGCGGCGACCTGTTCGCGCTGGTCGTGGACCAGGTGCTGAGCCATGAAGACCTCGTAGTGAAACCGCTGGCCGATGTGGTCATGCAATCCAATCTCTACACCGGTGCATCGCTGCTGGACGATGGCAGCCTTGTCCTGATGCTGCACATCGCTGGCATTTCCATTCAGCAAGGCCTGCTCAGCGACATCATCAAGAAGCGCCGCGTCTTCGAGGACGAGGCTACGCAGCAGGAAGCCGAGCGTCCGAAAATTCCCGCAGTTCTGTTTGCCACCCTCGACGGTCGCCAGCGGCTGGTGCGCATGGATTCGGTCAATCGCATCACCAAAGTGCCGAGCGACGCGTTCCGCCTCGATGCTGCGGATCCGCAATTCGTGCTGAACGATGTGATCGTCCCGCTCTGCGGCGCCAATCATGGCGAATTGCCCGAAGGGCAGGCAAACGTCCTGCTGCTGGGCGATGGCGAGACGGAGATCGGCTATCTGATCGACAGGGTGCTCGACACCGTGGCGCTCGATGGCACGGTGATGACCGACAAGGCCAGCGGCGAAGTGGAAGGCGTTGCCCTGCTCGATGGCCGCGCGGTCGAAATGCTCGATTGTCATTGGCTATTCGCGCAGAGCGGTCGGCCATCGGAAAGCGCGCAGAAGGCGACCTGCCGGATCGACCTGAGCGACCAGTGGGCGCGCGCTATCCTGCATCCGCTTGTCGAAGCTGCCGGTTACCGCGTAATCGATGTCGACGCAGAGGAAGATGCCGACATTGCCATCGCTCTGGACGAGGCATCGCAGGACAGCCTGCGGGCCGCGCAGGTGATCCAGTTGCAATCCGATCGCGAAGCGCCGACCGATGGTGAACGCAACGTCTATCGCTACGACCGTGAGGCGCTGGTGAACGCCCTCAAATCCGGAAGGAGGACAGTGGCATGAACGACCCCATCCTGATCGCCAGCCTTGCAGGTCGCCGCGTCGCCCTGATCGCGCGCGAGATCGAATCCATCGTGGAAATCGAGCGGATCACGCCGGTGCCGCGCGCGCCGGACCATGTCGAAGGCCTGTCCACCCTGCGAAGCCAGGCGCTGACCGTGATCAACTGCGCCCGCGTGCTGGGCGAGGAAGAGTCGAGTGACGCCTCATCCGGCGTACGCCAGGCCGCCGTCATCAAGCATAACGGCCACCACTATGCGCTGCTGCTGGACGATGTCGAAGATGTCGTCGAAGCGCGCGGTGCACCCGAGCAGGTGCTGGGCGGGGTAGGCAAAGCCTGGACCCGCGTCGCCGCCGGCGTTGTCGATACCGAGATCGGCTCCGCCCTTCTGCTGCGGGTTGAACCCTTTATCAACGCTGAGCCTGTAACGGCTTAAGTCATTCCACCCAACCAGGCTCACAATAACAAAACAAAGCCGTCGCAAATTGGAGCGCCACCAAATGGCCAACACATGTCTGATTGTTGATGATTCAAGCGTGATCCGGAAGGTCTCGCGCCATATTCTGGAATCCCTCGGCTTCGAGGTGTCCGATGCCGAAAACGGGATGGAAGGCCTGCGTCGCTTCGACGAAGCGAAGCCCGACCTAATCCTGCTCGACTGGAACATGCCGGTGATGAACGGCATCGAATTCCTGAAAGAACTGCGCGCGCGCCCCGATGGCGGCGAGCCCAAGGTCGTGTTCTGCACCACCGAGAACGATGTCGACCACATTCGCGAGGCGATGAGCGCGGGTGCGAACGAATATGTGATGAAGCCCTTCGATCACGAAACGCTCGAGCTCAAGCTGCAGCTGATCGGCTTCGAGTAAGGCGCAAACCCGTGATGGCTTCCCGCCCTTCCCGTAATCTTGCGCCCGATAGCGCGCGTCCCGGCGCGCAGCCCATTCGCGTGATGGTCGTGGACGATTCGCTCACGGCCCGCACGGTGCTGTGCAAGATTATCGACAAGGCGCCGGACCTTACATTGGCCGCAACGGCCAATACGGCTGAGCAGGCAATCGAAGCGCTGAAAGGCGTGGATGTCGATGTCATCCTGCTGGACCTCGAGATGCCGGGCATTGGCGGCCTTGCCGGCCTACCGGCAATCCTCGAGGAAGCGGGCGATGCACAGGTGCTGGTGGTTTCCGCACTTACGGCCAAAGGCGCGGAAGTGACCATTGCCGCTCTTTCCATGGGCGCTGCCGATACGGTGCAAAAGCCAGAGCCGGGACATTTCAATTCGGCCTATCGTGCCGAGCTGGCGGACCGTATCCGCGCGCTTGCCAGCGGGATCGTGAAGGGGCGTGCAGCGCGCCCTGCGCGTGCCGATGCTGTCCCGGCCATCCGCAAGGCGCCGAAAACGAGCGTGCGCTGCCTCGCCATCGGCGGTTCGACGGGCGGCATCCATTCGCTCTGCCAGTTCCTCGGCCAGTTGCCGCGCGACTACCCCGCGCCCATCGTCATCACCCAGCATTTGCCGACATCTTTCGTGCCGATCTTCGCCAGCCAGGTGCAGATCGCGGCCGGCCGCCCCACCCGCATCGCCGAAGACGGTATGACGCTGGTACCGGGCGAGGTGCTGGTGGCGCCAGGCGATGGCCACGTCACCTTCGTGAAGAAACGCGATAAGGTAGTGGTTCAGATTACATATGAGAGCGCGCCCAGCGGCTGCTGCCCGTCGGTCGATCCGATGCTGGCCTCTCTGGCAGACGCGCTGGATGGCGAACTGATCGGCGTCGTCCTGTCGGGCATGGGCCGCGATGGCAGCATCGGCGGCCAGCAAGTGGTCGACAAGGGTGGCATCATGCTGGCCGAATGCCCCGAAACGTGCGCCGTGTGGGGCATGCCTCGCGGCATCGCCGAAGCGGGCATCGCATCACAAATCGCATCGCCGGTAGAACTGGCGAAATGGGTCGCAGCGAGAAGGATATTAGCCGCGTGAGCATGGTAACCGAATCCGAGCGGTTCATAGCAAAGCTGCTGGAAAGCCGGACCGGGCAGGAACTGACGCAGGGGCGCAGCTGGCGCATCGGCACGGCCTTGTCCGGCATCTTCCGCGAGAAGGGCATTTCCAACATCGACCAGCTGGTCTGCCTGCTGGATGCGCCCGATCACGCGATCTTGTCTCAACAGGTTGTCGAGGCTCTTTTGAACAACGAAACATATTTCTTCCGCGACCGCGCCATGTTCGACCAGCTGGCGACCAAGGTCCTGCCCCGCATTGCCGAGCGCAAGGCGATTGCCAAAAGCATCTCGATCCTGTGTGCAGGCTGTTCCACCGGGCAGGAAGCGCTGTCGCTCGCCATGCTGTTCCAGGACCAGCGCTCGCGCTGGGCCGACTGGACGATCTCGATCGACGGCGTGGATGTGTCGCAAAGCGCAATCAACTCCGCCCGCTCTGCCGTATATTCGCAATTCGAGGTGCAGCGCGGTCTTTCCGTAGCGCAGATGCTGGCGCATTTCACCGAAACGCCGACGGGATGGGAAGCCAATGATGCGCTTCGCCAGATGACCCAGTTCCGCGTGCACAACTTGCTCGAGCCGCTCGGCGGCAGCGCGCAATACGACCTGATCCTGTGCCGCAACGTGCTGCTCTATTTCGACGAGCCGACGCGCCAGAAAGTGCTGGGCCGCCTTGTCGAAAGGCTCGATCCCGCCGGCTGGCTGATGCTTGGCGCGGGCGAGACGATTGCTGACAAGGCCAGCCCGCTCAAATCGGTGCGCAACGGCATCAATCTTTACCGCCGGACGGACACGGATCTGCGTGCCTGAATCGCGCCGGCCACCACGATAGCAAGGCATTCAAAAGCAAGCGGAAGTCTCGGTTAACCGATATTTAGGCGGTGCCACGTAAGGCGGTTCGATGAAGGGACCGCCATTGCTCAGGAAAATCAAGACATCCAGCTTGGGCTCGCAAGGCTTCGTGTTTGCGCCGCTTGTCGTACTCAGCCTGATCGTCGGCTGCGTGGCCGGTTTGCTCATCATCAACGATTCCATGCAGGTCTCGATCACATCGCCGCTTATTGTCGGCGGTATCCTGACCTATGCCGCAGCCACGGCCCTTCTCGCCCATATCGGCCTTTCGCATATCCGCCGGCTTGAGCGCTGGAGTCTCACCGACAGCCTCAGCAAGCTGCCCAATCGCCGCGCGCTGCACGCCTTTGTGCAGAACCACAAAGCGACGCAGGAAGAACTGGCCGTCGCCATCATCGATCTCGACGGGTTCAAGTCGGTAAACGACCATTACGGCCATGCCGTGGGCGACGAGGTTATCAAGCGTTGTGCCGAAATCCTGCTCGATCATTGCGGCAGGGAAGCGCACGCCTTTCGCCTCGGCGGTGACGAATTTGCAATCTGCATGATCGGTCCCTTGGCGGGAACATTGGTGGAAGGCATAAGCCGCGCCTTCATCGACCAGTTCCGCAAGCCCATCGAAGTGCAGGATCGCCGCATCATGATCGGTGCCAGCATCGGCATCACCTCCAGCAAGGGGCCGGACCGTATCTCTTCGGGCGAAGCGATGCGTCGCAGCGATGTGGCGATGTATGCCTCCAAAGCATGCGGCAAAATGCGCTGCACCTGGTACAAGTCGGAGCTCGACCGCAATCGAGAGCAGATGCGCGATCTCGATGCCGAAATGCGCGCCGCCCTGGCGAATGACGAATTCAACGTCGCCTACCAGCCGCTGGTGAGCGCAAAGACCGGCGATATCGTCGCCGTGGAGTGCCTGCTGCGGTGGGATGCGCGGCCCGATGGCCCCGTCGGCCCGCATATCTTCGTGCCGGTGGCCGAGGAATCGGGCCTGATCAACGCCATCGGCATCTGGGTTCTCCGCCGTGCCTGCGAGGAAGCGCTGGGCTGGGGCGATCTGAAATTGTCGGTCAATATTTCCGCGGTCCAGCTTCGCGACGTGGAATTTCCCATATTGCTAGGGCAAATCCTCGAGGAAACGGGCTTTCCGGCCGAGCGGTTGGAGCTGGAGGTCACGGAAACGTGCCTGGTCAACGATCCGGTGCAGGCCGAGCGCAGCCTCGATGTCATTCGCGGCTTCGGCGTGAATGTATCGCTCGACGATTTCGGCACCGGCTATGCCTCCATCGGTTTCCTGCGACAGTTCCGCTTCGAGAAGCTGAAGCTCGACCGGTCGCTCGTCACCGATGCGCAGGCCGATGAAGGCTCTCGTGCGATGATGCTTTCCAGCATCAGCATGGCGCGCGCGCTGAAGATGGACGTGACGGCGGAAGGCGTAGAGACGGAAGAGCAGGCCACGCTGGTACGCTCTGCCGGATGCGACCAGATCCAGGGCTGGCTTTACTACAAGGCACTGCCGCCTGAGGAAATCCAGCGCCATTTCGACCTGCAGATCGGCGCGCAGCGGAAACTCGCCGCGATCAATTGACCGCCGGCTCCGCCCGCTCGGCCAGTTCGCAATCCATCGCTGCTTCTGTGTTTGTATATCGCACGAACTGTCCGCACGCAGACCGTGAACAGAAAAAGGCGGGGCCCGCTTATCCGCGGGTCCCGCCTTTCCGATATAAGCGCCGAACGCCAGCGTTGGCTGGCAAGCGTTTAGTCGAGGTAGAAAATCTCGAAATTGCCCCAGTATTTGCCCTTTACATAGACGGGCACGAAGATGTTTTTGCCTGCCAGTGACTTGCTGTCGCCCGTTTGCACGTAGCGGTAGCAGCTGGCGCTGAAGGGTAGGTCTTTCTTGTCGATGGCGGCCTGCGTCACACTGTCGAGCACGATGCGGCGATTGCGGCAATATTTGTCGTCATGCACCGGGTCGCCATTAGGGGCCTGCGAACGTTCCGAGTTATGCGTCGGCAAATAGCCATCCTGATTGGAGGCCACGCAGGACAGGACTTCCGTCCGCGAGGCGATCCGCTCATCAAGAATGGGTTGCACCACACGGTCTGCGAAATCAGTGAAGCTGTTATCGTAGCGGGTGGGTTTGGAGCCGGGGATCTCGCGATAGTCGCGGTCGAACACCTGCTCCTCGGTGAGTGTGCCGGCATCCAGGGCTTCCTCGACGCGGGCGACCATTTCGTCGCGACCATCCATGGCGATCTGCACGAATTCCAGGTCCGCTGCCGCGAAGCCGCTGCGCACGAGCTGATCGAACATGTCCATCGACAGCAATTCGAGCTCGCCGACACGGGTTTTGACTGCCTCGAGGTTATGGCCGCTCTGCCGCGATCCGTCGGCGAAGTCTTCCAGCGCCTTTCGCACTTCTTCGACCCGGGACTGGATGGCAGCTGTGCTTTGGGCAATGCCCGCATTCTGCTCATCGATCCGGTCGACGAAAGTGGAGATTCCATTCACCGTCTCGTCCACGCGGGCGAAATTCTGCTGGGCCTGCTTGCCCTTTTCCACGCCAGTGCTGATCTTGGTGACGAGCGTTTCCGCTTCGCCGCCAAGCGAATCCACCGTGCTGGCGATCTCGTCCGTGGCGATGCGCGTATCCTGCGCCAGCTTTTTCACTTCTTGCGCGACGACCGCGAAAGTTCGCCCGGCATCCCCGGCGCGGTGCGCTTCGATGGCGGCATTGAGCGCCAACATGTTCGTGGTTTCCGCGATCGTGTCGATCGTCTGCGACACGCGGCGCACCTGTTCCATCGCGCCTGCAAAGCCGGTGATATGCTCGGACAATGCCACGATCAGGTCGGTCAGGTCGGAGAACTCATCCACGCTGTCGCGAATGAAGGCGGTGCTGTTGCGCAAGTCGTCGCGGGCATGCTCGGACAGCAGCCGCGCCTCGTCGCTGGCATCGGTCACGCGCTTTTGGTCGTTGGATAGCTCGGCGATCACCTGCTCGAGATGCTGGCGGCGTTCCTTCATGTCGGCCGCGGTCGTCATGATCTCCTCGACCAGGCCGCCGACATCGACGCACCCCACGGTCACTTCACCGCAAGAGCGGGCGACGGCGTCGATTAATGAAGGATCGGCTGCAACTTCGATTTTTTCGTGCTTCACGTGCCTGCGCATCCCTGTTTCTAGAAGGCGTTACAGGCTCGGCTTACGGGCAAGAGGTTGTCGAAATGTTAACCATAGGCGGACGGCCCTTTCAGGCAGCTGCCCATTCCTGCTGCAAAAATTGCAGAGCACAGCCCGCAAGGAAGGCGCTGCCGCGCGGCATTACGCTTTCATCCAGCACCATCTTGCTGGAATGGAGGCCGCAGCAGCCCTGCCAGTCGACCCCTTCCGCGGCCGCGCCGATGAAGAACATCGCGCCCGGTACTTTTTCCAGCACGTAGGAGAAATCTTCCGCGCCCATCGTGGGGTGCGGGCGATAATCCCAGCTCTCATCGCCGCCCAGCGCGCGCGCGACCTGCGCGCCGATTTCCACGGCGCGGCCATCATTGATGGTGGCGGGGAAGCCCTCGGTAATGGTTACCTCCGCCTCGCAGCCGTGAGCCTGCGCGATGTTCATCGCGGTTCGCTCTGCCAGTTCGCGCACGGCCCGTCGGCGTTCGGGCGAAAGCGTGCGGATCGTGCCCATCAGCTCCACCGTGTCGGGCACGACATTGTGCGTGGTGCCGCCCGCCATACGGGTGATGGAAAGCACGGTCGCCTCGGCGGCATTGAAACGGCGCGTCACCATGCTTTGCAGCGCCAGCACGATTTCCGAAGCCACCGGAATCGGATCGACCGTATCGTACGGCATGGATGCATGCCCGCCTTTGCCGCGCACCACGATATCAATCTGGTCTGCCGAAGCGAGCATCGCGCCCGCACGACCTTCCACGCGGCCATGCGGCGCATTGGGCCAGACATGCAGCGCAAATGCGGCATCGGGCAGAGGATCGAGCAGGCCATCCTCCAGCATGAAGCGCGCGCCGTGGAAGCCTTCTTCGCCCGGCTGGAACATGAAATACACTCCCCCGGCCAGATCGTCCTTGCGCTCCGCCAGCACGCGTGCCGCCCCCGCCAGCATGGCGGTGTGCGCATCGTGACCGCAGGCATGCATGCGACCGTCGATGGTCGAGGCGAATTCGAGGCCCGTATGCTCCTGCATGGGCAGCGCATCCATGTCGCCGCGCAGCAGCACGCGGCGCCCGTCGAGACCACCCTTCAGCACTGCGACGGCGCCGGTGCAGGACGTGCCCACGCGCCATTCCAGCGGCAGGTCGGCCAGCGCTTCCTTCACCTTGGCGAGCGTTAGCGGTGTCTCAAGGCCCAGTTCGGGCTCGGCATGGATGGCGCGGCGCAGGGCGGTTATTTCGCCTTCGTGGTTGCGGGCAGCGGCGAGCAGGTTTTCGGTCAACATCGGGCAAGTCCTCTCTTGAGCTTCAGCAATCGCTCCAAATGTGCGCGGTTGCAAGCTGGCAATACGACACCAGCTATGGCTTGAACCCGCGGTAACCGCATCGGCTTCAAGTGCGAAGATGCAACAGGTCGCCGCAGCGATGTGGCTGCACTGCTACAGTTTGCGCGCTGTTGCAGGAAAACCGTAGTAAAGGCCCCGTGGCCATGTGTAAGGCGAGCAGATTATGTCCGGCACCATCCACCTGTTCGAGCGCCTGCCGCATCTCGAAGCGGCGAGCCGTGGTGCAAGTGGATCGGCGTCGGCGGCTGTGCGGGGAAGCCCATTGATCGGACTTATCAGAAACGCCCGCAGCCATCGCAACCACCAGCGCGCCCTCGAAGATGAGCGCCGCGAAAACGTGATCCTCGCCACGCCGCGCGAGCGAAGCGAATTGCACGGTATCCTATCCGATTTTGCGGCCAAACGTGTCGATTGCATCGCCATCGATGGCGGCGACGGCACGGTGCGTGATGTGCTGACGGCCGGCGCGGGCATTTTCGGCGAGAGCTGGCCGGCTATCATCGTGCTGCCCAGTGGCAAGACCAATGCGCTGGCGCACGATCTCGGCTTGCCTGCCGATTTCTCGCTCGACGATGCGATCGACGCTGTTGCGCGCGGCACGTTCGCACGACGGCAGCCGCTAGTGATTGCGCAGCGCGACGATTTGAGCGCGCAGGTCCATGGCTTCGTGCTGGGCGGAGGCGTGTTCAACCGCGCCATCGCGCTCGGCCAGCGCAGCCACAAGCTGGGCGCTTTCAACGCGGCGGTCGTCGGGCTGACGGCGGCGTGGAGCCTGCTGCAGGCTTTCTTCGGCAGCGCTGCGAATGAATGGCGTCGCGGCAGCAAGATGCGCATCCGCATGGAGGACGGCTCCCTGCTGCCGCACAGGGGCGGCTTGCCGGAAGACGAGCGCTATCTGCTGCTGGTTTCAAGCCTGGAAGGCTTCGCCGCCGGACTGGACCCGTTCCGCAAGGTGGGTGGCCCCATGGGCGTCGGCGTATTCGACAATCCCCGCCGCGGCCTCTTGCTGCGCTTCGGCGCGATTGCGCGCGGAACGACCAGCGCAGCGACGCAGCGGCGCGGCTATCACGTCTTCGGCAGCAACGCGATCGAAGTGGATTTGGGGGATGCCTTTATCCTCGACGGAGAGGCGTTCCCGGCGGGCCGCTATCGCATCGCCGCCGGACCGAAACTGCGCTTCGTCGTCCCGTGACGCTTGCAGAGCGCGTGGATGCGGCGCTCTCCCGCACTGTCGATCCGGCCGTCACCGCTTTTGCCGCCCGGCTGGCCGGTGAAGCCGATACGCTGGCTGTCTTGTTCTACGGATCGAACCTGCGCACCGGATCGCTGGAAGGGGTAATCGATTTCTATGTGCTGACCGACGGCGCGGCCGAGAAAGGCCTGTGGCCGCGCGTGTCCTATCGCGAATGGGACCATGACGGCCAGCGCCTGCGCGCCAAGATCGCCACCATGACGCTTGCCAAATTCGCGCAAGCTGCGCGTGGCGATAGTCTCGACACCACCATCTGGGCGCGCTTCGTGCAGCCGAGCGCGCTCGTGTGGACGAGAGACGATGATGCGAGGCGGCAAATGCGCGCCGCCATCACCGACGCTGCGGTCACCGCCGCGCGGCTGGCGATCGCCGTCGGGCCCGCAAGCGGCGCCGAGTGGGACTATTGGCGCGCTCTGTTCCAAGCGACCTATCGCGCGGAATTGCGCGTCGAAAAGCCCGGCCGCGAGAACTCGATCCTGGAACTGAACGAAGCGCATTTCACCGGTCTTCTTCCATGCGCGCTCGACGCGGCAGGCATCGACTATGCGCGTGAGAAGGACGGGCTGTCGCCCACCATGCCCGATGACGAGCGGCGGGCCGTGCTCAAATGGTGGCGCACACGCAGGCGGCTGGGCAAGGCGCTCAATATCGCGCGGCTGGTGCGCGCCACGCGTACATTCGACGGTGCTGGCCGTTATGCCGCTTGGAAAGTCCAGCGGCACACCGGGGTGGAAGTGGAAGTCACGCCGTGGCGCGAGAAGCATCCCATCCTCTCGGCGCCCGGCGTGTTGTTCAGGGTATGGCGCGCGAAACGCCGATCCTGACTTACATATAGCGCATGCGAATGGTCATCGGCAGCACTTCGCGACCCACGGAAAAGCGCGTGCGATTGATGCTCGGGCGGCCGAGGTTGAAAATATTGATGCTGGGATTGTTCGACATCCCGCCGCCATCGGTGCGCAAATCGGTCCGGCCGTTGCCGTTCACATCGTGGCGTACCGCGATGGCATAATCGCCCGTCCGCGGTACCGGCATGCACACCTGCATCGACCCGGCGCGGGCCGGAACCTCGATGCGGTTGAGCCAGCGGCCTCGCTCCAGCCAGTCATCGCCATTACCCGGATACAGCTGCACGCGGATCGTGCCGCGGGACGAAGAAACCTCCGTCAGATTGACCCAGACGGCAGGCCCGCTGCCCTGGCACGGCGCGACCGAATGGCGTAGCTCGTTGCGAAACTGCGCATTGGCGGGCGCGCTGAGGCCGAACGCGAGCGCAGCAATGCCCAAAACTGAAAGAATTGTCTTCTTCATGACCCTGTTTACCCTCTTTGCGAGCCAAGATGCGGCATGTTCGGGCTGCGACAGCCTTCAAATACCGCTCTGAAATCCCGCGAATTTCGTCGATTTGCGCATCCTTGTGGCGCAAAAGCACTGAACGGCGGCTGAAGATATGCCGCAATGCAGCATTGGTGGAAAACGTGGGGGCCGCCGCTTGTGGCGCGATTCGCGCATCTTTAACGGCAGGTGTTGACCATGACACGGCCCCTCATCTCGCCATCCATCCTCTCCGCCGACTTCGCGAAGCTCGGCGAGGAAGTGCGCGCCATCGATGCGGCGGGCTGCGACTGGGTGCATGTCGATGTGATGGACGGGCATTATGTGCCCAACCTCACCATCGGCCCCGCCGTCGTCAAGGCGCTGCGGCCGCATACCGACAAGGTCATGGACGTTCACCTGATGGTGTCGCCTGTCGATGTGTGGATCGACGAGTTCGCCGATGCCGGTGCCGATATCATCACCGTCCACCCGGAGGCGGGCGCGCATGTGCACCGCACGGTGCAGGCGGTGAAGGCGGCAGGCGCGAAAGCGGGTATTTCGCTCAATCCTGCAACGCCAGCGAAAATGCTCGATTACCTGCTCGAAGAAATTGACCTGGTGCTCATCATGAGTGTCAATCCCGGGTTCGGCGGGCAGAGCTTCATCCATTCGCAGCTGCGCAAGATCGAGGCGGTGCGCCGCATGATCGACAAGGCCGGCCTCGATGTGATGATCGAGGTGGATGGCGGCGTGAATGCCGAGACGGCCAAACTGTGCGTCGACGCAGGGGCCGATGTGCTGGTGGCGGGCAGCGCCACCTTCAAGGGTGGGCCGGACTGCTACGCCGCCAATATCGCCGCGCTAAAGGGTGAAAGCGGGTGACTGCGGAGATGACCAAGCTCTCTGGCAGAACCTCGCAAGAGGCGCTGGAAGATGCAGGTCAGCTTGCCATCCCGCTCGATCCCGCGCCCGAAGAGGCGCTGGTCGTCCAGCACAAGGATGCAGGCGAGCAGGAGCCGGACGAACCTGCCGTCCTTGCCACGAACCGCGCGCTCGTCGTTACCGATTTCAGTGCACCCTCCACCGATCTGGGCGAACGGATGATGCGCGCCGCCTATGCGCTGGGTGTGCCGGGCAGCACGATCGTCGCGCCTTTCCAAAAGCCGCTGCGCCCGCGCCTTCTGGCGATTGTCGAGACGCCGCTGGCAGGCGATCGCAGTGCCGGAATGGCGCTGCGGGCGGGCCATTTCTACATCTACGGCGTCAAGACGCCATTTGCACAAGTCGATATGGGACCGCTCGGCACGCTCAGCCCGCCGGTCGAGCGCGTTGTGCACGGCTTTACCTGGCTGCGCGATCTCGAAAGCTCGGGCACGTTGCCGCAATGCCGCAGCGTGGCAGAGCGGCTGATGGCATGCTGGCTCGATGCCAACCGCAAGGTCGGCAAGGGTCCGGCGTGGAAGGTCGAGAATGCCGGGCTGCGCCTGCTGGGCTGGCTGGTGCATGCTCCGCTGCTCCTGTCCGGACAGGACAAGGCGCTCCGCCAGCGCGCGCTCGACGCCATGGCGCAAACGGCCCGCTGGCTCGACCGCAAGGTAACGAAGGCCGAGGACAGGCTGGGCGAAGTCATCGGCTGGTGCGCCATCACGGCTGCCGGATTGCTGCTGCCCGAGGGCAAGCCGCGCCGCCTCTTTGGCGAAGCTGGTCTGGTGCGGGCTCTGGGCGAGGCTGTGGGCGAGGATGGCGGCGTGCTTTCGCGAAGCCCCGATGCGCAGATGCAGGCCATCGCTGCGCTGATCGACCTTCGCGCCTGCTACGAAGCGAGCGGGCGCGAGCCGCCCCGAATGCTCGGAACGATGCTGCAAATGCTCGTGCCGCCGCTGCTGGCTTTGGCGCATGGCGATGGCGGGCTGGGCAATTGGCAGGGAGCCGGCGCGGTCAAAGCTAGCCGACTACGCGCCTTGATCGAGGCAAGCGGCGTGCGCACGCGCCCGCTGGCCGACCCGAGCGGCTGGGGTTACCAGCGTGTCACCGCGCGCAAGGCGACGCTGATCGTCGACGGCGCGCCGCCGCCTTTTGGCAAGCATGCGCGCCATGGCTGTGCCTCCACGCTGGCGGTCGAATTCAGCCACGGCGACAATCGCCTAATCGTGAATTGCGGAGGCGCAGCGCTGGCCGGAGGGCAGGTGCCCGTGCGTATCGAAAAGGGGCTGAGAGCGACCGCAGCGCATTCGACGCTGGTGCTGGGCGATGCGAACTCCACCGCCGTGTTGATCGACGGCAAGCTGGGCGCAGGCGTCGGCGAGGTCGAGATCGACACGCGGCAAGTGGCGCTGGAGAACGGCTCTGCCATGCGCGTGGAGGCCAGCCATGATGGCTACGCCTCGCGCTTCGGCCTGCTGCACAAGCGCATCTTGATGCTGCGCGACGACGGACTGGAATTGCGCGGCGAAGATGTGCTGGTGCCCTCCGGGCGCAAGGGCAAGCGGGGCATGGTGCCCTATGCCATCCGCTTCCACCTTGGTCGCCATGTCGAGGCGAGCCTTGGCGAAGGCGGGCGCAGCGCCAGCCTTTCCCTGCCCGACGGGGCGCTTTGGCAATTCGCCACGGGCGCGGAGAAGCTGGAGCTGGATGAAAGCATCTGGATCGATGGCAATGGCCGTCCGCATCCGGTACAGCAGCTGGTGATTCAGGGACTCGCCTCTCGCGGCGGCGGCAATTTCGCCTGGCTGCTCAAACGCATGGGATAGACTTCACGTGACTACGGACGTTGCAATCAAGCGGGCACTCATCTCGGTGTCCGACAAGACCGGTATTGTCGAACTGGCCGCCAAACTGTTCAATGCGGGTATCGAGCTGGTCTCAACCGGCGGCACAGCGCGCGCCCTGCGCGAAGCCGGCATGGTGGTGCGCGACGTATCGGACCTGACGCAATTTCCCGAAATGATGGATGGCCGCGTGAAGACGCTGCACCCGATGGTCCATGGCGGATTGCTGGCGGTGCGCGACAATGCAGAGCATGCCGCTGCCATGGAAGCGCACGATATCGGCGCGATCGACCTGGTCGTGGTCAATCTCTACCCGTTCGTGCAGACCGTCGCTAGCGGTGCGGACCGCGACACGATTATTGAGAATATCGATATCGGCGGGCCGAGCATGGTGCGCTCTGCCGCCAAAAACCACGCCTTTGTCACCATCATGACCGACCCTGCGGATTACGGCGCGCTGGAAGCGGAGCTGGGCGAGCGCAACGGTGCGACATCGCCCGATTTCAGGAAGCGCATGGCGGCCAAGGCTTTCGCTGCAACCGCGGCTTACGATGCGGCCATTTCAAGCTGGTTCGCCTTTGCCGACCAGCAACAGCAATTCCCGCAGTCTCTGACCATGGCCAGCACGCTCGGCGATACGTTGCGTTATGGTGAGAATCCTCACCAGCAGGCCGCGATCTATGTGCCCAGCGGCCCGTCGACCGCAGGCATCCCGCAGGCCGAGCAATTGCAAGGCAAGGCGCTGTCCTACAACAATTACAACGATGCCGCCGCTGCGCTGGAACTTGCGGCGGAGTTTGCTGGCGGCGATCCGGCTATCGTCATCGTCAAGCACGCCAATCCGTGCGGCGTGGCGCAGGCGGGCACCTTGCTGGAGGCATGGCGGGAGGCGCTGGCCTGCGATCCTGTGTCTGCCTTCGGCGGCATTGTCGCCACCAATCGCGAGCTCGATGCCGCCACGGCAGAGGCGATAACGCAGATCTTCACCGAAGTCGTGATCGCACCCGGCGTATCCGACGAGGCGCGCGACATTTTCGCGACAAAGAAGAACTTGCGCCTTCTGGTGCTGCCCGAACTCCCCGACGCGGCGCGCCCCGGTCTTTCGATCAAGAGCATTGCTGGCGGGTTGCTGATGCAATCGCGCGATAACGGTCAGGTCACTGCGGAAAATCTGAAAGTCGTCACCAAGCGCCAGCCGAGCGACACGGAAATCGCCGATGCGCTGTTCGCATGGAAAGTGGCCAAGCACGTCAAATCCAACGCCATCGTCTATGCGAAAAACGGCGTGACCGCCGGTATTGGCGCGGGACAGATGAACCGCCGCGATTCCAGTCGCATCGCCGCCATGCGCGCCGCCGAAGCGGCCGAGGCGGCAGGTTGGGATGCGCCGCGCACCAAAGGCAGCGCCGTCGCATCGGACGCCTTCTTCCCATTCGCCGACGGGCTGCTTTCGGCGGTCGAGGCGGGTGCAACCATGGTTATCCAGCCGGGCGGCTCAATGCGCGATGAGGAAGTAATCGCGGCGGCGGACGAGGCGGGCATCGCTATGGTCTTTACCGGTATGCGCCACTTCAATCACTGAGGCCGTGCGCGGCGCTGTGCCGCAGGGCCATTTTCGCGAACATCGCTAACCCGACCTTAACGCCAATCGGCGAATGGTGCTTCCTGAACGATGAGAAAGCATCAGGTTCAGTGGGTCGAAAGTAACCGGTCCCTACATTGAGGCGAACTCAAAGACAGACACGACCTTTCCGACCGAGACACACTTATGGAACTCTTCAACGCCGAACTCTATCGCTCCTTCTTCGCGGGCTTTCTTGTAACCGCAGTGATCCTGGCAGCGAATATCCTCCCGGAACTCGCGGGAGCCTGATATGTCCTTCAAATCGCTGATCGCTGCCGGATCGCTTGGTCTGGCGGCGCTTGCCATGTCGACCGTGGCCTCTGCGGAAGAGGTATTCGATGCGCCAGTCGCCGCGCGACAGGCGAGCGAGACAGGCTTGCAGACGGCGATTTTCGCAGGCGGATGCTTCTGGGGCATCGAAGGAATTTTCAGCCACACGCGCGGTGTGACGAGCGCCGTATCGGGTTACCACGGCGGCACCGCCAACACGGCTAATTACCGGCAGGTGACAACGGGCCTGACAGATCATGCGGAAAGCGTGCGCGTCACCTACGATCCTTCCATCGTGCGTTACGACCAGCTGCTGCAAATCCTGTTCTCGGTCGGCGCCGACCCCACGCTGCACAATCGCCAGGGCCCCGATCGCGGCGCGCATTATCGCACGGCCATCGTGCCGACCACCACCGAACAGCGCGCCGTCGCCACCGCCTATCTGCGCCAGATGGGCCGCTCGGGCGTATGGGACGATCCGATCCGTGCGCGTATCGAGGATTATCGCCGCTTCTACCCGGCAGAAGATTACCACCAGGATTATATGCTGAATAATCCCAACAGTGGGTACATCCGCCGCTGGGATGCCCCGAAGGTGGAGGCATTGCGCGAGAACTTTCCCGGCCTTTACCGCTCGCGTTTCCGCACCGGATAGCCGCGCGCACCGGCCTGCATTGCCGCTACCGCCATGCGCGCCTATGTAGGGGCGCATGGCAACCCATTCCCACCATGAACATTCGGGCGATGCGCTCGTCGATGAAGCCGGCAAGGTGCTGACCGATGCCGGCGAACAATGGACTTCGATGCGCGAAGACGTGTTTCGCGCTCTGGCCGAGCACGAGCGGCCTCTTTCAGCTTACGATGTGGCCGAAATTGTCGGCAACAGTCGCGGCAAGCGCGTGGCGGCCAATAGCGTCTATCGCATTCTCGACCTTTTCGTGCGGACCAATCTGGCCAATCGTATCGAGAGCGCCAACGCCTATCTTGCCAACACCCATCCGGGGTGCCGACACGATTGCGTTTTCGTGATTTGCGACGAATGCGGACAGGCAGAGCACTTCGACGACGACAAGGTGACGAATGCCTTGCGCGATGCGGGCAAGAACCACGGCTATTCGCGCGTGCGCCCGGTGGTGGAATTGCGCGGCGTTTGCCGCGAATGCGCCTGACTTACTTCTCCGGCGCGCTCGAGAACCCTTCGTAGAACCTGTCCTGCTCGGCCTGCCGCGCAAGCTCCGCTTCGATCTCCGCCAGGCGAGCGCGGTCTTGCGCCGAATAGGCTGGCGCCTCGGAAAGATCGCCTTCCAGCATCGCCGCAGATCGCTCGGCATGGCTTTCTAGCGCAGGCTCGACAGTAACGCCCAGCACGGCCTGCCACACGACAAACATGCCGATGAGCACGCCTATCAGTTTGAGACGAAATGCAATAGAACCCACGAGGCCCTCCCCTTCGCCTCGAGATGGGCCAGAACAGGTAAAAACGACCTAAGGATCGCTTGTCGGATTGTCAGTGGCGACCACCTGTGCAATTTTGTCGATGAACCGTTCATCGACACGCCAGATTTCCGCGTGTAAGGAATCGTCATGACATCACCGCGTCCGGACACTCCGCTGCTCGACACCGTCGACACGCCAGAAGAACTTCGCAAGCTCAAACCCGAGCAATTGCGCCAGCTTGCAGACGAACTGCGCACTGAGATGATCGATGCCGTCGGGTCGACCGGCGGGCATTTGGGATCGGGTCTCGGCGTGGTGGAGCTGACCACAGCCATCCACTACGTGTTCAACACCCCGGAAGACCGGCTGATCTGGGATGTCGGCCACCAGGCCTATCCGCACAAGATACTCACCGGGCGTCGCGACCGCATCCGGACGCTGCGCCAGGGGGGTGGCCTGTCGGGCTTCACCAAGCGCAGCGAGAGCGAATACGACCCCTTCGGCGCGGCGCACTCCTCAACCTCGATATCGGCAGGCCTAGGCTTTGCCGTGGCCAACAAGCTGAACGACAAGCCGGGCAAGGCTATTGCCGTGATCGGCGACGGCGCGATGAGCGCGGGCATGGCCTATGAGGCGATGAACAATGCCGAACAGGCGGGTAATCGCCTCGTCGTGATCCTCAACGATAACGATATGAGCATCGCTCCGCCGGTGGGTGGCCTCTCCGCCTATCTGGCGCGCATGGTCTCCTCAAGCGAATATCTTGGACTGCGCTCGCTCGCCTCCAAGGTGGCGGGCAAGATCAGCCGCCGCATCCACGATGCCGTGGGCAAGGCCGAAGAATACACCCGCGGCATGGTGACGGGCGGCACGCTGTTCGAGGAGCTGGGCTTCTACTACGTCGGTCCCATCGACGGGCACAATCTCGACCACCTGATCCCGGTGCTGGAGAATGTGCGCGACAGTGAACAGGGCCCGATCCTGGTTCATGTCGTGACGGTGAAGGGCAAGGGCTATGACCCTGCTGAAAACAGCGCCGACAAGTATCACGGCGTGCCCAAATTCGATGTGGTGACGGGTGAAAAGGCGAAGTCCAAGCCGGGCGCGCCTGCCTATCAGAACGTGTTCGGCGAAACGCTGGCCAAGCTGGCCGACAAGGATGACCGCATCTGCGCAATCACCGCCGCCATGCCGAGCGGCACGGGCGTCGACAAATTCGCCGCCGCGCATCCAGATCGCAGCTTCGATGTGGGCATTGCCGAACAGCACGGCGTGACGTTCGCCGCCGGTCTCGCCGCGCAGGGCATGCGCCCTTTCGCGGCGATCTATTCCACCTTCCTGCAACGTGCTTACGACCAGGTAGTGCACGATGTGGCGATCCAGAACCTGCCCGTGCGCTTTGCCATCGACCGTGCCGGCCTTGTCGGCGCAGACGGCGCGACGCACGCCGGCAGCTTCGATGTCACCTATCTGGCATCACTGCCGAATTTCGTGGTGATGGCCGCCGCGGACGAGGCGGAACTGGTTCACATGACCTACACCGCCGCCGAATATGACGACGGCCCCATCGCTTTCCGCTATCCGCGCGGCAATGGCGTGGGCGTCGAAATGCCGGAGACGCCGCAGAAGCTGGCAATCGGCGAGGGCCGTATCGTGAAGGGCGACGAAAAAGGCGGCAAGGTCGCCATCCTCTCGCTCGGCGCGCGGCTGGGCGAAGCACGCAAGGCGGCAGACGAGCTGGAAGCCAAGGGCCTCTCCACCACCATTGCCGACATGCGCTTTGCCAAGCCGCTCGATGAAGACCTCATCCGCAAACTCGCTGCGACGCATGACGTGCTGGTGACGGTGGAAGAGGCCAGCATTGGCGGCCTCGGCGCCCACGTGCTGACCATGGCCAGCGACGAGGGTCTACTCGATGGCGGCCTCAAGATCCGCACCATGCGCCTGCCCGACCTATTCCTCGACCATGACGATCCGGCCAAGCAGTATGACGAGGCGAAACTTAACGCTCCGCATATCGTCGATACCGTGCTGGGCGCGCTGCGGCACAACAGCGCCAATGTCGATGAACGTGTCGAAGAGGCGCGCGCCTGATCAGGGCCAGCCTCGCATTGCTGGCGAGCGCATCATGCCTCGCCTGCGCGCCGGTTGCCGAGCGGCCAGAGCTCCAAACTGCCGCCGTAACGCGGTCCGGCGAATATGCGCAGGCGGCGCTTGCCTTTCCTGCGCTCGTCAATGCGCAATATGCCTATCTCGAACAGCTTCCCGGCGGCACTTTCACGCTGACGCCCGCGCTAGAGGTCGAGGCGCGGGCTGTGCAGAGCGAGAACGACCTGCTGCGCTTCCTCGAGCGCGCCCTGATGCTGCTGGCCGATCACCACGCGCATACCGGCGCATCCTTCGCCGATAGCTATGCGCTGGTGCCGAGCTATGCCGATCTCTGGGTGGAGAACCGGGCGAACCGCTTCATTATCACATCGGTGCGCGAGGAAAGTCCGGCTGCACTGGCTGGCGTACGAACGGGCGACAGGCTCGTCGCTATCGATGGGCTGCCCGTTGAGGAAAGCGTCGCGGCATTCTGGGCCGATCTCGGCGCGCAGCGAACGGCACAGCGCGATGCCTTCGCCGCGCGTGTTCTGGCCTCCGGGCGAAGGGACCGCTCACGCGAGCTGACCATCGAAAGCGCGGACGGCCTGCATAGGGACGTGACTTTGCCTTCGCTCTACGATGTCGAGAGCGAGCAACCCGCGATCGCTGCCGAACGCTCCGGGACTACCGTCACGATCACCATCAACGATGCGCTGGGTGATTTCGCGACGGTTGCGGCGTTCGACGATGCCATGGAAGGGCTCGGCGACGGTGACCGCCTCGTGCTCAATCTGACGAATACGCCGAGCGGCGGAAACACTACGGTCGCGCGCGGCATTATGGGCTGGTTTGCCGCGCAGCCAACGCCCTACCAAATGCATGAGCTTCCCGCCGAAGAGCGGCAATTCGGCATTATCCGGCGCTGGCAGGAATGGGTCTTGCCACGCGAGGGACGGTATTTCGCCGGGCCGGTCGAAGTGCGCGTCGGGCGCTGGACGGGCTCGATGGGCGAAGGGCTTGCCATCGGTATGGCCGAGCTGGGCGCGTGCGTTAACGGCGAGCCGATGGCCGGCTTGCTGGGCGCTATCGGCAGCTACGATGTGGGCGGGCTAACGGTGCGCTTGCCCTTTGAGCGGCTGGGCACAGTCGATGGCCTGCCGCGCGAAGATTTCGTGCCGCAGCAAAATTGCCCATCGAATTAGCAGCGCGGCGCGTTCACGGGTCGTAAGCGCGCGGGCGTTCGCTTTCGTCGAGGCTGCGATAGCGGTCGCGAAGGCGGGTCTGGTGGTTCTCCAGCGGCTGTTCCACTCCGTCGATGAAGACGTCCGGCTCAGGTTTAGATATCGGGACGGTGCGGCGCGAGCCATGTTGGCCCGCGCCACTACCCCTCAGCCTAGAAATGGATCGTATAGCCTGCGGTGAAGCGTATGCTGTCGAAGCCGATGGTATCGATTGCCAGCCGCGTGGATGAGCTTTCGTTGATGCCGAAATCCGCACCGATGCCCAGCATATAGTCCCCACTGGTCGTATCGACCTCGTCGATATCGTCGATTACGTCAGGCAAATCGAAGTCGACTTCTTGGTAGCCGAAGCGTGCAAATAGCAGGGCATTGCGCCTCTCGCCGAAACGCGTGCCGATACGAACATTTGTCCCGTACTCGGCGTCAATATCGCCCGTGCCGAAATTGGCATTGGCCTCTGCGCCGACGACCACATCGTTGCCGACCGGGAGATCATATCCGATGCGGGCACCGATAATGAAACCGTCGGCCGGTCCGTCGATATCGTGATAACCGATAGTGGTCCCGATATGGGCGCCGTCGAAAGGATCCGCTTGATCCTGTGCGGCGACAGGCATGGCTATCGCCAGGCCGAGTGTGCCGATAACGCCTGTAAAGACCTGCTTGTGCATTTTTTTCTCCTTCTGCTCCATTGAAAGGAGTTGTCCTATTGCGCGTTGCATTTTGCGGATGCGTGAACAGAGAGTGCGCGCGTAGTTCATAATCTTTACCTGGCGGCGACGACCGAACCCTAAGAATCAGGACGCGTGCAATGCACCATCGGGCAAGCCGGACAGAGACACGACCCGGCGTGGAGCCCGGATTTCTCAGGGTTCGGTTTTGCAACGGATTAACGAGTAGCGTCGTTAGACAGCTTCCGCGGCAGTTTCTCGGGAATTTCCCGTCAAATCTTCTTACCGCTAGCCATCAAGGGTCGTAAGCACGCGGCCTCTCGCTCTCGTCCAGGCTGCGATAGCGTTCGCGCAGGCGTGTCTGGTGGTTCTCCAGCGGCTGTTCTACACCGTCGATGAACACGCGCGCCGGCGCGCTGCGGGTCTCCAGCGGATCGCCATCCCACACGACAAGGTCGCCCAGCGCGCCTGCGCGCAGCACGCCTGCATCCTCCAGCCCTGCTACCCGTGCGGGCACCGATGTGATGGCGGCGAACGCTTCGCCCCAGCTGAGGCCGGAATGGCCCGGCACGCGGTTCAGCGCGACCATGTTCCCCGCCTGCTGCGGCAGGTTGCGTGGGTGCTCTCCGCTGCTTTCATAGCCGCCGATGGCGACCGTCACGCCCGCATCGACCATGCGCCCGACATTGCTCTGCGTAGCGGCAAGCCGTTCGAAGCTGGCAGGCAGATCGTTGAGCGCGGCAGTAATGACCGGCACGCCCGATGCGGCAATCCGGTCTGCCACCATCCAGCCTTCGGTAACGCCGACCAACACCATGTCGAGCGACGGAAATTCGTCCCGCAGGGCGAGAATGGCAAGAATGTCCGATGCCCGGTGCACGCGGACATAGAGCTGCTGCTCGCCGCGCAGCACAGGCACCAGCGCCGCTGCATCGAAGCGGCTCAGCAGGACATCGCCTTCGCGCTCCGCCCGCCCTGCAAGGCGCGGGTCGATCGGCAGATCGTCACCGCTGCGCACACGATCGTTTTGCGAGACGGTGCGCAGCGCATCCATCTCGCCCAGATCACGTGCTTCGCGCAATGCACTGCGGAACAGGGCATGCGAGGAGGTACGACTGCCACCTGCAAGGCGCGCGCCGGTTTCGCCGAATTCGACCATCTGGAACGCGCGCGGGCGCTGCACGGCGTCGAAATCCGCGCCGAGGTCGATCACCGCGCCTTGTCCTGCGAACATGGACGAGCCTGCTTCCGGCGTGACTGTCGCGCGAGTGACGCCGCCTGCCCGGCTATAGCTGAATTCCTGCGCCTGCGGATTGATGGCTGGCGCCACGTCCAGCGCGGCGCTGAAAGGCGAGTCGTCTGCCTCCACATCGTTGCTGGCTGAAACGGCGCGCACATCGACAAGGCCGATATTGGTGATGGAGGCGAATATGCCGGGCGTCACCCAGCTGCCTGTTCCGTCGAGCGTTGGCACGCCCGCAGGCACGGCGACATCGCTGCCCGCCGCCACCACGCGCCCACCGCGCACGACGACGGTGGCGTTTTCGATCGGGTCGCTGCCATCGCCCAGCGCCACGGTCGCGCCGGTGATGGCGACATCCTGCGCGGCAAGGGGCGTCGCGCCGAGAGCGAAAGCCGCGACGGAGAGGGAGAAGAGACGCTTCATTTCACATCTCCCTCGCCCGGCTGGCCCAGCTCGAAATCGCTGACGGGCCGCATGTCGGGATTATTCATGTCGTACATCACCGCGCCATCGATCCAGACCATTTCGGGGCGTGAATAGATGGAGAGCGGATCGCCGTTCCACATAACGATATCGGCCATCTTGCCCGCCTCAAGGCTGCCGGTCATCTCCTCGATGCCCATGGCCCGAGCGGCATTGAGCGTGATCCAGCCGATCACTTCGGCGTCGGGAATGTCGATCCCCATGCGGCGTCCGTCGGCCTGCGCCTTGGCAGCTTCCTGATTGAGGCGCTGGATACCGTTTTCGTCGTCGGAATGGATGACCACGCAGGCCCCCGCATTGTGGATCATCGCGGCGTTCTCGGGGATCGCGTCATAGGCTTCCATCTTGAAGCCGTACCAGTCCGCCCACACCGCACTGCACACATCGTGTTCGCGCAGCAGGTCTGCGATCTTGTAGCTTTCCACCGCGTGATGGAAGGCCGCGACGCGGTAGCCGAATTCTTCCGCCATATCGAGCACCAGCGCCATCTCGTCGGCGCGGTAGCAGTGGTTCTGCACGGTGATTTCGCCGGAGAGCACGCCCGCCAGTGTTTCGCTGGCGAGGTCGCGGTCGGGATCATCCTGCGCGGCATAATCCTGCGCATCGATCCATGTCTGGCGGTTGGTGGCGAAATTGCCCATGCGCGTGGAGGGCGCGCGCCCGCGCCCGCCATAGACGCGCTTGGGGTTCTCGCCGCAGGCCATCTTCAGCGAATAGGGCGCGCCGGGGAATTTCATGCCCTGCACCGTGCGGCTGGGCACATTCTTCAGCGTGACCGTTCGTCCGCCCATCAAATTGGCCGATCCGGGCAGTATCATCAGCGACGTGATGCCGCCATTGGCGAGGGCGCGGCTGAAACCCGGATCCTGCGGCCAAACCGAATGTTCGGCCCAGACCTCGGGCGTGGTCGGGCTGGTCGCCTCGTTGCCGTCGCTGTGCGCGGGCACGCTGGGCGACGGATAATTGCCGAGATGGGAGTGGATATCGATTATGCCGGGCGTGACGAAGCGGCCCGTGCCATCGACCCGTGTATAGCCGTCGGGAATGGCCAGGTCCGCCCCGCCGATGCCGACGACTTCGCCATCGGCGAACAGCACCACGCCGTTTTCGATCATGCCGCCCGCGCCATCATAAATGGTCGCGCCGACAATCGCGGTCGGCACGCCGGGATAGCGCTCATAGGTGGAGGCGTAAGGCTCGCTCGCGTTCCCGGTAGGAGCAGGCGATGCGCTGGCAGTCGCGGTGGAACCGGAGCCTGTAGCGCAGCCGGTCAGAACCAGCGCGGCGGAGAGCAGCAAGGCGGCTGGGCCGCCCTTGATCGAAAGACGGCCCATAATCGCTTACCCCTTCGTTTCGGGGTGCATGCCTGCACCCTGTGCTTCGCCCGGCCCTTCGGCCTGGCCCATAAGATCATCGCCGACTGTATCGTCGCGCAGGGCATCGAGATGCATCAGGCGCTTCACCAGCGGGCTGACGATGGTGACGAAGATGCCGACGCCAACGGCCACGAGGCCCATGGCCCAGTACACCTCGAGCGCAGCCTCGCGCGTCATATCGCCGCCTTCGCCTTCGCCCATCAGCGAGCCCATGAAGCCCGCGACGTAGTTGCCGCCTGCCGTGCCGAAGAAGAAGGCTGCCATCATGAGGCTGGCCATGTGGCGTGCGGAAAGGCGGTTGATGGCCGAAAGGCCGACCGGCGACAGGCAGAGCTCACCCGTGGTGGATAGCAGGTAGAACAGGAACAGGAACAGCACCGGCGTCAGCAATGCGCCTGCTTCGCCTGTCACGCTGAACTGCTGTGCGCCCCATACGAACACCACGAAGGCGAGGCCCATCTGCACGATGCCGAGGCCCATCTTGGCGATGGCCGAAGGTTCCCACCCGCTGCGCGCCATCCACTGCCACAAGGCAGCGAAGATCGGCGCAAGGATAATGATGTAGATCGGGTTGATCGACTGGAAGAAGGTGGTGGGAATGCCGCCACGATCGACGTGACGATCGGTGTAGAGGTTCATCGAACCGCCTGCCTGTTCGAACAGGCCCCAGAAAAGCGGCATCAGCAGGATCACGAAGATCATCGCGAAAACGCGGTCGCGCGCGAAATTGTCGTGGTTCTTCGCTTCCCCGAAACACGCTGCGATAACCAACGCCAAGCCGATGATCCCGATGATGTTCGAAATCGGACCGGCTCCGTTCTGCGCGATCATCAGTCCGGCAGTCACCAGCAAGGTGACAACGCCTGCATAGAAGATCGTGCTGGTCGACCCCGCGCTCATCTTACCGTCCTCACCCGGCAGCTTGTACAGCGCCTGCTGCAGCACATAGCCCAGCAGCAGGATGCCCGAGACGAGCAGGATCCAGCCCACGGCTTCCTGGTACTGGATCAGCGCCCAGATCACGGCAACGCCCACAAGGCCGACCGCATAGAGCATCCATTCGAAATTGATGCCGGCGACCTTTTCCTTGAGTTTGGCGGGCACGGGCGGCTCGCCATTGCCGCGCAGCAGAGACTTGCCGAGCACGAAGACGAGCAGGCCCAACAGCATACCGAAACCGGCAAGGCCGAAGCCCCATGCCCAGCTGACCGTCTCACCGATATAGGCGGCAATCAGCACGCCTGCGGCGGCCCCGAGGTTAATGCCCATGTAGAAGATGGTGTAGGCACTGTCGCGGCGGATGTCGGTACGCGGGTAAAGCTGACCGACCATCACCGAGATATTGGCTTTGAGGAAGCCGGAGCCGACGATGATGAGGGCCAGTGCCAGCCAGAAGATGTTGACCGTCGGGTCGTTGGCATAGCCCGACCCGTCGCCTTCGAAGGCCATGAAGAAGTGGCCTGCCGTCAGCAGTACGGCACCGAAAAGCACCGCCTTGCGCTGGCCCAGATATTTGTCGGCCAGCCAGCCGCCCAGCACCGGAGTGATGTATACAAGGCTGGTATAGGCACCGTAGATCAGGTTGGAGGAGCTGTCGTCGAACAGCCAGTGCTTCACGAGATAAAGGGTGAGCAGAGCGCGCATGCCGTAATAGGAGAACCGCTCCCACATTTCGGCGAAGAACAGCATGTAGAGGCCCTTGGGGTGGCCCAGCACTTCCTCTTTCGGGCGGGTAATTGCCAAGGCACCGCCGACAAGGAACGCCGTAAGGACGAGGACGGAAATCGCCGCTGCCCAGTCCGCGTAGTTCCACAACGCAAATTCTTTGAGATCACCCATGTGATTTAGACCCCTTCAGGCCCGCGCGCCTTGATGTTCTATGCGCGGGCTTCCCGTGAAAGCGCGCACCCTAGCAAGAGTTTACGATCTGTGAAGATGCCAAGTTGCATCCGAAACGGTATTTCAGGCATCTCGCTTTCCCCACCATCCACCTTGACCTGACCCGCTGTATTATGGCACTGGGTCACTTATGGCCGATACCCGTCCCGTCTATCTTCGCCTGCGCGAGCAGATCGCCGCAGCCATCATCGATGGCCGTTATAAAGAAGGGGCGATGCTCCCGTCGGTGCGGGCGTTCGCCGCAGAGCAGGGTGCCAATCCCCTGACGGTGGCGAAGGCTTACCAGCAATTCCAGGCCGACGGATTGATCCGCGTGCAGCGCGGCGTCGGCATGTTCGTGCGCGAAGGTGCGGCGGAGAAGCTGCTGGCATCGGAACGCGAGCATTTCGTGAAGCAGGAATGGCCCGCCATCCGCGAAAAAATCGACAGGCTGGGGATTGAAACGGCCGACCTGCTCGACCGCGTTCCGTAAGCCCGTCAAATCAAACATAAATTAATTTTCGCCAATAGGTTTGCGCGAATAGCGCAATTCTGCCACTTTGCGCGTGTGACAAGGCGTATGGGTCCGCGCCTTCCAGACCTCGTCGCCAAAGGAAATTGGCGACCACCTTGGGGAAAGACATGATCAGGTCAGAGCTTTTGCAGGCCCTCGCGAATGACAATCCCGACCTCCGGGCCGAAGATATCGAGCAGGTGGTCGACATTTTCTTCGACGAAATTACACAGCGCCTGGCCGAAGGCGGCAGGGTGGAACTCCGTGGTTTCGGTACGTTCTCGACCCGGGAGAGAGATGCGCGCGTTGGCCGCAATCCGCGCACGGGCGAAGCGGTAAATGTGCCTGCAAAGCGCGTACCCTATTTCAAGCCGGGCAAGGAAATGCGCGACCGGCTAAATTCGGACTAATCCGCAGGACATCTTTGGAGGGGACGAAGGGCGCGCGCCGCAATGGCTGCGCGCCCTTTTCGTACTCGGCTGACGGAGACGCGCGAAAACCCTTGCCAGACAGACGCTTGGCGACCATCCCATTCGTGTCAGGAACAGGGGGAGGATATAAATGCGCCGCTTGATACTCGCCGCCACGCTGCTGGTCGGACTAACAGCTTGTGCAACATCGCAAGAAGGGCAGACTGGGCTGGGAGCCTCGGTTGATCGGCAGTTGATGGGGCTTTCACAGACAGACGGTGCGCAGCTTGAAGCCGCCGTGGAAGAAGCGGAGGCGCATCCCTTGGGATCGGCAGAGAACCCGGTTCGTACGGCACAACCTTCCGGGCAGCGCGCTTATCTTTCGCGCCTCCGCTGTGCGGATGGCAGCACGCCTGCCTATCAACGTATCGGCAGCTTTGGTTTTGGACCATACGGGAATATCGTGGACGGTTACGAGGTGCGATGCCCGGACGCCGATCCCAAGACGGTGGTGATGGATATGTACCATCCCGGCCATGTGGAAGAGCGTGCCGTCGCTGGCTTCACGATCACACCATCCTGACAGGACAAGATGCTGGCAAGTGCCGGGAAGCGGCGTTAGGCACCTGCGACGCTGCGCGGGCGTGGCGGAATCGGTAGACGCCGGGGACTTAAAATCCCCTGTCCCTTGTGACGTGCGGGTTCGAGTCCCGCCGCCCGCACCAGCGTTTCAGACTCGAAGGCGTCCGGGGGACGGCTTCGGCCGAAACGCTCCGAGCGAAAGCGAAGGCTAGCGCGCACCGTATCCCTTCCCATCCCCTTGCGTAGAACTCCCTAGCCACGGCTTGGCACTCCATAACGCTGGCTGGCGTAAGCCTTTCGCGAGGAATGGCAGCGGTGTCTTTGTGCCGGGCCGCGAGGAGCAAGGGAACATTATGCAAGACGCATTGCGGCAGGAGGAAACGGGCCTTGCCCATCAAGGCCGGGCCGGCGACGCACGCGGCGCGCAGCGTTTCACTTTGCTGATCCGCGCAGCCAAGCTCATCACCGCGCAAGGCGAGTTTCTTTGCGTAATCCGCGACGCGTCCGAAGGCGGCATGAGCGCGCGCATTTTTCACGAGGTGCCGCAAGGGCGCGAAATGCTGGTGGAATTGCAGAATGGCGACCGCCACCGCGCCACCGTCGTGTGGCAGGCTGAGGATCGCGCCGGCTTCCAGTTTGCCTCGCCTGCCGATGTCGCGCGCATCATCCAGAGCCCGAGCGATTTTTCGAAACGGCCGATCCGCCTGAACCTGTCGGCAGCGGCGGAAGTGCACCGCTGCGAGCACATCGACGATGTCACCATCACCAATATCTCGCAGCAGGGCGCGAGCATCACCTGCAACACCCATTATGCGATCGACCAGCAGGTGATGATGCGCATCGGCCGCATGCACGATGCGCAGGCCAAGGTCCGCTGGCGCGATGGCCGGCAGGTCGGCCTGGTGTTCGAGAACACTATGCAGTTCGGCGAACTGGCTCGCATCGCGCGCTGGCTGCAGCGCAACAACTGATGCCGCGCAGGGCGGATTAACCATCCCCTAACCATTTTCCTTCACTCCCGGTCAGGACACGAAATCCGGGGGCATTCATGCTTGAAAAGACCGATCGCAGCGCCAGCAAAACGACTGGGGAAATCGCTGTCGATGTCGCCGTTATCGGGGCGGGCCCGGCGGGCCTGACGGCCGCTTACCTGCTGACCAAGGCAGGCAAGACCGTCGCCGTGATCGAGAAAGACGAAACCTATGTCGGTGGCATCAGCCGCACGGTCGAGCATGAAGGCTATCGCTTCGACATTGGCGGGCACCGCTTCTTCTCGAAGAGCCAACAAGTAGTGGACCTGTGGAACGAGATCCTGCCCGACGATTTCATCCAGCGCCCGCGGATGAGCCGCATCTATTACGAGGGCAAGTTCTACAGCTATCCGCTGCGCGCATTCGAGGCGCTGCGTAACCTGGGCCTGTGGCGCAGCGCCATGTGCATGCTGAGTTATGGCAAGGCGAAGGTGTTTCCCAATCGCGAGGTCAAAAGCTTCGAGGACTGGACCAGCAACCAGTTCGGCAAGAAACTCTATTCGATCTTTTTCAAGACCTATACCGAGAAGGTGTGGGGCATGCCCTGCAACGAGATGAGCGCGGATTGGGCCGCCCAGCGCATCAAGGGCCTTTCGCTCTGGAGCGCGGTGGTGGACGGGCTGAAGCGTTCGCTTGGCCTCAACAGACTGAACGACGGCAGTGGCAAGCAGGCCAAGACCCTGCTGGAAACCTTCCGCTATCCGCGCCTTGGCCCAGGCATGATGTGGGAAGCTGCGCGCGACAAGATGGTCGCGACGGGCAAGGGGCAGCTCATCATGGGCGCCGAACTCAAACAGCTGGCAGCCGACGGCAATGGCGGCTGGCGCATGACGGCCAACGGCGAGGACGGCGATGTCGTCATCACCGCCAAGGACGCGATCAGCAGCGCGCCGATGCGCCAGCTGGCCGCGCGCCTGCATCCGCTGCCCGAGACGACGCTGGAAGCGAGCAATCTCAAATATCGCGACTTCCTGACCGTCGCCCTGATGATCAAGTCGGAAGACCTGTTCCCCGACAACTGGATCTACATTCACGACAGCAAGGTGAAGGTCGGCCGCGTGCAGAACTTCCGCAGCTGGTCGCCCGAAATGGTGCCGGATGAGGATGTCGCTTGCGTCGGCCTCGAATATTTCTGTTTCGAAGGGGACGGCCTGTGGTCGATGGACGATGACGACCTGGTCGAGCTGGCTAAGAAGGAAATGGACATTCTCGGGCTTGTCTCGCCCGACAAGGTGATCGGCGGCGCTGTGGTGCGACAGGAGAAAGCCTATCCCGTCTATGACGAGGATTATGCCGCCAATGTCGACGCCATGCGCGCGGAGGTGGAAGCGAAACATCCCACCCTGCACCTAGTGGGCCGCAATGGCATGCACCGTTACAACAATCAGGACCATGCGATGATGACCGCCATGCTGACGGTGGAGAACATCATCGCCGGAGAGCGCGTTTACGACACGTGGTGCGTCAACGAAGATGCCGAATATCACGAAGCGGGCGACGAGGGTGCTGAAAAGGCGCTGCCGGAAGGCCGCAAGACCGTGTCCGCCGATCAGGCTGCGGCGCTCAATTCCATGCGCGATGTGCCGGAACGTGTTTCGGCTGACGGCAAGAAAGCGGCATAAGGCGTGACTGCGCTGATCTCCCGGCTGGGCGATATCCGCCTCGTGCGGTACCTGCTGGCGAGCGTTGGCGCGCTGGCGGTGGATGTCGGCACTTTTCTCGCGCTGCTCTCCCTGGGCATGTGGGCCGCGGGCGCCTCGGCGGTGGGCTATTGCCTCGGCATCGTGGCGCATTGGCTGATGAGCAGCCGCGCGGTTTTCATCGGCAATGTGGCAGAGCGCGGCGCGCAGCGCACGCGGCAAAAGGCGCTGTTCGTGGTCTCCGCTCTGGTCGGCCTTGGGCTAACGACCGCCATCGTGTGGGCGGGCGATGCCAGCGGCTTCGACCCGCGCCTTGCCAAATTGGTGGCGATTGCGGTCAGCTTCACCGCCACATGGCTTCTTCGCAGCCGTGTCGTTTTCCGTTAGCAGTACCGCCCGATGGGATATCGGGGGTTCGATTGGCGCGTATTCGTGCGCACGCCGCAGGCAATTCTGGCAGTGGGGCTGGCATGGTGCGTGCTGCGCCTTCTCGTTCAAGCGGTGATCGGCTGGGAGCCTGTCGGCCCCGATGACTGGACCCGCCTGCTACAAGTGCGCAGCTGGCTGGACGGACAAGCGTTCCAGGACGTCACCCAATACCGTATGAGCCCGCCCGAGGGATTCTCCATGCACTGGTCGCGGCTGGTGGACCTGCCGATTGCAGCGCTCGCGCTGGTGTTTGGCGAGACCATTGCAATGGCGCTCGTGCCCCTGCTCTGGCTGCTGCCTGCCCTGTTCGCCCTGCGCGCTATCATGCTGCGGTTGGGCCTCTCCGATCTCGCTATCGCATTCGGCCTCGTGATCTTTCCGCTGATGCCTTTGCTGCCCGCCAGTTTCGCGCCCATGCGGATCGACCATCACACCCCGCAAGCCGTGCTCGGTCTCATATGCGCGGCGCTTCTACTCTCGCGCTCGCAACGGGCCGCAGCTGTGGCAGGCGTATGCGCCGCGGCTTGGGTGCTAATCTCGCTTGAGGGCCTGCCTCTGATAGCGGTCATCGCCGGGCTGTACGGCCTGCGCTATGCATGGACGGGTGAGCGGCTGCTCGCGCCATTCCTCGCCGCTCTGGCTTTCGGCAGTTCCGCGCTTGGCTTTGCAACGCGCGGGCCATCCATGTTAGCGCCGCTCTATTGCGACGAATTGTTGCCCGGCCACGTCACGGCCTTCGTGGCAGCGACCGTAGCCGCCGCTCTTGTCCCGCTGATCCCGGGCCAAGCCACACCTGCGAAACGGTTCCTCGCGCTGTTGCTGGTGCCCGCCTTCGCGCTTCCTGCGGCATGGCTTACGCTCGGCCCGTGCCTCGCCAACCCGATGCAGCAGCTCGATCCGGTGCTGCAGACTTACTGGCATGGCTACATCACCGAAGGTCTGCCCGCCTGGCGGCAGCCGGTCTCGGTCATGCTGATGACGCTGTGGACGATCCTTATCGTGTTGGCGGCAGCGTGGACCACGCGCGACACATGGCTGGGCGCTGAGCGCGCGATCCAATGGCGGCTTTACTTCCTCATCGCGCTGGCAGCGGGTGCCTATTCGCTCCTGCTAATGCGCGCCGGCGTGATCGCGCAGCTTCTCGCCATCCCTGCTGCGGCGATCCTGCTGGCGCATTACCTGCCCAGAGCGCGGGCGCTGGCGTCGGCCGTGCCGCGTATTCTCGCCACGCTCGCCGTGTTCGGCCTCGCCACGCCCATGGCGGCGAGCGCGCTGGCCAAGCCATTGGACTCACGCTTCCCCGCAGCCACGATGCGGCCCGATGTCCTCGCGCTCATCGAGCGCGGGGAATGCGATTACAGTCGCCTCGTCTCGCTGGAGCCGGGACTGGTGCTGGTGCCGCTCGACGCCGGACCTGAAATCCTTGGATTAACGAACCACACGATCATCGCCGCCAGCTATCATCGCAATCAGGGTCCGATGCGCGACGTGCTTTTGGCGTTTACGGGACCGCCTGCCGAGGCCCAGACCGTCGTGCAAAGCTACGGAGCGGACTACGTGATCGCCTGCGGATCGGCGGCCGATATCGCGCTCTATCGCACGGCGGCGGACGGCAATTTCGCCAACGTTCTATTGTCCGATACCCCGCCAGAATGGCTGGAGCTGGACGAGACTTTCAGCGCGGGATCGCTACGCGTCTACCGTGTGCGATAACGCACGGAATCAGCCGGGCCGGAAATCCATTGCCACGCCATTGATGCAGTGCCGCTCCCCGGTCGGGCGCGGGCCATCGTTGAACACATGGCCCAGATGTCCGCCGCAATCGGCGCAGTGCACTTCTCGGCGAGCATAGCCGAGATTGTAATCGGTCGAATAGCCGACCGCGCCGCTATCGACCGGCTGCCAGAAACTTGGCCAGCCCGTGCCGCTGTCGAACTTGTGCGCGCTGGAATAGAGCCGGTTGCCGCATCCTGCGCAGACGAACGTGCCGCGGCGGCTTTCATTGTCGAGCGGCGAGGAGAAGGGGCGCTCCGTGCCGGCTTCGCGCAGCACGCGATATTCCTCACGCGAGAGGCGGCGACGCCATTCGGCTTCGGAATAGGAAATGCGATAGTCGCGCGCGCGCACCTCTTTGCTGCTGCCGCAGGCGGCGAGCGCGGTTGCCGATGTTCCGGCCCCCAGCCATGCGAGTGCGGCGCGGCGGTCTTTCAGCGATGTTTTCATGGCAAATGCCTTACGGGGTCGTCCTGGAACCTGTCCTGAACATTCCCGCGAAGGCCCGTCCGATCAAGCTGCCCTTTCGAGCCCCCTGCGGACCGGATTTCATCACCCGCCGGCGGAACAGGCTTGCGCCCAGCCGGATGAAAATCGCCACCCATACAGCCTGCCATGCCAGCGCCAGCAGATGCGGCCAGATGGCCTCATCCGTGGCGGCGCGGGCGACCATGGCAAAGGGCGATGAAAGCGGGAATGCCATGGCTGTATATTCGATCCATCCCCCCCTGGCGGTTACAGCGAGGCTGGCGAAAAAGAATACCAGGATCTGGAACATGGTGGCGGGCATGGAGACAGTCTGCACCTCGCGCACCGTATTGGCGAGCGATCCGACCGCGAGGAAAATCGATCCGAGCAGCAGATAGCCCATGCCGAAATACAGGGCGAACAAGGCAAAGAAGGCGGGCCAGCCGACGCCAGGATTGGCATAATCGGATAGCGACACGCCGCCCGCCCGTAACACGGTGAAACCGACACTGCCCCACACCGCGACGCCGACCACCGAAATGCCGAGCATGGCAAACAGCTTGCCGAGGAAGACCGCGTCCATCGGGATGGCGGCGGCGAGGATCTCGATGATCTTGTTGCCCTTCTCTTCCACCAGGTTGGAGAGAACCATGCTGGCGAGCAGCATGATGAGCAGGAACAGCAGCAATTGTCCGCCTTGCGCCGTTTGCAGGCGTGCGGTGTTCTGCGATGCGCCGCTGGTGCCCACGGCCTGCGTCTGCACTTCGGGATAGGTCTGCGCGCCGGGATTGGCGGCCTCGGCAGCGACCATGCCGACCACGCCCTGCCAGCGCACGAGACGCCCGTCCGTGGCCGTCAGCGTCGGCTCCTCCGGTGTGCCAGTGACGAGGGCAGCGAGGTTGCCTTCCTGGTTCTCCAAAACATCGGCTGGATCGTAAGCGTCGCCGGGAATGATGCGTGCGGCTTCTACCATGGTGGGCACGGCGTCACCCACCACCGTGTGCACGCGCTCCCGCGCGGCAAGCATGGCGTCGACGTCCGCGCTTTCCATCGCAATGCCGACATTGGCGACGCGCGCTTCGGATTGCACTTGCGCGCCCACGCCGCCCGCCAGCGCCATTACGGCGACGGGGAAGAGCGGACCGAGCAGGAAGAAGATGAACGCCTTGCTGAAAAGGATCGCGGTGAAATCGCGCCGGGCGACCACGGCGGCGGCTTTCCAGAGCGAGAGGCGCCCTCCGTCCTTGATGCTCATGCCGGTTCTCCCGTGTTGTCGGCCACCATGTCGCGCGCGGCGGCTTCGCCTGCAATGGCGACGAAGGCATCGTGCAACCCGGCCCGCTCGATGGAAAGCGACTGGATGCCCGCCTCGCCATCCATCAGTGCTTTCAGCAGCGGTTCGATGCCGCTTTCGGGCAGCGGGAAATACCAGAAATCCCCGACGCGGCGCGTGTCGGCTGGCAGGGCTGCGCGCCACGGCCCCTCGGCATTGCGCGTTTCCAAACGCACCTGTGCAGGAATACGGTCGCGCGCTTCCTCTACGCTTCCGGCATAGGGCACCTTGCCGCCTGCGATAATGGCGATGCCTTCGCAAAGCCGCTCCGCATGGGCGATGACGTGGGTGGAGAAAATGACTGTCGTGCCGTCATCGGCAAGACCGCGGATCAACTGCTCCAGCCTGCCCTGATTAATCGCGTCCAGTCCGCTGAACGGCTCGTCGAACACGACGAGTTTCGGGCGATGAACCAGCGTGCCGAGCAGCTGCACCGTCTGCGCCATGCCCTTGGACAATTGGCGGATCTGCTTGTCGACCGCGTGGCCGAGGCCGTGACCGTCCAGCAGATCCTTGCCGCGTGCGCGCCCTTCATCCAGCGGCAACCCGCGCAGCGCGCCCATGAAGGCGATGGCCTCATAGCTTTTCATGGAAGGGTAGAGTCCGCGTTCTTCAGGCAGGTATCCGATGCGCCGCGCGACATCCTGCGGGTTGTCCGCGCCCAGCACCCGCCGCGTGCCTTCATCCGGGTCGATAATGCCCAGCAGCATGCGAAGCGTGGTGGTCTTGCCCGCGCCATTGGGGCCAAGAATGCCGTAAATCGCGCCTTCGGGCACGGAGATGTCGATGCCGTCGACCGCCAGCTGCCCGTCGAACCGTTTGACGAGCCCGCGCGCCTCGATTGCCAGCGGGGCATCCGCTGCCGGAGCCGCACTCGCGCGCGCTGCAAATTCACCTGTCGCCATATCCATCCCGCATGCGCTAGTGCGATCCCGTGAACGGGATGCCACCCTCTTATGGTTAACGCAGCCGATACTAGCTCGCTTGAGGATGCTCTCAAGGCGAAAGCGCGCGAGCTGGGCTTTGCCGCCATCGGCATCGCGCCTGCTACCGACGATCCGACGCGCGCGGCACGGTTGCACGAATGGCTGGATGCGGGCCATCATGGCGAGATGGCGTGGATGGCGGACAGGGCCGACGTCCGGCAGGGTCCGCAATCGATGTGGGCGGATGCGCGGAGCGTCATAGCGCTCGGCATGAGCTATGCGCCCGATGTCGATCCGCTGGCACCGGCGGACGCGAAGATTTCGGTTTATGCGCAAGGCCGAGATTATCACGATGTCGTGAAAAAGGCGCTGAAGGTGCTTGCCCGCTGGCTGGTGGAGCGCGAACCGGAAATGCAGCTTAAAGTCTTCGTCGATACCGCGCCGGTCATGGAAAAGCCGCTTGGCGAGGCAGCCGGGATTGGATGGCAGGGCAAGCACACCAATCTGGTTAGCCGCGAGCACGGGAACTGGCTGTTTCTCGGAGCGATCTATACCACGCTTGAGCTTTCAGCTGACGAACCGCACACGGACCGATGTGGTTCGTGCCGCGCTTGCCAAGATGCTTGCCCCACCGATGCATTTCCCGCGCCCTACCAGCTCGATGCGCGGCGCTGCATCTCGTACCTGACCATCGAGCACAAAGGGCCGATCCCGCTCGAATTTCGCGAGGCGATCGGCAATCGCATCTATGGCTGCGACGATTGCCTTGCGGTCTGCCCTTGGAACAAGTTCGCCGATGTGTCGGCGCGGGCGCAGAAGCTCGCCCCGCGCGAGGAGCTGATCGATCCGCCACTCGCCGACCTGTTGGCTCTCGACGATGCGAGATTCCGCGCGAAATTTTCCGGCTCGCCGATCAAGCGCGTGGGGCGCGACCGCTTCGTGCGCAACTGCCTGATCGCCGCGGGCAATAGCGCCGATGCCGGGCTGCTGCCGCAAGTGCACGCACTGCGCGACGACCCCGACGCTATCGTGGCCGAAGCCGCCGACTGGGCGCACGCGCGCCTTACATCATCTCCTTGAGCGCCGTTTCCGCATCGGCAAGGCGATTGGGCTCGATCTTGCATTCCAGCTCCACCAGCTTGCGGCCCTGCACATAATCCTTGGTGCGGTTCACCGCGTCGACGGCGATCACCTGCCCGTCGCGCAGGTAGATAACGGAAAAGCTGCGCTCCGCCGGATCGCCGCGCAGCACGGCGGTGTCGTGACCCAGGCTGATTCCCGCCGTCTGCAATTTGCAATCGTACTGATTGGACCAGAACCAGGGCAGCGCCTTGTAGGGCTCCGGCTCGCCACAGATCGCCTTGGCGACGGTGGTGGCCATGTCATGCGCATTCTGCACGCTTTCCAGCCTGATGACCTCTCCGCCCGCATAGGGATTGGCGTGCGCTGCACAGTCGCCGATGGCATAGACCTTCTCGAGGCTGGTGTGGCAGGTGTCGGTCACATCGACCCCGTTCGCGCCAGCGGCACCAGCAGCGATTAACGGGCCGACGGCAGGCACGATGCCGATGCCCACAACCACGCAGTCGCAGGCAATGGTCTCGCCATCTTCCAGCGTCACGCCGGTCACGCGAGCTTCGCCTTCAAGGCGGGCGACCTTCGATGACAGGCGCACATCCACGCCCTGCCGCCGGTGTTCTTCGAGGAAGAATTGCGACATGTCTTCGCCCGCGACGCGCGAAAGGAGGCGGTCTGTCGCTTCCACGACGGTGACGTCGCGGCCCAGCTTGCGCAGCACGGCTGCCGCTTCCAGCCCGATATAACCACCGCCGACGACGACATAACGTTGTGCGCCTGCGGCAAGGTCGCCTTTCAGCGCATCGACATCGCGGCGGTCGCGAACGGCATGCACGCCGTCCAGATGCCCGCCCGGGCATGACAGGCGACGCGCATCGCCGCCTCCCGACCAGATCAGCCTGTCATAGCCGATCACCGTGCCGCTCGAGAGGTGCACCTCGCGCAATTCCGGATCGACCTTGGCCACACTTTCACCCAGTGCGAGGCCGATCTCCTTGTCCGCCCAGAACTGTTCCGGCCGGATAAGGATGCGCTCGAAAGGCTTTTCGCCTGCGAGAAATTCCTTGGAAAGCGGCGGGCGCTCATAGGGCGGATTGCGGTCGCGCCCGATCATCAGGATCGAGCCGGTAAAGCCGTTCTGGCGCAGGGCGATGGCAGCCTGTGCGCCGCCATGCCCTGTGCCGACGATGACTACGTCATAGCGGGTCATGCCGTCAGCGGTGGGGCACAAAGCGTGCCCGCGTCAAGTCAGCCGTGCAACAGATTGCGCGCCTGGCTGGCGATCTGCGCCAACATGGCAGGCGCGACCGGCGTTGCCGCCTTGGCGCGAGACACCATCCGTCGGAATTGGGCGATGGCTTTCTGGTTGCGATCGGCCCACTCGCCCAGCAGCGCGGACGGATCGCCGGCCGACTTGCCACGCTTACGGGCCAGACGACGCAGGAATTCCAGCCGCATGGCCTGGAAATCGCGCGCGAGGCCTGCGACCAGCAGCCGCTCCCACGGGTCGGCAGGCGACATGATGGCGGCATGCGATTGCGCCCAGTCGATGCCCAGCAGTGCGCCCAATTCGATGAACGCGCCCGCCAGTTCGATGGGCGCTATCTCGGTGTCCGCCGAAAGGCGCGCGAGGCCGATGGCGCCGTCCACCGCGAACAACCTTGCGACATTGTCGGCCAGTTTCTGCGGCGCGCCCTTTTTTACCATTTTCGCTGCAATGGCATCGACATGATTGCGCGCTTCATCGCCCATCAGCGTGTCGACCTGGTCTACCAGCTCGCCCACCATCGGGCCGATTTCCTTACGAAGTTCGGATGGCGACACCTGGCCGCCCCCTGCGCGCAAAAGGTCTGCGATATGGCCGCGAAGGGCGAGCGCCGCCTGATCGAACAGCATCAGGCGCGCGGTTTCGGGCATCTTCGCCGTGTCGAGCGCGGCCCAGATGTCTTCCATACCGAGCAGGCCGGTCGCGGCGACGAAGCCGCTGCCGATGGCTTCCAGCCCTGCGCCTTCTTCTTCGGCCAGCTCGAAGGGATGCAGCATGCCCATCCGGTTGACGACGGTGTTGGCGACCACCGTGCCCACAATCTCTTCGCGCAGGCGGTGGGTGAGGAGCTGGTTCTTGAACTGGTCCTGCATCTGCTGCGGGAAGTCGTTCAGCACCAGCGCATCGGCAGCATCGTCATCGGCAAGCGGGCTGGCTTCGACCGCGTCCTGCAACACCAGTTTGGAATAGCACATCAGCACCGCAAGCTCCGGCCGGGTCAGGCCCTTGCCGTCCGCTGCGCGGCGCTGCAGTTCGACTGCATCGCCAAGTCCTTCATTCGCGCGGTCGAGCCCGCCGATTTCTTCCAGCGTTTCGATCAGCCGGGCATGCGCGCCGATCGTACGGCTGCCGCCCTGCTGCGCGATGGAGAGGGCGAGCGACTGGAGGCGGTTATCTTCCAGCACCAGCGCGGCGACCTCTTCGGTCATCTCCTTCAGGATGGCGTTGCGCCGTTCTTCGGACAGGCGACCGGCGCGGCGTGCGGCGGTCAGCGCGATCTTGATATTCACCTCGTTATCCGAGCAGTCCACGCCTGCCGAATTGTCGATGAAATCGGTGTTCACCCGCCCGCCATGCAGCGCGAATTCGATGCGGCCTGCCTGCGTTGCGCCGAGATTGGCACCTTCGCCGATCACCTTGGCGCGCACGTCTTCGGCATTGACGCGAAGCCCGTCATTGGCAGGGTCGCCCACTTCGGCATTCGTCTCGTCCGAGCTCTTCACATACGTACCGATGCCGCCGAACCAGATGAGGTCGACAGGGCTTTTCATGATCAGCTTGATGAGGCCGTCGGGATCGATACCGCCATCGGTCAAGTCGGCGTCGGTGATGCCGAGCGCTTTCATCGCCGTCTTTGTCAGCTCGATGCGCTTGAGCGTGCGCGGATAAATCCCGCCGCCCTTGCTCATCACCTTGCTATCGTATTCGCCCCAATTGGACCGGTCCATGTCGAACAGCCGCTTGCGCTCTTTCCAGCTGGCGGAGGGATCGGGGTCGGGATCGATAAAGATGTGCCGGTGGTCGAAAGCGGCCACCAACTTAATCGACTTGGACAAGAGCATGCCGTTGCCGAACACGTCGCCCGACATGTCGCCGCAGCCGGCCACGCGCACCGGATCTGTCTGGATATCGACGCCCATTTCGAGGAAATGGCGCTGCACGCATACCCAGCCGCCGCGCGCGGTGATGCCCATGGCCTTGTGGTCGTAGCCGTTGGAGCCGCCGCTGGCGAAGGCATCGCCCAGCCAGAATTCGCGTTCCATTGCGATGGCATTGGCGGTGTCGGAGAATGTGGCCGTGCCCTTGTCGGCAGCGACCACGAAATACGGGTCTTCGCCATCGTGGATCACGACGCTTTCGGGATGCACCACTTTCTCGTCCACGATATTGTCGGTGATGGAAAGCAGCGTGCGGATGAAGAGCTTGTAGCTTTCCTTACCCTCGGTGAACCACGCATCGCGGTCGATCGCGGGGTTGGGCAGGCGCTTGGGATAGAAGCCGCCTTTTGCGCCGGTCGGCACAATCACGGCGTTCTTCACCTTTTGCGCCTTCATCAGGCCGAGGATCTCGGTGCGGAAATCGTCGCGCCGGTCTGACCAGCGTAGGCCGCCGCGCGCCACTGGCCCGGCACGCAGGTGAACGCCTTCGACGCGGCGAGAATAGACGAAGATCTCGCGCCACGGCACGGGCTTGGGCAGGCCCGGCACAAGGTTGGAATCGAGCTTGAACGCCAGCGCTTCGGATGCCGCCGGAGCGAAGGCATTGGTGCGCAGGATGGCCCGGACGGTGTGCCAGTACAGCCGCAATATGCGATCGTCATTGATGGCAGTGACTTCGGCAAGGCCGGCTTTGATCGCGGCGTTGATCTCGTCCGCCGCAGCGACGCGATCACCCTTGGCGGAAGGATCGTGCAGCGCGGTGAACAGGTCGATCAGGCCGCGCGTAACCTTGGGCGCGCCTGCCAGCGCATCGACCACCGTGTAGATGGTGAAAGCCGTATTGGACTGGCGGGCATAGCGGTAAAAGGCGCGCAGCCAGTCCGTTTCCTGCGCCACCAGTCCCGATGTTACGACGAGGCGGTTGAAGACATCGTCCTCGCTGCCTTCGTTCAGCACATTGGTGATGGCCGCCTCGATGTCGCTCGCGCGTTTCAGCACCTCTGCCGGTTCGACGCCCGGCGGCAGGCCAAGCGTGAAATCGTGGATCGTGCCCGCATCTTCGCCTTCGAGGCGCGTGGGCACTTCGGACATCACGCGGAAGCCGAAATTTTCGAGCGCTGGCACAGCGTCTGACAGCGGAAGCGCGCCATGATGCTGGTAGACTTTCAGGCGCAGCTGACCCTCATCGTCACCTGGCGCGCGATAGAGGCGCGTGTCGCGCCCCTGGCCTGCATCCTCTGCATGGGCGGCCAGCTGGCGCATCCGATGGATGTCGGTGGCGGCTTCCGCAGCGCCATAGCTCGCGCGGTAGAAGGCGGGGAAACTGTCGGCGTAGCGCAATGCAAGGGCGGCGGCGCGCGAGGCATCGTCCGTATCGGCAAGCGCATCCTCCACCGCGTCGGTCCAGCCGCGCAGCATGTCGTTCAGCGCCTGGTCGATCGCTTCGCCATCGGGCCCTGCGCTCTTGCCGCGATAATCCAGCACATAGCGCAGCAAGGCCAGATTGCCGCCTTCGACCATGAGGCTCCAGTCGAGCGTTTCGGCATCGGTGGACTGTTCGAGCAGTCCCTGCACCTGTAGGCGCGCCGAGGTCGACAGCATGTCGCGCGGCAGCCATACGAAGCCGAACACGTGGCGTCCGAGCGGCGCGGTGACGAGCGTAGCGCGAGGGCGCGGCCGGTCGGCAAGGCCCATCATCGCCGTGGCCACGCGGGTGATGTCATCGTCGGAAAAGCTGATGATAAGATCGTGCGGCAACGCGGTCAGCGCGTGGACCAGCGCCTTGTAATCGTGGCTGCCGGGCTCGAAATCGAGGCGGTCCATGATCGTCTGCAATTGCTGGCGCAATACCGGCACAGTATCGGGCGGAGACACCAGCGCGGCGCTTGTCCAGATACCAGCATGGATGCTGAGCGCTTCGACGCGGCCTTTCTCGATGATCGGGACGATGAACAGGTCCAGCGGCACGCGGCGATGCACTTTGGAAAGCTTGTTGGCTTTTACGATCAGCGGCACGCGACCGGGTTTGCCCTGCTGGCGCTCCAGCTCTCCATCGAACCAGGCAAAGGCGCGCTCGCAGGCTTCGTCTGCCATCAGTTCGGGCGTGGAGCGGCGACAAATGCCCAGTATGTCGCTCTGCTTGCCGTCGCGGGTGCGGGTAAGATGGCCCAGCTGCGTCAGCATGCCGCCCGCCAGCCAGCGCAGCAGGGCCGCGCCTTCGGCATCGCTCTGCCGGTCGGCATCGTCCTGCATCATCTCGCGCATTTGCGGCCAGTCGACCACCGCCGCGCGCACATCGAGGATCGCTTCTGCCAGATCCTTTTCCAGCGCGCGGCGTTCCTTCGCATCGATGCGCGCGGTTTCGAGATAGACCCAGCTTTCCTTCTTCTCGCCGGTGCCGTCGCCCTTTGGCAGGTCTTTCAGTGCGCCGCCTTCCCTCCGCACGGGCAGGATGGGGTGGGCCAGCACATCGATCGACAGACCATGTGCCGCCATGGTCGCGCCGATGGAATCGACGAGGAAAGGCATGTCCTTATTGATGATGGCGATCCGCATGAACCGGTGGCCATCGGTGGCGGAGCGCACGAGGATAGCGGGCTTTCCGTCCTCACGCTGGCGCGCAGCCTCGACCGTGAAAGCCGTGGCATTATCCAGCTTTTCGCCTTCCAATGGTGTCTCGCCCGGCAGCAGGGAATTGCTGATACGGTCGCCCAGCACCTTGGCGAACGCGCGCTCCTGCTGGCTCAAATCCGTGAATGCGGCGGACGCTTTGCCCTTGGCTGCCATGCTCGACTGTCTCCTCTCAGCCGGCACGGGAGATGCTCCTCCCGGTGCCCCTTCCGACTCCAGCGATAGCAGGGTCGACAAGTTCCCGCGCGCCTTAATCGGGCTGTTATGCAGATGCGAGTGAAATGTTTCAGGAGAAACTAGATCGGCGTTCAGCGTATCGCCGGATCAAAGCGTGGCGTAGGTTTGCAGCAGCAAGGCGATGTCGGTGTCGCGCGAGAGGCGATGATCGCCGCCTTTTACTAGCGTGACCTGCACATCCTCGCTGGCAAGCGCTGCGGCGAGGCGGAGCGAGGTTTCGCTCGGCACATCGCGGTCTTCCTGCCCATGCAGCAGGCGCACCGGACACGTAATGGGGATGATGGCGGTCAGCTGGCGATTTGCTTCGCCGTCGTGCCAGAAGCGGGCATGGGTCGGCATGGGATCGTAGCCATAATCGCTATCCTCGAAGATCGTCTCGCCAGCACGCAGCTGCGCCTTCTGCGTCTCGTCGAAACCCCAATCGGTGAAGTCGGGCGCTGCGGCGATGCCCACCAGCGCATGCAGGCGACCGCCTAGCTCGCGGCCCACCATCAGCATCAGCCACCCGCCCATGGATGAGCCTGCGATGATGACCCTGTCGGACGCCACTTTGGTGTCGATCACCGCCAGCACTTCGTCGCGCCAGCCAGACAGCGTGCCATCGGCAAAGTCGCCGCTACTCATTCCGCAGCCGGAATAATCGAGCAGCAGGCACTCGCGCCCCCGCGCCGTGCACCAGTCGAAGGTCGCGGTCGCCTTGCCGCCGGCCATGTCGGACATATAGCCGGGCAGGAAGACGATGGCCGGGCCTGTCTCCGCGCCGGTGCCGGGATTGTGGCGGTAGGCGATGCTTTGCCCGCTCACTTCGAGTGTATCTGTCATGCCGCACCCATGCCGCGCATGCCCCGTCAAGCCAAGAGGGTGTTGGACAAAACCACGCCTGCCGCCTATCTGCCGCGCATGGCCAACCGTGTGACTACCACCACGTTCACTACCACCTCGGAAAACCGGGGGCGGTCGGTCGTGGGCTGACGCACGATCGTCGCCACCCGGGTGAGGGTGGCGCGGCGTTCCACCTTCGATCCCGGCAGATTGTCACGCCGCTCTTCAAGCGCGCGCAGGCTTGTGCCATGGCGCGATGCGACACGAACAAAGCGATGGTGCAATGACCGAACTTTTGAAGATCAACCTGCCCGATGGCTCCACGCGCGAGATGGAGGCAGGCTCCACGCCTGCCGATGTCGCTGCTGCCATCGGCCCAGGCCTTGCCAAGGCGGCGCTTGCCGCGCGGGTAAACGGCGAGGTGCGCGATCTCAACAGGCCGTTCGACGGCGATAGCGAGCTGGCCCTGATCACATCGCGCGACGAAGCCGAAGCTCTGGAACTGGTGCGCCACGATTATGCTCACGTCCTCGCCGAAGCGGTGCAGGCGCTGTATCCGGGTACGCAGATCACTTTCGGCCCGGCGACGGACGACGGCTTCTATTACGATGTCATGGCGCCCGAAAGCCGCGAGCCCTTCAGCTCCGAAGACCTGCCCGCCATCGAGGAAAAGATGCGCGAGATTATCGCTGCCGACAAGCCGCTGACCCGCGAGGTGTGGACCCGGCAGCAGCTGATCGAGAAGTGGGAAAAAGATGGCGAGCGTTTCAAGGCCGAATGGGCGAAGGAATTGCCCGAAGGCGAGGAGCTGACGGTTTACCGATCAGGCGAAGACTGGCTGGATATGTGCCGCGGCCCGCACCTTGCGTCGACCGGCAAGCTCGATCCGCAGGCTTTCAGGCTGATGCGCGTGGCCGGTGCATACTGGCGCGGCGACCAGCGCAATGCACAGCTCACACGCATTTACGGCACGGGCTGGCTCAACAAGAAGCAGCTGAAGCAGCACCTTCACAATCTTGAGGAAGCCGCCAAGCGCGACCACCGCAAGCTGGGCCGCGAGATGGACCTGTTCCACCTGCAGGAAGAAGCGCACGGCTCTGTCTTCTGGCACCCCAAGGGCTATCGCATCTGGCGCGAGCTCGAAGCCTATATGCGGCGCAAGATGGATGTCGCGGGCTACCGCGAGATCAAGACGCCGCAATTGATGGACATCCGCCAGTGGGAGCAGTCCGGCCACTGGGGCAAATATGCCGAGAACATGTTCGCCGTGCCCGATATCGTGCCTGAGGTGGACGGGTTGGGCGAAGGGCCAGCCGCGCCCAAGGTGGCCGAGGATGCCGGCTGGCTGGCGATGAAGCCGATGAATTGTCCGGCGCATGTGCTCGTCTTCAAGCAGGGCATCACATCCTACCGAGACCTTCCCATCCGGCTGGGCGAAATGGGCTGCTGCCACCGCAACGAGCCGCATGGCGCGCTGCATGGCCTGATGCGCGTGCGCCAGTTCACGCAGGACGACGCCCACATCTTCTGCACCGAGGATCAGGTGGTCGAGGAAGTGCGCGCCTTCTGCAAGCTGGCCGACAGCGTCTATAAGGATTTCGGCTTCTCGTATCACGTGAAGCTGGCGCTCCGGCCGGAGAAGCGCTTCGGCAGCGACGCCGATTGGGACAAGGCCGAGCAGGAACTCCGCGATGCCGTGGCCGAAGCGGGCATGGACAATGACGACTATGGCTGGGAGGAATTGCCGGGAGAAGGCGCGTTCTACGCGCCGAAGCTCGAATGGCACCTCACCGATGCCATTGGTCGCACCTGGCAAGTCGGCACGATTCAGGGCGACCGCGTGCTGCCCGATCGCCTCGATGCGAATTATGTCGGCGAGGATGGCGAGAAGCACCGCCCCGTCATGCTGCATCGCGCGATCTTCGGCAGTTACGAACGCTTCATCGGCATCCTGATCGAGCATTTTGCCGGCCGCTTGCCCGTGTGGCTTGCGCCGACGCAGGTCGTAGTGGCGACCATCGTTTCCGATGCGGACGATTACGCGAAACAGGTAATCGCCAAGCTGGAAGCGGCGGGCGTGCGGGTGGACAGCGATTTCCGTAACGAAAGCATCAATTACAAGGTGCGCGAGCACTCGCTGGCCAAGGTTCCGCATATCCTCGTGATCGGCAAGCGCGAAGCGGAGGAAGGCACCGTCGCCATGCGCACGCTGGGCGAGAAGCAGCAGCAGTTCCTCTCCGCCGATGAAGCCGTCGCGCTGATCCGCGCCGAAGCCACGCCGCCGGACCTGCGCGAAAGCTGACCGGCTTGGAACTGCCCGCCGACTTCACGACTGCGCAGATCGGGGTCGCGGTCGCCGCGACGCTGGGCGCGTCTTTCGTGCGCGGGCTGACGGGCTTCGGTTTCGGTTTCCTGCTGACGCCGATCATCGCGCTGGCGCTGGCCCCGGTGGAAGCGGTGCTGGTGGTCAACATCCTTGCCTTCATGCTGGCACTGAGCGAGGTGCGCTACGTGCTGCGCGAGGCAGACAGGTCCGCCTACTGGATCATGGCGGCGCTGGTGCTGACGACGCTGCCGGGCCTGATGCTGCTTGCGGCCACGCCGCCTGCGCTTGCCCGCGTGCTGATCGCGCTGGCCGCGCTCGCCGCATTTCTGATCGTCATCCTGCCAAGGCGCAGCACCGCCTTCCGGCCGGGGCGCGTGACGACTGGCGCCACGGGTCTTGTTGCAGGCCTGATGACGGGGTTCGCCGCCATGCCGGGCATTTCCGTCGTGCCATATTACGTGCGGCAGGACATGGCGCGCGTAACGGCGAAAGCGAGCATGATCGGCGTGTTCGGCGTATCGGCGCTCGCCAGCCTGACCTCCGGCGCGGTGACGGGCCTGCTGCAATGGCATATGGTGGTTTTCGGCCTGCTGCTCTTTCCCGTGATGGCGCTGGGCAATTGGCTGGGCTCGCTGGTCTTCGGCAAGGTGAGCGATCCGGTCTGGCGCGGCTTCGTCGGCGTGGTGCTGGGCGCGGCGGCGCTGGCCGCGCTGCTGAAGCTATAGCGACAGGCCGATGCTCGGGTTTTCCGCCGACATCATCCTCACTGCAATCGGGGCTGCCATTGCTGCCGGCTTCGTGCGCGGGCTGGCGGGGTTCGGGCTGTCGGTCGTGCTGGTTCCCGTACTCCAGCTGGCCATCGCACCGAGCGCTGCCGTGCTGGTCGGTATCATCTCGCTATTTCTTATTGGCCTCACCGATATCGGTCGCATCCGCCGCGATGCGGACCGATCCGCCATCCCGATCACGCTTGTCGCGCTCGCCTGCATGCCGCTGGGCCTGTGGGCGCTGGTTGCGCTCCCGCCCGAATGGGCGCGAGTCCTGATCGCCATGGTCTCGCTTGGCGCATTCGTGCTGGTCGTGGTGCCGCTTGGCAAGGTGACGCTGGCGCGAAAGCCCGCCATGGCGCTGTCGGGCTTCTTTACAGGGTTCTTTGGCGGATTTGCCGGAATGCCCGGGCCGGGCATGGCGCCATTCTACCTGCGCGGGCGGCTGGAGCCGAAAGCCGCGCGTGCCAGCATGATGGCGATCTTTCTGATGGTGACCCCGCTATCGGCCGCGCTGTTCATAGCGCTCGGCATCGGTGGCCGCGAGGAGGCGCTACTGGCGCTGGCGCTGTTTCCCGCCGTGCTGCTGGGCGACTGGTTCGGTCACCGCGCTTTCGGCCGTGTCACCACGACGCAGTGGCAAGTCGCCACAGCGATGGTGCTGGGCGGCGCGACGCTGGGCGCGCTGTGGAAGCTGGTGAGCTAGAACGAGCCTTCGCAAACGGAAATGCCCCTGAATGTTAAGGACCATTTCCGCTTTTCATGCAGGGAAGGTTACATGAAGGGGATGGCCGGGCCCGCCGCGATCAGCGCGATTGCGCAGCCCGCAACTATAACGCCGCGCGCGCTCTCGAAAGGCAATGCGATGGTCTTGCGGGTAAAGGCGACGGCTTTGGCCATGAGGCCATTATCGGGGCCAATCCCTAACGAAAAGTTAAGAGGGTTTCGCCGGAACGTGGCAGCTGGCGCAGTGGAAACTGCCGCCACCCGTCAGCACGGCATCGGCGCGCAAGCCCACGGCTACTCGGCCCGGGAAAAGATCGCCGATGGCCGCCACGGCGTCATCGTCATGCGCCGAGCCGTATGTGGGCACGACCACCACATCATTGCATATGGCGAAGTTCATGTAACTGGCGGGCTCCGCCTCATCGCCTTCACCCATCCAGCCGGGTGAGGGGATGTCATGCACCGTCAGCCCGAAGTCCTGCGCGCGGGCGCGGGCATCGTCATACACCGTGCGGTTGGGATCGTCCGGCGTTGAGGCACGCGGGATAGCGATGGCGTTCTCGGCGACCATGCGCGCGAGATTATCGACATGGCCATCCGTATGATCGCCCGCGAGGCCGTCACCCAGCCACAATACGCGCTCGAAACCGAGATCGCGCTGGAGGTTCGCCCAGATATCCTCGCGGCTGAGTGAGGGATTGCGGTTCGGGTTCAGCAGGCATTGCTCTGTCGTCACGACGAGGCCGGTGCCATCGGTTTCGATCGCACCGCCTTCGAGAATCCAGTCCGCGCGTGAATAAGGCAGGTCAGCTGCTTCAGCGAGCGACGCGCCCGTTTCCTGATCGCCTTCCATGATGAACTTGCCGCCCCAACCATTGAAACCGAAGCCCTGCGCGCGCCGTTCGCCATCACCGTCCAACACAGTGATCGGTCCGGTGTCGCGCAGCCAGATATCGCCATAGGGGTGGCGCTCCATCACAACGCTGCTGCTCACCAATCGCCGTGCGCGCGCTTCCGCCGCGGCGTCGCGCACCACCAGCCGCACCTGCTGGCCGGTTTCCGCAACCGCATTGGCGAACGCCGCCATCTGCTCCTGCGCGGGGACGAGGTTCTCTTCCCACAAGTCGGCATGGGCGGGAAAGCCGATCCAGATCCAGTCCTGCTGCGCCCATTCGGCGGGCATGCGAATGCCGGGCATGATGCTCAGCAGCCGCTGCGCGAGGCGTTGCAGCTTTGCTGCCGCGCGGCCTCGAACTCGTCGCCTGCATTCCACGCTGGCCAGTCGCCCGAATTGCCGAGCATTCGCGCCAAGCTGTAATACAGGTCGAGATCCTGCATGATGCCGGACCAGTCCCAGCTCTCGTCATATTCATCGCCCGGCGCGTGATAGGCGTTTTCGCGGTAGGCTGCTTCCGCCGCCTCGCCCGCTTCCACGCCGCCTTCGACGAGGTCGAGGCCGGATTTCACGTAATACATCGGCACGCCGCGCTTCACGAAGGGGAAGTGGTCGGACCGGTAGTAATAGCCTGCCTGCGGGGCGGGATCCGCCGATAGCGTGCGGCCTTGCTCTGCCAGCGCATCCTCTAGAAAGGCGTCCAGCTCGCTCTTGCCCGCGCCGCGCGCCACGACATCGCGGGATTGCCCGCGCACGGCGATGCCATCCATATTGATGCCCGCAACCGTATTGGCGTGCGGGAAAACGGGGTTGGCGGCGTAATATTCCGCGCCCAGCAAGCCCTGCTCTTCTGCAGTCACGGCAAGGAACACCAGGCTGCGTTCCGGCGGGCCGGCAGCGACATGCGCTTCGGCAAGAGCGGCCAGCGCCGCCGTGCCGGTCGCATTGTCGATTGCGCCGTTGCAGATGCTGTCTTCCTCATCCGGGGCGCAGATGCCCAGATGGTCCCAATGCGCGGTGTGGATGATATATTCGTTCGGCGCCGTCGTGCCGCGCAAGATGCCGATCACATTGTTGGAGGTATAGCGGCGGAACGTGTTGTTGAAGCTTGTGGAAGCTTCCACCCCGAGGGACACAGCTTCGAAGTCGGGCAAGCTGGCAGCCATCGCCATTTCGTCGAAATCCATGTCGGCCGCATAGAAAATCGCTCGGGCGGTCTCGTTAGATACCCAGCCATTCATCAGCGTCTGGTCGCTGCCGTCCCCGCCCGTATCGGCATAGCTTTGTGCGCCCGACCAGCTGCCCTCGACGACGTTCCAGCCATAGCTGGCGGCGAAATCCTCATGTACGATGATGGCCGCTGCTGCGCCCTGTCGCGCGGCTTCCTCGTATTTGTAGGTCCAGCGGCCATAATAGGTCATGGCGCGGCCATCGAATGTGCCTTCCAGGCCTTCCTCATTGAAATCTGGATCGTTGACGAGGATCAGCGCGGTCTTGCCGGTCATGTCCACGCCTTCATAGTCGTTCCAGCCGCGTTCCGGCGCGTTGATCCCATAACCGACGAATACGATCTCGCTATTCTCCAGCGAGGTTTCCGCAGTCTGGCGATAGCTGACGCCGACCCAGTCCTCGCCATAAGTGAATTCTTCATCGCCCACGGTGAGCGGCGCGAAATCGCTGCCGGTGATCTCCACCAGCGGCACTTCCTGCGTCCACGCGCCATTATTGCCCGGTTGCAGTCCGGCAGCCTCGAATTGCTCGATAAGGTAGGCGACGGTCCGCTCCCCGCCCGGCGTGCCCGGCAGTCGGCCTTCGAATTCGTCGGAGGACAGCGTGCGGACCATCTCCTGCATGCGCGCTTCGGAAATTTCGACTGCGGCGGGCTGCTGCGCCGTGGTTTCGGCGCAGGCGGTGAGGGCAAGGGCGGCCACGGGGCCGGCGAGCAAGGTGGTGAAACGCAACATGAAACGCTCTCTCCAGAAAAAGCGCGCCATGTGTGGCACCCGCGAGGCTTGCGGGCAAGATGCGATGCGGGCAGGAGCGGCGGCGATGGATCCCGATTGGCAATCCGCATTGGAGCGCGCCCGCGCCCACTCCCCCTTCCTGCGCCGAGCGTTGGAGCGACGGCCGGAGCTGGCCGGAATGCTGGCGGAAGGCCGGGGAGAAGATGCGCTGGCCGCAGCGCGAGCGGCAGGCGAAGGCGAGAGCGACACCGGCGTCGCGCTCCGCCGGGAGCGCCTTTCGCTGGCCTTGGTGCTGGGCGTTGGCGACCTTGCCGGCAGGTTCGATGTGACCCGTGTCATGCGCGAGCTTTCCACTTTTGCGGACGATGCGCTGGACCGCGCGATGCAGGCTGTGGTGCAGCGCCGCGTAGACGGCGCGGACACCGACGGCTTTTCGGCGCTGGCGCTCGGAAAGCAGGGCGCGGACGAGCTCAATTATTCCTCCGACATCGATCCGATCCTGCTCTTCGATCCGGAGCGGCTGGCACGGCGCGAGCGGGATGAACCGGGCGAGGCGGCGCAACGCTATGCGCGGCATTTGGTGCAATTGCTGGGCGAGATGACGGCGGAAGGCTATGTGCTGCGGGTGGACCTGCGGCTGCGTCCGGCGAGCGAAGTCACGCCGCTGGCCGTAAGCTTCAACGCCGCCATCAGCCACTACGAATCTTCTGCATTAACATGGGAACGGGCCGCTTTCATCCGCGCGCGCGCTGCTGCGGGCGACATCGCAGCGGGCGAAGACTTCCTCGACGATATCCGCCCCTTCGTGTGGCGGCGCAGCCTCGATTTCACCGCCATCGAGGAGGTGCGGCGACTTACCGCGCGCATCCGGCAAGCCTATAAGGGGCCGCGCGAGGTGGGACCGGGCTTCGACATCAAGAAGGGGCGCGGCGGCATTCGCGAGATCGAATTCTTCGCCCAGACGCACCAGCTCATCTATGGCGGTCGCGATCCAACCTTGCGCCAGCGCGGCACGCGCGCCGCCCTCGATGCGCTGGCCGCTGCCGACATCATCCAGGCCGAGGATGCCCGCGTGCTGGGGGAAAGTTATGACAGGCTGCGCGTTATCGAGCACCGCCTGCAAATGGTCGACGACCGGCAGACGCACAGCGTCCCCGATCGGCCCGAGAGCATCGACAATGTCGCGCGGCTCGCCGGGATGGCGAATGGCGCGGCGCTGATTGCCGAGCTGTCCAGCATCACCGGCGAAGTGGCGCGGCGCTATGACGATCTGCTGGGCGAGGATGCGGAGGAAACGCGCAGCACGGGCAGCGTGCCCGATGCCTTTCGCGACCGTTTCGAGGCGCGAGTGGACAATTGGCGCGCCCATCTGCGCGCGCTGAGATCGAGCGAAGCGAACAAGGCGTTCGATGCCATGCAGGACGACCTGCTCGAAGCGCTGGCCGCGGCCCCCGATCCCTATCACGCGCTCGCCCGGTGGGAGACACTGCTCACCCGCTTGCCGAGCGCCATCAACCTGTTCCGCCTGTTCGAACAGCGCCCCGGCCTGCTCGAGCGTGTACTGCGCATCCTTACATTGGCCCGCCCGCTCGCCGACGCGTTGGCGCAGCGGCCCGAGCTGCTCGACGCGATGATCGACCCGGGCGCGCTGGCACTGCCGGGAAGCGTCGACGAATTGGCCGCGCGCATAAAAGCAAGCGAGGACAGCGGTTATGAAGCGCGGCTCGACCGGTTGCGGCAGGTTGTGGGGGAGGAACGCTTCGCTCTCGGCGCGCAGATGGTGGAATGTGCGCATGATCCGCTCGCCATCGCCGAGGGGCTATGCCGCGTCGCCGAGGCCGCCGTGCAAACCGGCGCGGATGCCGCCATCGCCGAATTTCGCGCCACCCATGGAGAAATCGCCGATAGCGAACTGGTGATCCTCGGGCTCGGGCGGCTGGGCGGCGGCGCGCTGACCCATGCCTCCGACCTCGACATCGTGTTTCTCTTCACCGGCGAGATTGGCGGCGAGTCCGACGGGCCGCGCCCGCTCTCGACCTCGCTCTATTACAACCGCCTTGCTGCGCGGGTGTCCGCAGCGCTTTCCGTGCCCACGGCAGAAGGCGCGCTCTACGATGTCGATACGCGGCTGCGACCGCAGGGAAAGCAGGGCCCGCTCGCCGTCAGCTTCGATGCCTTTGCCAAGTACCAGCGCAAATCGGCCTGGACATGGGAGCACATGGCGCTCGCCCGCGCGCGGCCGATTTATGGCTCGCCCTTGGCGAAAGAGCGCCTCGCCGCGCTGGTGCGCGATACGCTCTGCCAAAAGCGCGATGCGGCCAAGCTGCGCCGCGAAGTGCTGGCCATGCGCGCCGACATTCTTGCCGCCAAGCCGCCAGCCGGTCCGCTCGATGTGAAGCTGATGCGCGGCGGACTCGTCGATAGCGAGTTCCTGATCCACTATTTGCAATTGCGCGAGGGCGTTGGGCTAGAGCCTGCACTGGAAAAGGCCATTGCCGCGTTGGCCGATGCCGACCTGCTGCCAGGAGGCCATGCCGCAAACCACCTCACCCTGACGCGCTACCTAGTCGCCAATCGCCTGTTCGCGCCCGACGGCGCAGAGCCGGTGCCCGCGACCGCCAATGTGCTGGCGAAGGCATGCGGCGAGGAAAGTTACCTGGCCCTGTTGCATCGGCTGCGTGAGGCAAGGCAAAGCATCGCTGCGCAATGGGCCGAGCATTTCGGCGAAACACTGGAGATCGAGAGATGAGCGACAGCCGGCCGGATACCGGAGACATGATGCCCGACACGGCGATGGAAGGTGCCGATGGCGCCACCATCAAGCCGTCAGACTTTCGCGGGCGCAAGCTGGTGATGTTCTTCTACCCGAAAGACATGACGCCGGGCTGCACCACGGAAAATATCGAGTTCACGCATTCCAGGGCCGACTTCGAAGCGGCGGACACCGCGTTGCTGGGCGTCTCGAAAGATCCTTATGCGCGGCACGAGAAATTCATCGCCAAGCACGATCTCGCCAACCCGCTCGCCTCCGATCCGGAGAAGGACGGCATTGCCGATGCACTCGGCATCTGGGTCGAGAAAAAAATGTACGGCAAGACCTTCATGGGCATGGAGCGCACGACCTATCTGGTCGATGCCGAAGGCCGCATCGCGCGCGTCTGGCGCAAGGTAAAAGTGAAAGGCCACGTGGAAGAGGTGCTGGAAGCAGCCCGCAGCCTCTAGGTCGCATTCACTCCATGACCCTTTCTCAGGCCATCCGCGATGCGCTGCTGATCGGTGACAAACGCGCCAAGGTGATGAAGACCCGCCGGCTTGTGCGCGATTATCGCCTCGGCCGGCTCACACCTGTGTTCGACGTGACCATGCCCGACCATCCCGCCTGGCCGGGCAATCTCGACGTTCGCCCGCCAGGCCAGATGCCCAAACGCGGCAGAGGCGGGTCAGAGCGCAACCGCATCGCGCTGTGGCACAGTCTCGCCCATATCGAATTCGTCGCCATCGATCTCGCGCTCGATATCGTCGGACGTTTCGGTGGACAAATGGGCCCCGACTTTATCGCCGACTTCCTCGCCGTCGCCGCGGACGAAGCGATGCATTTCGCATTGATCGAGCGGCACCTTGCCACGTTGGGGGCCACTTATGGCGACCTGCCCGTGCATGGCGGGCTGTGGCAGGCTGCGCAGGAGACCGCACACGATGCCGGCGCACGCCTTGCCGTGGTGCCGATGGTGCTGGAAGCGCGCGGGCTGGATGTAACGCCTGCCACGCTGGAACGGGTGCGCGCGCAGGGCGATTCGCGCGGTGCGGCAATCCTCGAACGAATCCTTGACGATGAAATCCGCCACGTTTCGGCGGGATCAAGCCATTTCGACGCACTTTGCCGTGCAAACGGAAAAGTTCCCGAAAAACATTGGAAAATGCTGGTGAAACGCCATTTTCGCGGGAGCCTGAAGCCACCATTCAACGACTCAGCGCGTCTTGCAGCCGGTTTGCCGCGCGAATTCTACGCCGGTGTTGCTTAGTTAAGATTTGCCCGCATACCTCACAATCAAGACGCGGAGGGGTGGTTCCGGCCTCCCTCAAAAATATACGACGAAGCGACGGATCGTGTCGCCGAGTTCAACTGACGATGGCGCGTTCCGGCGCGCCTGAAGAGAGCAAAGAGGGATCGCATGCTACTCAAATTCGCCAGCTTTATTGCCGTGGGTTCGATGGCCATCGCCTCGCCCGCACTGGCCGATGAAACCGAAATTGCCGATGGCGTTATCGACCTGACGGCCGTCGCTGAAGCACCTGCCGACGCGGCAAACGCCGATGCAGAAGAGTTCAACGAACTGTTCGCCAGCTGGGAAAGCCTGGAACAGGGCGCCCGTGTTACCGCGACCGGCGATATCACCGCTGCACCGCGCACCGCCTATTCCGTGCCGTCTCGCATGCCGGTGAACGAATATCGCATGTCGAGCGCCTATGGCATGCGCAACCACCCGGTCCTGCGCCAGCGCCGCGCCCACAATGGTGTCGACCTTGCCGCGCCGACCGGGACGCCTGTTTACGCAACGGCTGACGGCGTCGTCGAATCGGCCCGCTATTTCGGCTCCTATGGAAACTATGTGCAGATCGGCCATATGGGCGATCTCGAGACCCGTTACGCGCACCTCTCGCGCTATACGGTTCGCGCCGGCGACCAGGTCCGCAAGGGCGATCTGATCGGCTATGTCGGCTCGACCGGCCGCTCCACTGGCCCGCACCTGCACTATGAAGTGCGCGTTGCCGGAGAGCCGGTAAACCCCATTCCATACATGCTTGCGGACCTCGAAGCCGAAGCTGCCAATGGCGAGCGCCTTGGCCGTGGCGGTGGCCCCGAAGAATAAGAGTTCATCCTTGGACGGATAGAGACAAAGGCGGGCTTCGCGGCCCGCCTTTTTCTTTTGCGCGCTATCGCATGCGTTATTGCGCGAGCAGGCGCTGCGCGATCGCGCGGACTTCGTCGCCCATGTCCTCACGCTCCAGCGCGAGGGCCAGCGTCGCTTCGACAAAGCCTGTCTTGCTGCCGCAGTCGAAGCGGCGGCCTTCGAAGGTCACGGCGTGGAAAGGCTGGTTGCCGATCATGCGCGCCATGGCGTCGGTCAGCTGGATCTCGCCCCCCGCGCCTTTGCCCTGGTTCTCCAGCGTCCGCATGACTTCGGGCTGGAGAATGTAGCGCCCGGAAATGATCTTGTTCGACGGCGCCTCATCCACCGGCGGCTTCTCGACCAGGCCCTTCACTTCGGTCAGCGCGCCCTTGCTTTCGCCGGGGTCGATAACGCCATAGCTCGATACGTCGTCGCGCGGCACTTCCAGCACAGATATAAGATTGCCGCCGACCTCTTCATAGGCCTTCACCATCTGCGCCATGCAGCCCGGTTCACCCACCATTATCTCGTCCGGCAGGAGGATGGCGAAAGGCTCGTCGCCCACGATGGCACGGGCGCACCAGATCGCGTGGCCGAGCCCCATCGGCACTTGCTGGCGCACGGTGATGATGTCGCCCGGCGTGAACCGGCTGGAGTCGAGAACGGAGAGGTCCTTGCCGCGCTCCCCCATCGTGGTTTCCAGCTCGTATGCCACATCGAAATGTTCGACGATGGCCGTCTTCCCGCGCCCGGTCACGAAGATCATCTGCTCGATCCCCGCCTCGCGCGCTTCGTCCACCGCATACTGGATTAGCGGGCGATCGACGATGGGCAGCAATTCTTTCGGAATGGCCTTGGTCGCGGGCAGGAAACGTGTGCCGAGCCCCGCCACGGGGAACACGGCCTTGCGAATGGGTTTGCGAGTGGTCATGCGCGTTTAGTGCAGAGCGCGGCGGGCGTGGTCAACCGCCTGTTCGAGCGCCGCGCGAACCTTTGTCTGCTTTCATGCGTTGAGGCGGTGAAAGGACTTCAACCATGCTTATCAAGCTCGCAGTACTAGGTGCCCTCGGCTACGCCGGGTACCGCTATTACGACAGCCAGAACCGCCAACGGAACGAGGCGTTTGCCGATAACCAGGCGGGCGGCGAGAACTTTGCGCAGGTCCGCGATGCCGGACCGGACGCCATGCGCGATCCGCCCATGAAGGACACGTGGGACCAGGTCGACGAAGAAAGCGACGAGGCAACCCCGGCCAGCGATCCGCCTGCCAATTACTGAGGCGCTTCGGCTGCCGCTAGTTCGGCGGCCAGCCACAACCTGATGGCAGTTGCGAGGCCGGGCGGACGCTCGGCCTCGATCCGTTCGGCATCGATACGCGCGACCAGCGCGTTGAGCGGCAGCCGTGCTTCCGCAGCAGCATCTTGAAGCATGTCCCAGAACAGCGGTTCGAGGCTGATGGATGTCTTGTGTCCGGCAATCTCGACCGAGCGTTTGACCGGCGGATGATAAATGTCGCGCATCACGGCGCTATAGCCGAATAATCGCTCCGCCGCGCCTTTCGACCAGAGGTTCTGCCGCTTCGAGCACCTGCCGGTAGCGGTAGAACGGGATCCACGGATAGAGATGATGCGCCAGATGGTAATTCTGCTGCATCCACAGCGCCGACCCGATACGGTGCCAGCGGCGCGGCAGGATGAAAGCGCGGGTCGCGCCGAAGCGGCCCTCGCCGGTGTAAGGCGCGTGGACGAGGTAATCGAACAGGAATGACAGCAGCGTCATCCCGATGATCGCAGGAAGGAGGATGACAAACAGCGCGACCTGCCATCCGGCGGTGACTGTAACGACAACCGGAACGGCGAGGCTGGCGGTATTCTCCAGCACGGCGAGCGCGCGGGTGCGGTTGTCGGCCAGCCGCCAGCCAATGCGATAATGCGAGAAAACCACCGTCATGCAGCGCAGCAGCACGCTCCACCACCGCTCGCCTGCGACCCAGTGATCGGCATCCATGTCCGGATCGTTGAGATGGCGGTGATGCGCCAGATGCGTCAGCCGGTGCAGCGAGATGTTGTGCAGCAGCGGAAAGACCGCCGTGAAGCCGACCACGTAGTTCAACCACTCATGCCGCCCGCGTGCGATGGAGCCGTGCGTGCTGTCATGCGCTGGGGTGTAGGCAAGGTACGCGAAGACCGCATTGATCGGCAGCGCAGCCCAAAGCGGCAGCCATCCCGTAGCCGCAGCGAGCACGGTGGCGCTCCAGCCGGTGATGATCGCGGCGGCAAGGACGATGGTCGGCCATGCAATGCCGACTTCGAGACCGCGCACCGTGGCGATCACCTGTTTCTCGATTTCGCGCGTCTGCATACCGACATCCGTTAGTTACACGAATGTCAGTTATATCCTTACTTACATCAATGCAAGGAAAGAATAGGCGAGGGCAGCAGGAGGCGGCGGCTCGAACCAGCCCCTCCCGCGCGCCGCCATCAATACATGTGCTGGCCGCCATTGATGCTCATGGTGGAGCCGGTGACGAACGCGCCGTCTTCCGAGGCGAGGAAGCTCACGCCGCGGGCGATCTCGTGCGCCTGGCCCAAACGGCCAACGGGGATCTTGGCGACGATCTTTTCCAGCACGTTCTCCGGCACGGCGGCGACCATGTCTGTGTCGATATAGCCCGGCGCGATGGCGTTGACGGTGATGCCGTAGCGCGCGCCTTCCTGCGCCAGCGCTTTGGTAAAGCCGTGGATGCCGGACTTGGCGGCGGCGTAGTTGACCTGGCCATACTGGCCCGCCTGCCCGTTGATCGAGCCGATATTGACGATGCGGCCCCACTTGCGCTCTTTCATGCCTTCGAACGCCGCTTTCGCCATGTTGAAGCAGCCGCCCAGATTGGTGCGCATGACGTCGTTCCAGTCGTCATAGCTCATCTTCATCAGCGTACCGTCGCGTGTGATGCCGGCATTGTTGACCACCACGTCGATCGGGCCGACCTCCTCTGCGATCTTGGCACAGCCCTGCTGCACGGCATCGAAATCGCCCACGTCGAACTTGTAGGCCGCGATGCCCGTCTCGTCGGTGAAGGCGCGCGCCTTCTCATCATTGCCGGCATAGGTCGCGACGACGGTGAAGCCATCATCCTTCAGCATTTCGCAAATGGCCCTTCCGATACCGCGGGTACCACCGGTGACGACTGCTACGCGTGCCATACATCTCTCTCCTGTTTTTTCTTCGGGTCGTATTTTGTGCGAACGTCTTAAGACAACGGGCGGCACCCGCGCAAAGAAAAACCCCGCCGCAGCGGGGCTTCGCATACGAATGTCTGAGAAATCAGAAGCGGAATTGCGTGCCGACGTAAACGGCCTGGCTGTCCTGCTGGTCCAGATTGGGGACGGGCACGAGGTCGCGATCCTGCTCGTACCGGACGCCTGCGGTAATATCGAAATTGCGCGTCAGGCTGTAGCTGCCACCGATATCCAGCAGCTGGTCGGACACGGTTTCGCCGGAAACAGTGGCATCGCGATCGCGACCCTCATCCAGCGCGATGCGCGCGCCAAACCGGCCCGGCTCGTCACGCCGTGCTGACGGACGCGCGAGGTCCGCCAGATCGGGAATGTTGGCGCGCGACAGCGTGCCGGAAAGCTGCGGCGTCACGCTGCGCGCAGCAGGTGCCTCTTCCTGTGCGAAGCTGCCATAGCCGCGAGCGAGGCCGAGATTGAACCGCGTCGGCGTGACACGCAGCGGCGTCGGCCGGCTGGTGACTGTGCTTTCGGCACCGACCGAGCGGCCCGAAAGCACATCGGCCAGCGTCCGGTCGACACGAACGGCGACGGTGATCGAGCGCGGCTGGGTGGACGAAGCACTTGCAGCAGGTGTGAAACGCATCATACCGGCATCGCCGCCGCGTTCGGCAACAAGGCGCGCAAGGCGCGGATCGGCATTGGCAGGGGTAAATGCGACAAGGCCATCGCTATCTTCCACCAGCGCGCTGTTTGCACCGCTGGTAAAGGCGAGGCCGGCAGCGGGAAGGGCCACAGCCAGCAGCGCGGCAGACGCGCCGAGCGTCACCTTGCCTGCCAGACTTGTGCGTGCCTTTTTCATGCCGCCCTTATCTTTCCCATCAACTGGACTCGCCATGAACATAAGCGTTCCCGCTGCGAGTCGTTTTGATCCAGCGATATTTCTAGGCCCCTTGCATGACATTTTCCAGACATAGTGCTGTCATCGCTCGACTTTGTCCGCGGTGTTGCCCGCAATCCACATACGAAACAGCGCGCAGGGGCGCTTCGTGCAAACGATGGCATTAAGCACCGGTTCACGCCGAAGCGGCGCTTTTGTGGCCAACGCCTTCCTCGCGCCTTGCCGGGGCGGGCATGCTCGCTATAGAGGCTGCTTGCAGCGATTTTCATCGATTACAGGACCGATAATGGCACTTACCAACGCTTCCGCTTTCGCCCGTGCATCCCTGCTGGGGCTGGCCACACTCGGCCTGGCTGCCTGCGGCGGCGGTAATGACGATCGCCTGCGCGCCGATATCGCCGCATCGCAGGTCACTGCCATCGGCGTGAATGCCTATCTCTGGCGCGCATCGCTCGAAACGCTGAGCTTCGCCCCGCTGGCGCAGACGGACAGTGCCGGTGGCGTGATCGTGACGGACTGGTACGCCAATCCCAATTCGCCGAACGAACGGGTGAAAATCTCGGTCGCCATTCTCGACCAGGATCTACGCGCCGATGCGCTGCGCGTGGGTGCCACGCGGCAGGTGCTGACGAACGGCCAGTGGGTCGATGCTCCGGTGCAGGCGGCAACCGTGCAGCGGCTGGAGGATATCATCCTCACCCAGGCGCGCGATTTGCGGCGTTCAACTGTCAACTGATCTCCCCTAGGGGGCTTTCATGAGCAATGAACGATTCGATCCGTCCGTAGCCGACGGGCGCTGGCAGCGTGCGTGGGACGAGGCTCGCTGCTTCGAGGCAGACAGCACCAGCGACAAGCCTAAGACATACGTGCTGGAGATGTTCCCCTATCCCAGCGGGCGCATCCATATCGGCCATGTGCGCAATTACACGATGGGCGACGTGCTCGCGCGCTATCGCAAGATGCGCGGTGACGAAGTGCTGCACCCCATGGGCTGGGACGCGTTCGGCATGCCCGCCGAAAACGCGGCAATGGAAAAAGGCGTCCATCCCGGCGGCTGGACCTATGAGAATATCGCAACGATGAAAGGCCAGCTCAAGCAGCTGGGCTTCGCACTCGACTGGAGCCGCGAATTCGCCACTTGCGATCCGGATTATTACGGTCACGAACAGGCGCAATTCATCGACATGTACGAAGCGGGCCTCGTCTATCGCAAGGAAAGCGAGGTCAATTGGGATCCGGTCGACATGACCGTGCTCGCCAACGAGCAGGTGGTGGACGGCAAGGGCTGGCGCAGCGGCGCAGAGGTCGAGAAGCGCAAGCTCAACCAGTGGTTCCTGAAGATTACGCAATTTGCCGACGAGTTGCTGGAGGGCCTCGACAGCCTCGAGGACTGGCCCGAAAAAGTGAAGCTGATGCAGGCCAACTGGATCGGCAAATCGCAGGGCCTGCAATTCGCTTTCGACCTGTCGAATGGCGAGAAACTGCCGGTCTACACCACGCGGCCCGATACGATTTTCGGGGCGAGCTTCGTGGCGGTGGCAGCCGACCATCCGGTGGCGCAGTCGCTGGACAGCGATGGGGCGCGCGACTTCATTGCCCTGTGCAAGAAGGGCGGGACCACCGCAGCTGAGCTGGAGACGGCAGAAAGGCTGGGTTTCGATACCGGCATCACGGCCAAGCATCCGTTCACCGGCGAGGCCTTGCCCGTTTACATCGCCAATTTCGTGCTGATGGAATACGGCACCGGCGCGGTGATGGCGGTGCCCGGCCACGACCAGCGCGATTTCGAATTCGCCACGAAATACGGACTTCCCATCAGCGAGCAATTCGTGTTCGAAGGCGCTGAACTAGATAAAAATGCCGGATTTTACGTTATCCCGGGGCCCTCAGGCGAGGATGATTGGGAACTCGAATTCTACCATGACTTTCGAAAGGAAGCTTTGGAAACAAAACCTACTCACGGCGTAGAGTATGAGTATCTGAATCCAGATATGCGGCGGTTGTTGAATGAAGAATGCGGCCCAGCTCCGTTTTACTCGAGTAAAGCAGCTGTCGACGCCGTAATCTTTCGTGCCGAGAGCGAAGGCTGGGGCGAGGGCACCACCGTCTGGCGCCTGCGCGACTGGGGCGTGTCGCGCCAGCGTTATTGGGGCACGCCCATTCCCTTCATTCATTGCGATGCTTGCGGCGTGGTGCCGGTGCCCAAGGCGGACCTGCCGGTGAAACTGCCGGACGATGTCGATTTCTCCACGCCGGGCAATCCGCTGGAGCGGCATCCGACCTGGAAGAACGTCGCCTGCCCGATATGCGGCGGCGCGGCGCGGCGCGAAACAGACACGCTCGACACCTTCGTCAATTCCAGCTGGTATTTCCTGCGCTTCGCCAGCCAGCCGGCGGACAAGCCTTTCGATGCCGCCGAAGTCGCGCAATGGATGCCGGTCGCCCAATATATCGGCGGTATCGAGCATGCGATCCTGCACCTGCTCTATGCCCGTTTCTGGACTCGCGCTCTGGCACACGTCGGCACTCTCGATGTGAAAGAGCCCTTCGCCAGCCTGTTCACGCAGGGGATGGTGACGCACGAAACATACAGCCGCAAGGATGGCCCGCGCGAGATTTTCTACCCGCCATCCGAGATCGAGCGATCGGCCGATTCCGCAGCGTTGATTTCCGATGGACAACCGGTCGAGATCGGCAAGGTCGTCAAGATGTCTAAGTCGAAGAAGAACGTCGTCGACCCGGAGGACATCATCCGCGATTACGGTGCCGATGCGGTGCGCTGGTTCATGCTGTCCGACAGCCCGCCCGAACGCGACCTGCCATGGTCCGAAGCCGGCATCGAAGGCTGCGGCCGCTTCGTCCAGCGCCTCTGGCGGCTGTTCGGCCAGTACGATGCTGGCGCATCGGGCGAAGATATGGCGCTGGCCCGCAAGACCCACCAGACGATCGCTGCAGTCGCGTCCGATATCGAGGCGCTGGCCTTCAACAAGGCGGTCGCACGGCTTTACGAACTCACGAGCGCTGCGGAGAAAGCCAAGCCTTCTGCCAGCCGCAACCACGCGATCCGTTCCATCCTGCTGATGGCCTCCCCCATGATGCCCCACCTTGCCGAAGAAGGCTGGGCCGCGATGGGCGGCGAGGGGCTGGCCGCGATGGCCGCATGGCCCGAAGTGGACGACGCGCTGCTGGTGGAGGAAGAGGTCACCATCGCCGTGCAGCACAAAGGCAAATTGCGCGACACGCTGACGGCGCCCAAGGACGCCTCGAAAGAGGATCTGGAGGCGCTTGCATTGGCGAGCGAGAAGGTCCAGCGTTCGATCGATGGCGCGGAAATTCGCAAGGTGATCGTGGTGCCCGGCAGGTTGGTCAATATCGTCACATGAAGCGCGCGACGCGCCTTTGTCTGGCCCTTGCCGCCTTTTCCCTGCCCCTTGCCGGATGCGGTCTCCAGCCGATCTATGCCGGCGGTGCCAACGGCGTCGTCGCCCGCGAACTGGCCTCCATCGAGGTCGCCCCGATCCCGGGCCGCGAAGGCTGGCTGGTGCGCAATGCCCTCAATGACAGGCTGGGCCGCGGTGAAGCGATGACCGGCTCGCAATACCGGCTGGACGTGGTGCTGGACGACCAGCTCGAAGGCCTCGGCCTGCTGACCGACGACACTATCGGCCGCCAGCGCCGCATCCTGCGCGCCCGCTACCAATTGGTCGATACCGCAACCGGCACCATCCTGGTCGACGCGACGGCAGGGTCGGATGCGGGGATCGACGTCGTCGGCTCCGAATTCGCGACCATTGCAGCCGAGCAGACGGCGCTTGAAAATCTCTCGCAGGAAGTCGCAGACCAGATTCTGGTGCGCATCACCCGCACCCTGCGCGAGAGCCGATGAAGGCGACCCAGCGCGACTACGCGCAAGCGGCGCAGAAGGCACAGGGGAAACTGCGCATCCACCTTCTCTGCGGCGCCGATGAAGCAGGAGCCAGCGCAGCGGCCAAGAAGCTGATCGGCGCACTGCACGACCCCGGGGAGCGGCTGGAGCTCACCGGGCAAGACCTGAAATCCGATCCCGTCAGGCTGGTCGACGAGGCGCGCTCCACATCCCTTTTCGGCGATGCGAGGCATATCCTCGTGCGCGCCTCGGGCGAGGAGGCGCTGGAGGCCATCAAGACCTATACCGAGCTGGCCGATCGCGGCGAGGCAGATAATGCCTGGCCGATCTTCATCGTTGCGACTGCCGCCACCGACAAGTCACGCACAGCAAAACTGCTGGTCAAGCGCGGTGATGCGCTGGTCGCGGTGTTCTATCCGCCAGACTTGCGTTCCGTCACCGGCGATGTGCGCGCCATGGCGGACGCCGCGGGACTGCGCCTCAACGGCAATCTGGCAGAGCGGATCGCCCATGCCGCCGGGCTCGACGTGCGCCTCGCCCAGTCGGAAGTCGACAAGCTGGCGCTCTATCTCGATGCCTCGCCGCAATCGCCCAAACAGGCCGAGCCCGCCGATTTCGACGTCATCGGCGCATCGACCGAGGAGGACGGCTTCATGCCGCTCGTCAATGCAGCGCTCTCCGGCGAGACGCGCAAGCTGCCTAGCGAATTGCGCCGGATGCGCGAAGTCGGGCTGAACGCCGTGGCCGTTGCGCTTGCGATGGAGCGACGTGCTGCCCAACTCGCCGTGCTGGCATCGAAGATGCGACCCGGCGAGGATATGAAAAGTTTCCTCAATGCAAACGGTGTGTTCTGGAAAGACCACCGCGAAGTGATCGACCAGCTGGGCAAATGGAACGGCGGAAAGCTGGAGAGGCTTGTTCCGCGCCTCGCCGAACTGCATCGCAACCTGCTTGCCAACAGCCAGATGGCAGAGCTGATCCTTGCGCAGGAGCTGGCGCAAATCGCCCGTTATGCGGTCGTGCGTCGGTAGACTGCCCGCCCTGGTTGCATAATGCGGCACATTAGCGCGGATATCGGGCGAATCGCACTGAATCTTCAGGAAATGTGTGCTAGGTAAAAACCCGTAACCGGCACGATGTCGGCAAGGACGGGTTTACGCATGGACGATCTGGCTCGGCCAGAAATTGATACTGCGCAACTGGATTTCGACTCGTCCGTCGAGATGCCGGGCGATGCCGCGCGTCCACATCAAGCATCGCTTCCGCCGGCACCGCGAAACGGGCTGGTCCCGTCGTTGGAACGGCGGCGGTTGCAGGCCTACCTGCTTTTCGTGGCGATGGATGGCTTTATCCTTCTGGCGAGCTTCTCTGCCATTGCGGCTGCCTATCTGGGCCCGGGCGGCGATTTTGCAGGCGTGCGACAGGGGGCGGAACCGGCGTTCCTGCTGCTGCCGCTCTTCCTGACCATCGCACTCTACAACGGCACCTATTCGCGTGCGGGGCTGACCGATTGGCGCCAAGCAGGTGCCAAGGCGATTGCGGCGCTCGCTATCTCGGCGGCGCTTCTCAATTTCTTCGCATTCTTCGCCAAGATGAACGCCGAATTCTCGCGCGTGGTCTTCACCGCCGGCATCGTGCTGACGGGCGCAGTGATCGTGGCCATGCGCCGCTTTCTTGCCCGCAGGCTGACCGCGCGCTGGGGCCGCGGCGCTGTCAACCGGCTGGTTATCCAGGCGGGCGGGCCAAAGTTCTCCCTGCCCGATTCCATACATATCGACGCGCGCGAGCATGGGCTGCGACCCGACAGGGCAGACCCGGCTTCGCTCAATCGCCTGTCGCAGTACTTGCGCAATATGGACCAGATCGTCGTCAGCAGTTCGCGGGAGAACCGTGCCGCGTGGGCCGAGGTTCTAAAAGGCACCGGCCTGCACGGCGAAGTGATCGACGAGGCAACCCGCGCTATCGGGGCGGTGGGCGTGGTGAAGCATGACGATATCGGGATGTCGTCACTGCTGGTATCGAACGGCCATCTGGGCCTTCGCGCACGGGCGATGAAGCGGGTATTCGACCTGACCATATCGCTGGCTGCGCTGATCGCGCTGAGCCCCGTCATGATGCTGACGGCGGCGGCGATCAAACTGCAGGATGGCGGCCCCATCTTCTTCCGCCAACGCCGTATGGGCCGCGGCAACGGATTTTTTGCAATCTACAAGTTCCGCTCCATGCGCGAAGACGACAGCGATGGCGCTCGTTCTGCCAGCCGCGATGACGAGCGCATTACGCCGGTTGGACGATTCATCCGCCGCACCAGCATCGACGAGCTGCCGCAGCTCATCAACGTGGTGAAAGGCGATATGAGCCTCGTCGGTCCCCGTCCCCATGCGCTGGGATCGCGGGCGGGCGAGAAGCTGTTCTGGCAGGTCGATCGCAAATACTGGCAGCGCCACGGCCTTCGCCCCGGCATAACAGGCCTTGCCCAAGTGCGCGGCTTTCGCGGGGCAACGGATACCGAAGGCGATCTCAGCAGCAGGCTGGATGCAGACCTTGAATACCTCAATGGCTGGAGCCTGATGCGCGATGTGCGAATCCTGCTGCGGACCGTCACCGTGCTGGTGCATGAGAGAGCTTTCTAGCATGGCGCCGCCCGGTTTTGCGCAAGGCAATAGGCTTCCCCCGTAGCGCCGCCCGATTGTCGCGGTTAACACGGCTCGCGCAGCGCAATGGGAGCTGATGGTGAAAGTCGCAATCTTCGGTCTTGGCTATGTCGGAAGCACGGCAGCCGCCTGCATTGCGAGCCAGGGGCATGCAGTCGTCGGCGTGGATGTGGCCGATGCGAAAGTCGACGCCATTAATCGCGGCGAAAGCCCTGTCCGTGAGCCGGGTTTGGCAGACATGATTGCCGATGCGCGCGATGCAGGACGATTGAGCGCGGTCACCGAGATCGGGGAGGCGCTTGGCGATTGCGAACTCGCCATTGTTTGTGTGGGCACGCCGAGCGGTGTCGACGGAGCGCATGACATGCGCTTTATCGTACAGGTGACGCGCGACATCGCCGAGGCTGTTCAGCCGGACCGGGCAAAGTCGCTCACCGTCGCCTACCGGTCAACCATGCGGCCCGGCTCCATGGAGAACATCATCGCACCTATATTCCAGGCGCGTCACGGCGATGCTGCTGCAGGCCTGGTGGAGCTGGTTTACAATCCGGAATTCCTGCGCGAAGCCAGCGCCATTCGCGATTATTTCGACCCGCCCAAGATCGTTATCGGGACGCGCGACGGGTCGCGTTCAGAGGCGATGGAGATGCTGCATGAAGGGATCGACGCTCCGACCTTCCATGTCGGTTTCCGCGAGGCCGAGCTCACCAAATTCGTCGACAATTCGTGGCACGCGCTAAAGGTCGCCTTCGCCAATGAAATCGGCCGCGTGTGCGAAACGCTCAATATCTCGGCGCAGGCGGTGCACGAGATTTTCGTCTCGGACACGAAGCTCAATATCTCCGCCCAATATCTCAGGCCCGGGGGCGCTTTCGGCGGGTCGTGCCTACCCAAGGACGTGCGCGCCCTGCAATATATCGGCAGCGATATCGGGGCGAATACGCATCTGGTGGACGCATTGATCCGGTCCAACGAAGCGCACAAGCATCATCAATTCCTGCGGGTGACCGACGGGCTTGCGCCGGGAGCGAAGGTTCTCCTCGTGGGGCTGGCCTTCAAGCAGGATACGGACGATTTGCGGGAAAGCCCTGCGGTCGATCTCGCACGCAAATTGCTGGATGCAGGCTATCAGCTCGACATCTACGATCCCGGCCTGGAACCGGAGCAGCTTGTGGGGCAGAATCTCGGCTACGCTTTCGCATACCTGCCGACTATCGAAACGCTACTGGTGGACCGCGATATCGCGCAAGGCGGCACCTATGCCCGAATCGTCGCGACCAATCGGCTGGTCGATACGCTCGATCTGGGCGATGGCGACATCATCGATCTCAGTGCTGCGCCGTGACAGCTCCGCCGCCACAGGATTTTGCCTTCCCCAGCCGTATCGAGGGCCAGCCGCTCGCCGGCAAATCGGTGCTCATCATCGTCGAGAACCTGCCGCTACCGTTCGACAGGCGCGTATGGCAGGAAGCGCGCACGCTTAAAGCGGCAGGAGCCACGGTCTCGATTATCTGCCCGACCGGAAAGGGATATGAAAAGCGATACGAGGTGATCGACGCCATCCATATCCACCGCCACCCGCTGCCCATCGAGGCCGAAGGCGCGCTCGGTTTCCTGCTGGAATATGGCGCGGCGCTAGTCTGGGAGACGGTGCTGGCATGGCGCATCTATTTCAAACGCGGCTTGGACATCATCCAGGGATGCAATCCGCCCGACCTGATCTTCCTGGTGGCGCTGCCGTTCAAGCTGCTGGGGGTGAAATACATTTTCGACCACCACGACATCAATCCCGAGCTTTACGAGGCTAAGTTCGGAACGCGCGGCTTTTTCTGGAAGTTGATGGGGCTGTTCGAAAAGCTGACTTTCAAGACGGCCGACGTCTCCATTGCGACCAATGAAAGCTATCGGACAATCGCACTTACGCGCGGCGGGATGGCGGCGGACAGGGTGTTCGTGGTGCGCTCCGGCCCTGACCTCTCGCGCCTGCAGGCGGTGCCCCCTGTCCCGGCGCTGAAAGACGGCAAGACATTCCTCGTCGGCTATGTCGGTGTGATGGGCGAGCAGGAAGGGATCGACCTGCTGATCGATGCGGTCGAGCATCTAGTGCACGACATGGATCGCCGCGACATCCGCTTCGTGCTGGTGGGCGGTGGGCCGAGCCTCGCCAAGCTGCAGGCCGATGTCGCGCGCCGCGATCTGGGCGAATGGATCCACTTCACCGGTCGCGCTCCCGACCAGGAGCTTTTCGAAGTGCTCTCGACGATGGATATCGGCGTAAACCCCGACAGGGTGAATGCAATGAATGACAAGTCCACCATGAACAAGATCATGGAATACATGGCGCTTGGCAAACCGATGGTGCAGTTCGATGTGACCGAGGGCCGCTTCTCCGCTCAGGACGCTTCGCTCTATGCGAAGGCCAACAATCCGAAGGACTTCGCTGAGAAGATCGCCGAACTGCTCGATGATCCGGAGCGCAGGGAGCGCATGGGCGCATTCGGACGCGCCCGGGTGGAAACGCAGCTCAACTGGAACACCCAGGTCGAGCCGCTCCTCGCGGCCTATGCCAAGGCTTTGGAAAGCTAGCGGCGAGCCCCGCCGAGCCGCAGGAAGAGCAGCGCGCAGGCAAGCGAGATGCCGGTAAGGCTGAGGTCGATGACCCAGTTCAGGCGGATTGGCCCTGTGTAGAGCAGCATGTCGGTGACATGCAGCGAGACGATCCGCAGCGCGTATAAGGGCGCAAAACCGAGCAGGGCGCAATTGGCGAGGCAGGGGAGAGCCTGGTCGGGCGAATGCCGCTTGCGCCGCCACAACCGCCATACCATGGCGAGCGCCAAGACCGCGGTGACGACGAACAGCAGAACGAAAACGGTCTGAAGGCCCTCGCGCCCCTGATAGATGTCAGCAGCGTAGGCCCATGCACGAAGCGCGTCGCGAATGCGGTCCTCGCCGTCGATCAACCGGACGACTAAGAGCGCAAGATAGCCGCCTGCGCATAGCGCCCAACCGCGTCGGATAGCACCTTGGTAAGAAGCCTTTCTTGCTATGTGCGCGGCAGCCAGACAGGCGAGCGCGGTTGCGCCGTAAATTACAGCCGCACCAAGGCTCAAGCTGCTGGCCACGGTAAACTCCCGCTCCTGCGCGGCAAAACTGCGCCGCTACCCTTGTTACGCAGTGCTACGGGGGGTAACAAAGTGCAATGGTTGCAGCCGCGCGAAAAGCGGCCTGGATGGGATCGAAAACGATGAAGGCAGCGCCAACGCGCACCGGCATATATGCCGCGACCCTTGCAGGGCTCGCGCTGTCCGGCTGCGCCAGCACGCCGCCTGTCGTTGGCCCGGTCGATACCTCGGTGTCGCCGGAACTCGGTCAGCAGGGTTATGCGGCCAATCTCGACGAGACATACATCGTGCGCGCCGGAGACGAGCTGCGGATCACCGTGTTTCGCGAGCCGGACCTGTCGCTGGAATCGGTCATCGTTTCCGCTGACGGGGCCGTTTCCTTGCCTATGGTAGGCCCGATCCGCGTCGCCGGATATTCGCTGGACCGGATCGAGAGCGACATCGAAGAGGTGCTGGGCAGCCGATATCTTCGCCAGCCGGACGTTGCCGTCAACATCGTCGATTACCGATCGCACCTGGTGACGGTGGAAGGGCAGGTGACCGAGCAGGGCGTCTACCAGTTCGCGCCAGGCACCCGGCTTTCCGGCGGCCTGCTACTTGCCAAGGGCCTGACACGCGTGGCCGACCGCGACGATATCGCCGTGTTCCGCCAGACCGAAAACGGTCTCGAAGTCGCGCGGTTCGATTACCGCGCCGTCAGTTCCGGCGCGATGATCGATCCGGTGCTGCGCCCCGGCGATCGCATCGTGGTCGGCACCGATGGACTGGCGCAGCTCTATCAGGATGCGCTGCGCGCCGTTCCGGTGTTGGGAGTTTTTACCAATGTCGGGCTTTGACATGCGGCGGGCGCTCTTATGAACGAACAGATCAGCCTGCGCGGCGAAGGCGATCCCAATGTCGATCCCTATTGGGACGATCCGGATTTCGTGGCCGACGGCAACCCCTATGGGCGCGGCAAGCTCGTCAATTTCGGTGTTATCCGAGCGATGCTGTGGCGCCAGCGGTTCGTGCTGGCTGGCTTGGTCGGCGCAGCGCTGCTGGCGGGCCTCGTCATCACCATGCTGATGACGCCGATCTACGCAGCGACGTCGTCGGTGCGGGTCGATTCCCAGCCGGACCAGCTGATCGAGGGGCAGGAACTGGTCAATCCGTATATTGGCGCAAACGAGATCGACCGCTATTTGCTCACCCTTACGCATGAGGTGACCAGCCGCGACATGGCACTGAAGGTCGAAGAAGAGCTCGATCTTGCCAACAACGCGGCGTTTCTCGGCTTGGAGCGCGATGTGGTGGACGGCCATCTCCCCGCCGAAGGCGAGGCGCGGCGAGAGCAAACCGCCATCGCCATGCTGCAGGGCAATCTAGAAGTCGAGGTGCCGCTGATGACCAGCGTCATCAGCATGACCTACGAATCGCCCAATCCAGAGATCGCGGCGGCAGTCGCCAATGCCTACGCCACCAATTTCCTCTCGAGCGATATCGAGCGTGCGCTGGAGGCCAACTCCTACGCGCTGGAATTTCTCGACGAGCAGATCGTGGAACTGCGCGCCGAACTGCAGGATGCGGAGCGGGCGGCGATCAATTACGCGCGTGCCAACAGGCTGGTAGGCGAGGCGTTGCAAAGCCAGGACGATAACGGCGACGATGCAGGCGCCCCGGCGACCCTTTCCGCTGCGAACCTCGGCAATATCAATCGGACCTACACCGAAGCACGCGCCGAGCGGATTGCCGCCGAACAGCGCTGGCGATCGGTGCGCGATATCCCGCCCGCGCAGCTGCCTGAAGTGCGGACCAGCTCTTACGTAGAGCAGTTGCGCGGCCAGTTGGCGGAAGCGCAGGCCGATCTCGTCCAATTGCGCGAGCGCTATCAGGATGATTATCCCGATATCCGCCAGCTTGAGGCACGCATAGCGACGCTGCGTAGCGACATCGCCACCGCCGGCGCGGAGATCAAAGCGTCGATCCGCAATGATTACACGATTGCCCTGCGGCAGGAGCGTGCCTTGGCCGGGGAGCTTGAGCGGCAATCCAGTGTTACACTGGACGAGCAGGACCGGCGCGTCCAGTTCAACCTTCTGGACCGCGAAGTGCAGGCACGGCGCAGCCAGCTTGCCGCTCTATTGGCCCGATACAACCAGGTATCGTCTGCGGCCAATCTTCAATCGAGTAATGCCACGCTGCTGGAACAGGCCGTGGTGCCGGATGCGCCGGTGGCGCCGAACCTGTTCAAGAACCTGGTGATCGCGTTCGTGCTTGGTACAGGCCTGGCCGTTGCGCTGGCCATCTTGCGCGAAGTGCTGGACGACAGGCTTCGATCCACCGAAGATGTGGAGCGGGTGCTGGGCGTGCGGGCGCTCGGCCACACGCCCAACATCGATGAAGCCGATATCGCAAGCGATATCGATGACACGTTCAGCCATTTGAGCGAGGCCTATGCGTCGATCCGCGCAACGCTCGACTATCGCCTTGCCAAGGGTCGACACAGCGTAATCCAGGTCACCTCCAGCGGTGCAGGAGAAGGCAAGACCACCACCGCGATCGCGCTTGCACGCCGCTATGCCATGCTGGATCGCAAAGTCCTGCTGATGGATGTCGACCTACGCCGCCCCAGCGTGACGCGCCAATTGCTGGGCGAGCGTCCGTCAAAGGGCCTCACCGAAGTGCTGATGGGAGAGGCGACCTTCGATGAGGCAATTCTTAAAGGCGGGGACGATAGCCTCGACGTGCTGGGCCTGGCAGCGTTGCCTAATGAGCCGGTCGAGATGCTGTCCTCGGGGCTGCTACCCGCGTTCATCCAAAGCCAGCGGCCAAATTACGACATTATATTGCTCGACAGCTCGCCCGTCATGGGCATCGCCGATGCGCCATTGCTGGCTCGCGCGGTCGATGCGACGGTTTTCGTGGTCGAGGCGAATGTCGCGCATAACGGGCAGGCGAAGGCCGCAATCAGCCGGCTGCGGCAGGTTGGGGCCAATATCGTGGGCGCCGTGCTGGCAAAGTTCCGCGCGCTGGAGGCGGCAGGCGATTACTCCTACACCTATTCCTATTATAACTACCAGCAGAAGGCGTCCTGACAGGGTTCGCCACGCCGCACCGATGAGCGCGCAGCCTTCCCACCCCTTCCGGACCTTCCCGACCGATGCTGCGAAGCCGCGCATCGTGCATATCACAGCCGATTATCCGGACAGCTTTGCGCCGGACAAGACCCCTGTCATCCGTGACCACATTTCTTCGGTTCGCGAAGCGTTCGACCAATATGTCATCTCGCTGAACCGTCGCTCGCCGGGTGCTTTTGCAGCCATGCCCGGTATCGTGGATGCGCGCCGAGCATTCGATGGTGGCATCGCGGCGCAATACACCGCGCCGGGGTTTGGGATCGCCCACGCCACATGCCTCGACCGGCTCGGAAGTTGGCTCGCTGCCCAGATAGCGGCTGGCCCGCGGCCGGACCTGCTGGCGGCGCATAAGCTTACTGTAGAGGGCCTTGCGGTGGCGCGGGCCGCGAAAGCGCTGGGGGTCCCTTACGCGGTCGCCATCCAGGGCAATACGGACGGCATGATTCTCGCAGCCCGACCCGATTTGCGCAGGCGCTTCGCAAAGGTCTTTCATGGTGCGGCGGTGGTTTTCCCTTTTGCGCCTTGGTCGCTTGCTTTGGCGGAGACGCTTCTGGGACCGCGCACCGGACCGGTCCACATGCTTCCCGCGCCGACCGATCTGGATACGCCGCAAGCGCCCGTCGCAGGAAACGGGCGCTTCGTTTCGGTGTTTCACCTCAAGAACCGCAAGGTGAAGAACCTGCGGGCCATTGCCGCGACATCGCGGCTGCTTCGCGCGCAGCAGGCCGCGCCCATCGACGTCATCGGTGGCGGGGATGCAGCCGATATTCGCGCATGCGAGGCCATTATCGCGGGAAGCGACATCACGCTGCTCGGGCCGCGAGAGCGCAGATCTCTTGCGCGCGAACTCAACGCCGCGACCGGCTTTGTCCTTCCGTCGAAACGCGAGAGCTTTGGCCTTGTATTTATCGAAGCGCTCTTTGCCGGTTTGCCGATTATCTATCCGGCAGGCGCAGCGGTGGATGGCTATTTCGACGATTGCCCTTTCGCCATCCGTGTCGATGCGCGCGATCCGTCGGCAATCGCTGACGCGATGCATCATGTTCGTGATGAGGAAATGTCGCTTAAGGCTAGCCTAGCCCGATGGCAGTCATCCGAGGCGGCCACAGCCTTCCAGCGTCCCGCGATAGCGCGCGTATTCGCATCCGGTCTGCGCGCGGCAGTCTCGGCATGAGCGCGCTCCCTGCCCTGCCGCGCCTTCCTTGGCATAGCACCTTCAGGCCCCGCCTTACGCGGCGGCTCGCGCCAGTGCTTATCCTGGTCTACGCGGCGCTGTTGCCGCGCGAGTTGTCGCTGGACCTCGCCGGCGCAAATCTGTTCCCTTATCGCATTGCTCTTTTCGCTCTCGCGCCGATTGCGGTCGCGCGCCTGTTGGCGCGCCCCGTGCAGCCATCGGTCATCGATCTTTTCGCAGGCTTTGCATCGATCTGGTTCGTGCTCGCGTTATTCGTCACGACGACGCCCGTCACGGCGCTGATTACCGGCACATCGCTCGCGCTAGACTTCGGCTTTGCCTATCTGATCGGCAGGGCCTTCATCCGCTCCGCCAACGACTTGCGCACGATTTTCTACTACACGCTGCCCGGCCTTGCCGTGGTGGCAGTGATCCTCGCCTATGAGAGTATATCGCACGACATCTTCCTGCGGCCGCTCATTGCGGACATCCTTGGAAAGCCCGAGCCGGTGCTGGTTTCACGGGTGCGCTGGGGGCTGGTGCGCGCAGCCGGACCGTTTCCGCATCCCATTCTGGGCGGCGTGTTCCTCGCCACAATCCTTCCGCTCGCGGTCTATTTCACAAGTAATTGGCGGCAGCTGGCGCCGGCGGCTTTCGTGGCGGTTTCCTCCTTCTTTGTTGTGAGCGCGACGGCGGTCCTGGCCTTCGCGCTCGCCGCTTTCATGATGGGCGCCTATACCGTGCAGCGCATTTCGCGGGTGCCGGTCTTTCTCCTCCTAGGCCTTTACGCCATCCTGCTATACCTGATGCTTTCGGTGGTCTCGGAAAGCGGACCTGTCAGCTTCTTCGTGCGCAATTTCACGCTTGATCCAAGCACGGGCTATTATCGCATGTTGATCTGGCAATATGCCGGGGCCGAGGCAGTGGCGCACCCTTGGGTCGGAATTGGCCTGCGCGACTGGACGCGGCAAGACTGGATGGGAGACTCGGTCGATTCGTACTGGCTCTACCTCGCGCTGAGATATGGCTTCCCAGCATCGATAGCGAGCGCCGCTGTGATGGTTGGCACAGTTACTCTTTTGGTCAAGACAAGCGGCCGCAGAAGCGCGCGAGATCAGTATCTCGCAGTCGCGCTCGCGATACTGCTTTCATGTGTGATCTTTTCCGGTTTCTCAGTTCACCTCTGGGAAGGCTTGCATACCTGGATAATCATGTTGTGCGGCGCATCGGTAAGCTATGCTAAGGAGTTTCGCTCCGCAGACCTCACGCGCAACTCCGACGCCGCGCCGCCAGCTGACAAGCCAACCCAAGGCCGGAGCTTCGCCACGTGAGTATCAGCGTCGCCCCTTCTGCAAGCGTGCGGTCTATTCGTAACATTGTGTGACAGTCGGTTGCAGGGATATGCTCCGCCTACGGATTTGACATTATGCGTTATCAAAAGCGGCTTCCTTCGCATACGGCGGATATCGAATTGCGATGAAGCATAGCCCGGACATAAGCATTCTGGTGGTCGGCCACAATTCCCGAGCATTCCTGCCACCCCTCTTCGCTTCGCTTGCAGAAGCGACGAACGATATCGATTGCGAAGTGCTTTTCATAAATAACGGCACCGATGATTCCGAAAGTCTCGTTGCAGAATTAATGCCCGATGCGCGGGTTTTGCCATCGCAGGGCAATATCGGCTTTGCCGCGGCGAATAATTACCTCGCCCGTCATGCGGGCGGACATTGGCTCTTGCTGCTCAATCCGGATGCCATTCTGTTATCGGATGCGATCAGCCCCTTGTTACGAGCGACCGAGCATTATCCGCATGTCGATGTTTTCGGCGGTGTTACGGTCGATGCCGACGGCAATATAGACAGCCGTTCGGTTCTTCACTTTCCGACACTGTGGCGAACATTCCGCCAGGCCATAGGCTTTCATCGCAAGCTGGACCAATCTGCGACTTCGGGTGGCATCGAAGTCGATGCTGTAAGTGGTGCTTTCATGCTAGTTCGCCGGAGAAGGTGGGAACACCTTGGCGGCATGGACGACAGCTTTTTTCTCTATGCCGAAGAGCTGGATTTTTGCCGGCGACATAGCGATGCAGGGGGTAGCACGATGCTTGTTCCCGCCGCCCGTATCCTGCACGACATCGGCAGTGGAGACCCCCTGGCACCGCAGCGCATCGGGTTCTTGCTGAAGGGCGTTGCGCATTATTACCGTAAGCATCACGGGCCTTTAATCTCGCGCCTGCTTCTAGCGGTACACGGGCTCGGTAACACACTCCGCCTTGCGAAGGGCTGCATGCTGTCGATCGCGCGCCTGCAACCTCACCCACTAATGCGCGCCTTCTGGCGACCCGTACTGATGCCGTGGCGATGGTGGGGCGGATACCGGTAGGACCTCGCGCTAGCAGAAAAGACTGTCCTACACGTTAGTCCTCATGGCTTGGACGCCGCCTTTCGAACCCCTGAAAGGACACCATGCCATGATCAACGACCCGTTCGACCAGTTCGCCCAGAGCCCGCTCGCTCCGGCGGAATTCTGTTTTGCCATCATCCCGGCCGACAACGCCGACCTGCCGCAGGCCACGAAGGCGCTGTATGTCGGCGAGGGAGGTGATGTCGCTCTCATTGCCGTGGGCAATGACGCGCCGGTCGTCTTCCGAAATGTTGCCTCGGGCAGCATCCTCGATGTGCGCACGCGCGCAGTGGCGGCAACGGGCACGACAGCCGCTGATATCGTTGGGTTGTCGTAATGCCCGGTTTCGGCTTCGGGTTTTCGAGCCATAGCCGCTCGCCATCTACGCTGGGCGAAGCAGGAGCGCTGCCGAGCATAGCGCCTTCCGCGTCATGGACGGGGACGGCGGGCAGCGGCTTTGCTTCCACGCCCGTCGATCCGATTCGCGTCACAGCCAAGCCCGCCATGCGCCTGCTCACGCCGCCCAACCAGTTCTACACGGACGGCTTGACTATTGGCGTGCTGGCGATGGCCAATGACCGGGGCAGCCTTTTCGATACGATGGGCCTCACCATGGTTATCGTGCACTGCGAAGGTACTAGCCAAGAAATCCTGCGGCCCACCCTGCACACCATCACCGATGCCAACGGCGTCGCGCGGACCTATCCCGGCTGGTGGATCACCCTTTCGCATCACGGCCAGGACGGCGAAGCGCAGGTCTTTTTCGAAGCCGTGCCGCGCGATGGATCGATGCAGAACCGGGTGATCGGCCCCTTCAGCTTCTTTCCTTCCGCCCAGCTTCACGATTTCAGCGTCGAGGTCGCGCCGTCGCGGCCGGCTGTTACCGGCACGCGCTTCCAGAGCATATCGGCCGCGGTCAACTGGCTGCGAAGCCAATCGGCGCGCAATCCCCTGGTGACTGTTACCGAGGGCGGCATCCACGATGTCACGTCAATCGGCGGAAATTACGAAGGCGATGGATATTGTACCATCCGGGCGAGCGAGCCGGTAACGCTTACAGCGACATCGCTCGGCTATCTTCGCCTGCAATATGACGGGCTGCACTGGCAGGGTGAGAACCTTACCTTCGATGCCAGCACGATGACGCAGGTATATCACGAGTCCCCAACCCAGCGGCAGCACTGGTTCGACGGATGCCGGTTCGTTGATGCCCGGCCTCGCGAGATGCTGGTCGACGGGAATGTCAAACCGTTCCTCTATATGTGCCGCGATGCAGCCTATTTTACCGAAGTATACGTGGAGGGGATCAACGACGCTGCAAACGGCGCATCTCTCGTACGCGGCTGCACTTTTCGGCGTGGCTTTCGCGATGTTTTTTCGGGCGCGAATCTCGCTATCAACAACGTCGTCGAGAATTGGACAAGTGGCGCCTTGCGCACCCCGCTCGACGCGCTGACAGTGCAATATGGTGGGATCGCAAACTCGGCCACGATCGAGATTTCAGGCTTGAACAACACGTCGAACCGGGTTGTCACCTTCCGGGAGAACGGCGCTTCCGTTGCGACCTTTACGATCGACCGCGACAATCCTTCCAGCGGGTATTACTGGGTCAGCGATCTGGTGAACTTCGTAAATGCATCGCTAGCGGACTGGTCGGCCACGCTTCTCGATGACACACGCCGTGCCGCAGCATTGTACGGCAATACGATGCCGCCAACGAACGCCAAGTCGTCCGCCCTCACCGTGACGACATGGTTCGATCACCATTCCGATCTTTGGCAGAGCGTGTCCGGCCACGGCGAAAACATCATCGTATGGGGGACACGCGGTTATCGTGTCGCGCTGCAGAATCTTGCGCTCGGTGCCCATCCGTATTCCGATTTCGTTTTTGCAAATAATGCCCTGCACTCGGATGAAGCAGATTTCGATTTCGGTATGCTTATCAACCAGCTCGGCGGCGATGAAAGCCATGTTGTGGCCGTCCATAACAGCTTCCCGAACCAGTATCTCGCGCTACGGACCGACTTCACCGGCGTGCGGCGTTACAATCCGGACGGTTACTGCCTTCTCGCAGCGAATGTCTTCCCGGCGATCGTCTGGCAAAGCGCCGCCGACAGCGATCTGGTGCTGCGCGACAACCATTTGCATGCCGGAGCGGACGTCCCGGCCTCGTCCAGCGGTACGAGCGTGGGCGGCGATGCCGACAACCTGTTTGTCGACGCGGCGACGGGCGACTTTCGCCCGTCAGGCGACTTGCTTGCCAATCCGGCACCGGCGTTGCTCGCCTTCGATCTCCACGGCGCTCGCCGTGGCGCATCGGCTGCCAAAGGCGCGGTGGCCTAAGCGGCCTTCCGAAAACGAGCGAGCAGCACGCGCAATTGCGCCTTGATCTCTGGCGGCATCTGCCAAGCCGTGGCGGTGAGCGATAGCGCCGCCAGCGCCAATGCCGATGTCGCCAGCCAAGCCCACGACATTATCGAGTGGGCAAGCATCAGGGCGGCGAGAACGAGCGCCATCTGCACCGCCACTTTCCGCCAGATATCGATCCCCATCGCGCCTGCCTTCGTCATCAGGGCGAGCATATCGATACCGCAGCGAAGCGCGAATGCAGCAGCTATCCCGGCAAGGCCGAATGTCGCGCCCAGCCCGAACAGCAAGGCGATATAGAATGGCAATTCGGCGAGGTGCAGAAGCGCCGTAAAGCGCGGCTGCCCGCGCGCCTGGATGTAGGCATAGGGCACGTTGGCGAGCGCGTTGGTCCAGAAGCCTGCCATGAGGATCTGGCCGACAAGGATCGAGCGTTCGTCAAGATTGTCACCCAGCCATAGCGACAGGAGCGGACCGGCCAACAGGATCAGGCCGATCACCAGCGGCGTGTAGATTTGCGCGACCACAATGGTGAAGGTGCCGCACCGCGCGCGAGACGCCTCGCCATCCTCGCTGGCGAAGCGGGGGAACAGGGCCTGCACGATCGCGATCGGCAACGAGAGGGTTCGCGACGCAATCTGGAAGGGGATCGCGTAGGCGGCGACCGCCGCTGCGCCCAGCACCGCGCCGATCACCATCCTGTCTCCCGCCACCATCAGCGGCCCGACGATGGCCGTGACCATGATCCACGCGCCATAGCTTGCGAGCTTGCGGAATTCCTCGACGGAAAAGCGCGGTACAGCGCGCCGAAGAAACGTCTGCCACACTCCGGATGCAAGCAGAAGCAACCCGAGAAGGCGGGCCGCGAGTGTCGCTAGAATCAGCCACCGCAGGTCCACAGAATACAGATAGGCAATGGCCAGAGGGAAAAGCAGCGCGCCGGAATTGGCGATGATCGCGCTGGATGCAACCAGCCTAAACCGCTCGATACCCATCAGCGCTCCACCCAAAACTCCGCTAAGAGCGACTATGGGGCTCCCGAGAGCGAGCAGCCAAACGGCCGCCAGCATTTCCGCACTGATATCGGGCGCGGCATCGAAGGGACCTGCGAAATAGGTTCGCGCCGCGACGTATAAGAGCAATGCCAGCAATATGCCGAAGCCCGCTATCGTGACGATCGCAGTCCACACGATATTTGCCGCCCTGTCGGCGTCTCCGCGCCCTATGGTCGAAGCGAGGCGCTGGGTCACCGAACGGCCAAAGCCGAAATCTGCATTTCCGAAGTAAGTGAGAAACAGCCATGCAAGGGCTAGCGCGCCGTACCGTTCCATGCCTATCTGCTCGACGAAAAGAGGTACGGTAAGCACGCTTAGCAAGAGCGGAACAGCCGACCCGAGCAGAGAATAGAATGAGTTTGTCGCGAGGCGCATTTTATGGCCGATCGAATGCAGTGGTTGCAGCAGTCCAGAACCGGAATGGCTGCTAAGGCGTCGTCCGGCAAGTTCGCCTTCGTAGCTATGGACAGGTGGCGCGCTCGGTCGCGGGTCAACGGCACGGGATCGTGACTGCGCCACGCGACACAAAAGCTCGGCAGGAATGGCCGGATAGCTGTTTCGAAAGGGTCGAGGCCTGCCCTTTTTGCAGTTGCAGTAAGCTTGCCTTCGAGATCGAAGCGGTGCCGGACGTGTTTTTCGCCGCCGCCTCCTTCACCACCGATTTTGCACGATGCGGTGCGTGTGCCAGCCTTGTGCAGCCGCAGCGACCGACTGCGGAGGCTCTCCAGTCCGCATATAAAGGGTATCACACCCATGACGAAGAATTGGACGATGACGCCGCGCCCGGCATGAAGCGCTGGATGCGCCGCGCCTATATCGCGCGCCGGTTCGGGGGGAGCAGTGAACTGACCGTCGCTCTAGGCAGTCTCCTGTACCGGCTGGTCAGCAGCAATCGCGCAGAGACCGACGCACGCTATCGGTTCGTGTCGCCGCCGCCGGGGGAGGTGCTTGATTACGGCTGCGGTTCCGGCGGCTTTCTGTTGCGGCTTCAGGCTCTTGGTCACCGTGTAGCGGGGGTCGATTTCGACCGGAGGGTGGTAACCAGGCTTGAGCAACTGGGGCTGCGTGTTTGCATGCCCGAGATTTTGCCGGAAGAGGCTTGGCAGGCCCGTTTCGATCATATCACTCTGGGGCATGTTTTAGAGCACTTGCCAGAGCCGCGCCTGGTGCTGCGGCAATTGGCGCGATTTTTGAAACCGAGCGGGCGAATTTTCATCGAAACACCCAATGCAGCTGCAACCGGCCAACAAATCTTTGGACGCTACTGGCGCGGCCTGGAGGCTCCCCGGCATCTGGCGATTCCAACACGGAGAGGCCTTCACAGCGCGCTGGATTTTGCAGGCCTTGTTATAAAACGTGAATATCTGCGAAAATCCGTGCGCCCATGGATGTGGGAGGCGTCGCTGGAAGCCGCGCCCGAAGCCGAGAGAGAGGGCATGCGCGCCGCGATGCGTCGAGCACCGGCGCAAATGCTGGATAATGCAGAATTTCTTACGCTTGAAGCGACGCTCGCATGATCTTTCCCAAGATACGAGAAGCGCTCAAACGCAATCTCCCCCACCCTCTTGTCAGGGCAGTTCGCGGCGTGCGCGGTGCGATCGCGCCACCGCCGATCGACGACGTGGTCCTGGCGGATTACCGGATGGAGAGGGACGACAGCGCAGAACCACGATTGAGTTTCGTGCTCCCGAACCTGGCCCAGTCGGAATTGTACGGCGGCATATCGACCGGGATCGATCTGACCTTACGGCTACTGCAGAAGCTCGCACCCGGCGTGTCGTTGCGTGTCATTCTAGCAAACCCGACGATGCAATCGGATTTCGACATTTTCGACAAGGCAGCCGCCGCTGCCGACATTAGTGAACATCGCATCGAGCACTTTGCCATTCGCGGCAATGATGCAGTCATCCCCGTTCGCCGGAGGGAAATGTTTCTCACGTATAATTGGTGGACGACGCTGAATATTTCGCCCCTCTTGCGACAGCAGGCCACCGAGTTCGAGACACAGCCGAAGCCCCTCATCTACCTGGTGCAGGATTACGAGCCGCACATGATGCCGTTTTCGTCTGCGCTCAATCTGGCCCGCGAAGCGCTTGATTCTCCAGATCGGCTATGGCGTATTTTTAATAGCAAAAATCTGCAGGCCTACACTTGCTTGCAGGGCCATACGGCGGAACGCGATTTTGTTTTCGAACCGGTGATGAACGAAGCTCTGCGACCGGCTCTCGCGCAAGCGGCCGGCGCGACACGTGAGCGACGCATCCTCATTTATGGCCGCCCTTCCATCGCGCGCAATTGCTTTCCGGCTCTGGTTCGCGGTTTGCGCGCATGGGCGCGTGATTGTCCGGGAAGCGATAGATGGGAAATTGCGTCGGCCGGCGCGGCGCATGCGGATATCGAACTCGGGAATGGCAAGCGCATCCAGTCGCTAGGCAAGCTGACGCTGGAGGATTACGCGCGAGTCCTGTTGCAAAGTTCGGTTGGCGTGAGTCTGATGTCATCGCCCCATCCCAGCTATCCGCCATTGGAGATGGCAAATTTCGGCCTGCGCACGATCACGAACCGCTTTACGTGCAAATCGTGGGAGAATGGCCATCCGAACATCTTTCCGGTCGATTCCATTCAAGCGGATCCCCTGTCGCGTGCCATAGCACAGGCTTGCGACATGTGGCCCGAAGCGCCCGTTCTCGCGCCCGATCCGACATTCACGCGCGATGACGCTTATCCATTCATGCCCGAACTGGCAGAGGCTGTGTCAGCGCAGCTCGCTTAACCTCGAAGCAGCGGCTGCCACCAGCTTTCATTCTCGAGATACCAGCGCAGCGTGTGCGCCATGCCGCCTTCGAAGCTGTGCGAGGGTGCGTAATCCAGTTCGGCGCGGGCCTTGGTTTCATCGATCGCATATCGCCGGTCATGCCCGGCCCGGTCGGTCACGAATGTCTTTAGCTCGTTGGTCGACCGCCCCTTTGCGGCGGGAGCATCGGGGTAACGGTCCGCCAAGCCGGCGATCTCAACAAAAGCGCGGTCGACCGAGGTGCAGATGTGGTCGATTACCGCCATGTTCGGCAATTCCGCGCCGCCGCCGATATTGTAGGTTTCGCCCGGCTGGCCGCGCGTAAGGCAGGCATGGATGCCGCGGCAATGATCCTCGACATGCAGCCAGTCGCGCACGTTCATGCCATCGCCATAGATGGGCAGGTCGCGCCCGTGCAGCGCATTGAGCAGGAAAAGCGGGATCAGCTTTTCGGGATATTGGTACGGGCCGTAATTGTTCGAACAATTGCTGGTCGTCACCTCCAGCCCGAATGTGTGGTGATAGGCGCGTACCAGATGGTCCGAGGCCGCCTTCGATGCCGAATAGGGCGAGTTCGGCTGATATTGGTGAGTCTCGCTGAACGCCGGATCGTCGGGCCCCAGCGATCCGTACACCTCGTCGGTGGAGATGTGATGGAATCGATGCGGCTTGCCGCTTCCCTCGTCCAGCCACACTGTTCGCGCCGCCTTCAACAGGCTGTTCGTGCCGAGGATATTGGTGTCGATAAACGCGTCCGGCCCGCTGATCGAGCGATCGACATGGCTCTCCGCCGCGAAATGGACGATGCTGGCGATGTCGCGGTCGCGCAGCAGCGCTTCGACCAGCGCGGTGTCGCGAATATCGCCTTTGACCAGTTCGGCCTGCTCGACGCCGGCAATTGTGCTTTCATTCCCGGCATAAGTCAGGCTGTCGAGCACGGCGACGGCGTCGCCCGGGTTTTGCTGCGCCCAATAGTGCACGAAATTGCCGCCGATAAACCCGGCCCCGCCAGTGACCAGCAAATTAGCCAAGTGCTTTCTCCTCGCGCAGCATGTGCCACAAATTCAGCCGCCAGTGCGTATAGCCATCCTGCAGAAGAGCGCGCGTGGCGCTGCTGTCCAGAACGGAAAAAGGCGGCCGGCGCGCAGCTGTCGGATAATTGGTGGTGCGAATCGGGATTATCGGAGCGGAACGGTCCAGCAAACCCATGGCGCGCGCTTCTTCCTGGATGGCGACGGCAAAATCGTACCAGCTTGCAACCCCCGCATCGCTATGATGAAAAGTGCCGGCGGCTTCCTTCCCGACAAGCTTCCAGATCGTGGAGGCAAGGCCGTTTGCCCATGTCGGCGAGCCAATCTGGTCGGACACGACACGAACCTCGTCCTTTTCGCGCATGAGGCGTAGCATGGTGGTCACGAAATTGCGCCCTCCCGCGCCATAGACCCAGCTGGTGCGGACCAGCAGATCGGTGGGACGAAGGTGGTCTTCGCCTGCCGCCTTTGTCGCGCCATAGACCGAAAGTGGCGCGCGCTCGTCATCTGGCTGGTATGGACGATTTGCGCTGCCGTCGAACACGAAATCGGTACCGATTTGCACTAGCTTGCCCGCATGCGCCCCAACAAGATTGGCGACTGCTTCGGCATTGACTGCGCGGGCAGCCTCTTCGTCGCTCTCTGCTGCATCAACTGCCGTGTAAGCGGCTGCGTTGATGACAATAGCGGGCGAGGCATCGCCAATGAGCGCGCGCACCGCATCTGCATCGGCAAGATCGCACTCGGCGCGGCTCGCGTGGGTGATCGTAAATGCGCTGGGCGCCGTCGCCAGCAATGCGCAGCCCACCTGTCCGCCCGATCCGATGACGAGCACTTTCATGGGAAGGTCGCTACGCTCGCCAGCGACTGCCCTTCGCCGTCCTTGGCGGACAGAATCGGCCCCACGCCGTCCAGCGGCCAGTCTATGCCGATATCGGGATCGTCCCAAGCTAGGGTATGCTCATGCTCCGGGGCATAGGGCGCGTCGCATTTATAGAGAAAATCGGTGTCGTCCTGCAGCGTCAGGAAACCGTGGGCGAAGCCTTGTGGCACCCAGAGCATGCGCTTGTTCTCTGCGCTCAGCTTCGTGCCGGTCCACTTGCCGAAAGTCGGCGAGCTACGCCGCAGGTCCACCGCGACATCGAAAACGGCACCTGACACAACGCGCACCAGCTTGCCCTGCGGGCCGGGGTTCTGGAAATGAAGGCCGCGCAGCACACCTTTTTGCGAGCGCGAGTGATTGTCCTGCACGAAATGCGAAGGCAGGCCGTACTCGGCGAGGCGGTCCGCATTCCAGCTTTCGAAAAAGAAGCCGCGCTCGTCGCCGAACACGTCCGGCTCTATAATTAGCGGCCCTTCGATGTCGCAGGGGATCACCTGCATCAGCCGCGCCCTTCATCCAGCAGCGCCATCAGATAGTCGCCATAGCCTGACTTCTGCAGCGGCGCGGCAATCGCTTCCAGCCCGGCATCGTCGATAAAACCCTGCCGCCAAGCGATTTCCTCCGGGCAACAGATTTTCAGGCCCTGCCGCTCCTCGGTGATGCGCACATAGCTGGCCGCATCGAGCAGCGAGGCATGCGTGCCGGTGTCGAGCCAAGCGAAACCGCGTCCCATGATTTCCACATTGAGCTGGCCGTGATCCATGTAGAGCCGGTTGAGATCGGTGATTTCCAGTTCGCCGCGCGCCGATGGCTTCAACGCGCGTGCTCGCTCCACCACCGTGTCATCGTAGAAATACAGGCCCGTGACCGCGTAATTCGATTTCGGCTTTTCGGGCTTTTCCTCGATCGAGGAAGCACGGCCGTTCGCGTCGAAAGCGACCACGCCATAGGCGGTCGGATCCTTCACCCGATAGGCGAACACGCTCGCGCCGGCGTCACGCGCATGCGCGGAATGCAGCACTTCGGGCAGGCCGTGGCCGTAGAAAATGTTGTCGCCCAGCACTAAAGCGCTGGCGTCGCCGCCGATAAAGTCCGCGCCGATATGAAAGGCCTGCGCCAGCCCGTCCGGGTTCGGCTGCACGGCATAGCTGAGCGCGACGCCAAAATCCGAACCGTCACCCAGCACGCGCTGGAATTGCGGCTGGTCTTCAGGCGTGGTGATTATCAGGATATCGCGAATACCCGCCAGCATTAGCGTGCTGAGCGGGTAGTAGATCATCGGCTTGTCGTAGACCGGCATCAGCTGTTTCGAGACGCCGCGCGTCAGCGGATAGAGCCGCGTGCCGGACCCACCGGCTAGGATAATCCCCTTACGTGTCATGCCCTGTCCCGTCCCGAAGCCGATGCTGCCATGGCCGTTGCATTGCAGCGGCGAGAAGGCGGGTCAACCGTGATCGCGGCGGTGGTCGTGCTCACCATTGCCAATAGGCGGCACTACCGGCACACCGCTGGGTATGGGCGAAGCGCAGATCATCGACGACTGGCTGGCTGCCTTGCTGCGCGGCGCTGGGAGATCGGTTGGCCAGACACCAGTTCCGGCGCGATGCTCATCGCAGACAATTTCGCGGCGCATAGCCTATCACGGGATCGCACATCTGCTGGTCGACAGTGCCGATGCATTTGCGAAATTGCCCGAAGATGTCGCAATCACGGTGCGCCGCCAAGCGATGCAACGCGAGTACTGGGAGGCATCGCATCGACACGCCATTACGCCCCTGCTTGCGCAGTTTGGCGATGCCGGCATTTCGCCGGTGATGATGAAGGGCACGGCGTTTGCTTACGCGCTATACGCCAACCCCGCCGCTCGCACCCGCGGCGATAGCGATGTGCTGATACCGGAGGCGCAGGTCGAGGCGGCGCGCGAAGTGTTGAGCAGCCGTGGCTTTAAACGCGAGGCACCGCCGCATGGCGTTCTCTTCCAGGAAAGCTGGTCCATTGAGGATGCTGGCGGATTAACTCACGACGTCGACTTGCACTGGCAGGTCGTGGATTCCCCGCTGCTCCAGCGCGCCCTGCCGATGGAAGAGGTGCTGGAGCGTACTATCGCGCTACCGGGTCTTCACGAGGGCGCACGCAGCCTCGGCTATGCAGACAGTCTGATACAGCTTGCGCTCAACGCGGAATATCACGCTATCCTGGGCTATTATATCGACGGTGAAAGAATGACCGGACCGCGCCGACTCATCTGGACCTATGACACGGCTCTGTTGTTGCGCGCGATGGGGCCTACCGACTGGGCCGTGTTGCACCGCTCCGCGCGGAAGAGCGGCATTGGACCCTTGCTCGCAAAGGCCGTCGCAGATGCGTCGGCCAGACTGGGCGTTCCGGTGGGAGAGGAGCAACTCGCACCCCTCCGGAGCGCTCCATCCGACCATCGAATATTGCGCTACCTTGCGAGCGCGGATCGCCTCGAAAGGGTCAAGCGGGATTTTCTGGCCTCATCCGGTCTCCGCCGAAAAGCGCATTTTCTCGCAGCAATGGCATCGCCAAGCGACGACCAACTGCGTGAGGCGTTCCCGCAGGCAGCTGGCTGGCCCGTTGCGCTTCTCAAACTGCGTTACGTCATATCGAAAGCGATAGGGCTGGCAAGTGGCAGCAAGCGGCGAAGCTAGCCGGTTAAACTGACGAGGCCGTTTTCTTTCAGATCGGCGGTCAGCGCTTTTACATCGGCCTCGAGCTCGCCACGGGCTGCATCGAACTCGGTTTCCAGCACGTCGCAGATCGCAGCGATAGAATGGCTGTCTGTTTCGAGCATGGCCCAAATCCTGCCCCCGACTTCATTAAGGCCGTAATAGGTGCCGCCTTGCAGGTCGAGCAGGACGGTTTCCCCGCCCACTTCACGCGCGACGATATCTTCGTTCCTGGCAATCACAGTCTCGGAATCCATCGTCACGACCCTTGCATTTCCGCGATGCGATCCACCAGTGCGGCGACCACTTCGGGCAAAATCGCATAATTGCGCGGGTAATCAAGGGCGATAAACGGCACTGCGAGGGCCAAGTCGGTCAGCCGCCCGAAATGGGAGCGAAGCCGGGGTTTGTCTTCCACATCCAGAACGAAAGCCTGCGACATGATTTCAGCCAGTCCGGGCTGCGGGTCCAGCGGCTGGAAAATCGGAGCGGTCGCGTCGCCGGGGCCGAGAACCATGATGGCGGCGAGCGGCGCCGGGCCACCGGCGAAAGGCAGCTTTGCGCTGGCGTGAACCGTCCTCTTGTCGTCACTGGCGCGAGCCCCATCAGTTGTGAGGCCCAGATGCTGCGCGCTGTCGGCAAACAGGCGCATGATCGGGCGCTGTGGCAGGACCAGGTAGGTGCCATCCTGCTTTTCCAGAGCGATGGTGTCTTCGGCAAGGAAGGGATGCCCTGCGCGGGCGCAGGCAGCAGCGAGCGTTGTCTTCCCGAGGCGTGATTGTCCGACGAAAGCTAGGGCACCGAAGGGTGTGGCGCAGGCGCTGCCATGCAGATTAAGGTCGCCGGAATGATTGGCGAGCAGTGGGCGCAGCGAATTGGCGACCAGAGTCTCCAAATCGTCCTGCAAAACCCCTTCGGCCGGGTAGCAGGTAGCGATACCGGCGCGCACCAGCACATCCGCTTGTTCGGCAAAGCGAATGCGGATCGCATCATTCTCCCTATAGAATTCGGCCATCACCGCGCCTGACGGCGTTATCCAGCGGTCGTAAGGTCTACCCTGCAAGGCGATTTGCGCGCGCGGAGATGCAATCTCGATGCAATAGGTCACGCGAGATTTTCCGGCAGTTCGCGGCGGATGAAATCGCGCAGTGCCCTCGAAGAGGGAAACAGGTCCGAGTGCAGATCGAGCATGGCCGTTTCGACCTCGTCCCGGCTGCGCGTGCCATCGAGTAATCGCAGCAGCGCGAAACGCGCTTCGGCCTGACGACCGCGGGACAGCTTCTCACCCGTCTTCGCCGCCAGGTCGTGTTCGGTCAGGATGGCCGCGTGCCATGTCGACATATGTTGCGCACGATCGGCAGCCGGGGGAGTGACGCTCCAATTGAGAAATAGGGGGTCGTGCGCGATCGTCAGCTTGACTGCGACACGTTCGCCTGGTGCCACCTTGAAAGGTTCGCGGCAGGGCAGGAACAGCTGGGGCCGGGCGATGGCCTCTGCACGCCCGGGCGCGTTCGTCAGTGCGACCCCTTCGGCAAGCGTGCTTCTGAAAAAAGCGGAAAGGCCATGGAATATCCCACCTCTCGCGATCCTAAGCTCACCTGCGAAGGAGAGGCTCTCCGGCGTGCCCCGCGTCAGGTCGATCTGGGCAACAAGCTGCGCGTCTCCAAGCAGGTCGCTTGCTTCGAACTGATGCGGGAAAGTCGAATTGACGCCATGGTTCTCGAGCCAGTGGAAAGCACTTGGCACCGGGTCGCGCGTCCAGCGGTCGGCCTTCGCGCGCGCATCGCTATTCTGAGCGGGGGCAAGCAAAAGCTCGATTGCTGCAGGCACGATCCGTCCGCCGGGTTTGAGAAACCGCGTCCGCGCATCCGCCAGCATGGCAAGCAGACCGTAGTCCACGCCGAAAAAACCGATATGATCGCAGATCAGGACATCGACCTTCTCGGGCAAGTCCACCTCGAATGTCCGCCCCCTTATGGTGGTGTAGCGATCCTCCAGCCCTTCGCGCCTTATGGTTTCGCGGGCGATCTCGATAGCGTCGGACTGGTCGATACCGAATACATGCGATGCGCCAGCCTCTATGGCTTGCAGGCCCAATACGCCGAACCCGCAGCCGAGATCCGCGACGACATCTCCCGGCCGGATAATCTCCCGAAAAGCGCGGCCGAAAGCCTCGGCCCGGCCTTTCAGCGACAGATAACCATAATGTTCATCGAGGATACGCGCCATGAAAAGCTGTCTGCTGCGACCGGGCGCTTGTCGCAAGGTCTGTGCCGGATAAAGTCATCGATAGAGACGAAAAGAGCGCCAAAAGGCGCTCTTCAAACACTATCAAAGGCTCTTCGCGATCAGACCATCGTCATGAATCCGCCGTCGCCGTTCATCCGACCAGCGCTGCCGCCCGTGAGATTGCGCACGCTACCGAACACAGTCAGTTCAGGCCGCTTATACGGCTTCTTCTTGTGATCCTTGATCTGCATGGCCTTAATCTCCAGCGGAACTTTCGCGCCGCACGACTTGTGAAAACGCTGCGGCGGTGAATACTCCCCATAGCTCCCAAATGGCCTGTTCGTCAAATGCTGCGCCGCGACATTGATCGAACAAAGCGGTCATTTCAGCGCGATCGATCCACTCGCTGAAAGGCGCGTTTCCGGCGGCATCAAGACAGAAAGTCTCCATGTCGCGCTCCAGACGCAGGAAGGTCGTATCGAAGATGGCCTTGCTGCGTCGGATGCGAACCAGTTCCGGCAGCACATCGCGCATCGCCTCGCGGTGCAGGTAGCGCCGGGTGGTGCCGCGCAAGCGAAGGTGCTCGGGCGTGCGCGCAGCAAACTCCACGAAGCAGCGCGACATCATCGGATGCCGGTACTCCATGCCGAGGCGCGCGGCGAGCAGGTCCAGCATTTCGAGCGACAGGCCGACATGAGGATTCATCATTTTTCGCATCTTGCGTGCGGCAGGGTACGGGATCTTATCGAATTGCGCCTCGAAGCGGCGCTTGCGCTTCTCCAGCATTTCGCGAAGGCGTGGGGACAACCATAGATGGTCGGAAAGCGGGTCGCGGCGGATCGGCCGCAGGCGGCGCGCTCCCTTCTTGAGCGCTTCCGGAGCCAGCGGCAAAAGTCCGTAGCGTAAGAGGCGTAGCGTCGCCGCTGCACTGCCACGCGATTGCCGGTCGGCGTTCCAACCCATGCCAAGCCCGGAATAATCGCCGATGCGCAGGCTTTCTGCATAATGGCGCTCATATCCATCGAGCCAGATATCGCCGCCTTGGCCGGTCAGGCAGATGCGGCTGCCATTGCTGCGTGCGTTTGCCAGGAGCGCGCCGAGCATTTCCGTATTCGGCGGGAAGGATAGCGTCCCGTCGGCTATACCCTGTGCAATGAAGGCCGGCAGCGGAGTGGCAGGCAGGTCTATCTCGTTGATCGTGCGACCGGTATGCTCCGACACGGCGCGATAATATCGGCGCTCGTCCGAATGATCGCCCGGCACGCCTTTTAACGCATAACCCGCCATGCCGGGCGCGGCCAGTTCCCCGCGCTGTGCGGCTGCATGGGCGAGGCCGAAGACTGCGGATGAGTCCAGCCCGCCACTGACTTCGAATGCTACCGGTTGATCGCTGGTGGCGCAGCGCCGGACGACCTCGTCAAGCATGGCGCGATAATGCTCGGCATATTCGGCATCGCTGCGATAGCGGATATCGACCTGGGTGGGCACGCGCCAGTATTCGCGCAAAGCCGGGCTGCTATCGCCTCTCGCCAGTGTCAGGGCGTGCGCCGGTTCCAGCTTCTTGACGCCTTCCCACGGCGTTTCGTCGCGGGTGTACCAGGCGTTGGCGATATGCTCGGCGAGATAGCCCGGATTGGGCCGTGGCGTGTGATCGAGCGCAGCCAGAACGCCGGCAACGTCCGATGCCACAATCAGCCGCGGGCCATCCCAATGATAGGTGAGTGGGCGCAGCCCATAATGATCGCGCGCACACAGCACGCGCTGCTCGGCGAGATCGACCCAGACGAAGGCGAACTCTCCCTCAAGCCGCTCGACCGCTTCCTCGCCCCGGGTTGCGAGGCCCTGCACGACGATTTCCGCATCGGACCGGCCGCGAAGCGGGACGCCCAGCTCTTCAAGATCGCGGCACAGCTCCGGCCCGTTGATGAGAAAGCCATCCAGCACCAGAAGGTGCCGCCCGTCTGCCGATGCGACTGGCTGGCTTACCGTCCTGTCATCCGGGTCGATATGCAGTGCCAAGTGGGCCAGCGCGGCGCAGCCGTGTTCGGCAATCTCGCTACCGTCCGGCCCGCGATAGGCCATAGCGTCTACCATGCGGCGCAGAGCCGCCATATCGGCCGGCGCGCCGTCGGCATGGAAGATGGCTGCGATACCGCTCATTTGCGCCAGTCAGTCGCTCGCAGCGCCAGTTTCGGCCAGCAGGTCCAGCAGCGGTTCCAGCTCGGGCAAGTCGAAATGGCGCGGCCAGGAAGACGGTGTCACCAGGTCTGCACAGCCTTCTGGGAAATAGTGGAAGAACAGCAAGTGGCAGTGGCCGCTGGCCGGTTTGGGATCGCGATAATGCCATTGCGAGCTTCCGCAGAAGAACACGGCATCGTCAGGCTGGAGAGTGACGGACTGGAACTGCAGGCGTTCGTCGCTTGCAATCTCGTGTATCGCCAAAGCCTGGTCCTTACCCAGTTCCGGCCACTCGACCATCTGGCTGAAGTGGATCGGCCACTCGCCATCCTGATCGATGCAATAATCGAGTGTGAACATCGATATCGGCTGGTCCATGTGCGGCGGGCAGCGCCCTTCGGCTCCGTAGAGGCTGAGGAAATTGTATCCTGCCTCCAGCGCCATCCCGGCATGATCGCTTACCAGTGGCAGCAATTCCTGCTGCAAGGCGCTGAAAGGCGGGTGGTCATGCACGACATACCGACCGAAGCTCGACAGTTCATGTGTTTCCAAAAGCGACGGCGGCATGGCGCTCACGATCTGCGCGAGTTCGCTCCGGCGCGCTTCTCCCAGCATGTCTCGAAGGATAATCGGCTCGAATCCCGCCGCCGGTTTCAAGGCGAGGAAGCCGTCTTCGAACTGCGCCAGCCGGTCTGGCCGGACGATGGCGAGATAGCGGCGCGCGGCGACCCAGTGGCGCAGGAACAGGGAATCGTACCAGTCCAGCGCGCTAAGCTGTCGGACGATTGTCGCAGCAACGAGATGCCGGTCCAGATAGGCTGGATCCTTCAGTTTTTCGGACAAATTGGCGGTTTGCATCGTAGATCAGCTTGTAAGGATGGCGAATGGCTAGGGTGACACCTGCACGCCCAATCCTCAAGGGCTGTGGCCATGCTTGGCACTCGCCGCGATCCGTGCCAGCAGGTATCGCAATGGATAGCGATCCCTTTCACCTGCGCAGCAGCGACAGTTATGCGCTTTCGCCTGGAGGTCTGGCTAGGATCGCCCCGTTCGTTGCCAGGGCTACGCTGGAACTGGCTCGCGCGCGCCACCATTTCGAGCAGCGAAATCCGGCGACGATGCTGGCGGATAACCGGCGCATCGCCGCGGCACATCGTCAGCATGACCAAGCGGCCGCAGATGATCATGCGATGGTGTCCTGCGTCGCATTCGCCATGCCGCGCGTTGCAGCGCGCGTGCCATGGAGGGCGGATTGCCTCGTGCAGGCTCTGGCCGCGCAGCGCTGGCTGGCAGCAAAAGGTATAGCCACGCAGCTGGTGATCGGCGCACAGCGGGGGGACGGCAAGCCATTCGGTGCACATGCCTGGCTGACTTACGGCGAGCATGTTGTTGTCGGAGGGGATATCGATGGCTACGCGCCGCTTGTCGAGTAACAGGAAGGCCGTCAGCGCGTTGGTCCTTCCCTCGGTTTACAGCGCGTTGCGCGTTTTGCCGCTTTCCAGTACACTGCAATCACGCGCCTGTTCAGGAGACGCCCGATGAAAACGCCTATTGCCGCATTTGCCGCGCTTTCACTCGCGCTGGCTCCGCTATCGGCGCAAGCGAACACGCGGGCTGCCGATGCGAGCGTATCGCTGGCCGGTCTTGCAGCGGCTCCTGCCGGGATCTTCGACAATGAGGATGACGAGGCATGCGAGCGAGACGACCTCGATATCGACGAGTTCGATGGCGATGATGACTGCGGCGGGGGCTGGCTGTGGGTCTTGGGCGCGGCTGGCGTGATGGCTCTATTCGTTATCCTTCTGGAAGACGGTGAGGACGGCGACTTCTTCGCTTCGCCCGGCACCTGATAGCGCCTCGTATATACGACTGACGCATGACTGATCATCAAAGGCGTTGACCTTGGTTTCTGACGCCGTCTTGTCCGGCCGGGCCAGTGCTTTGCGCTGGGGCGTAACGAGCCCTGTCTTTCACTTGCAAGTGCTGATTGTGACAGCTGTCCTGCTGGGCGGCGGTGGCAGCAACTACCCGCTGCGAAATCTCGCCGTACAATTGCTGGCCCTTGCGATCTTGGCTCTCCATCGCGCGCGGGTTTTCGGCTTCATTGCCAGTGCGCCGCGAGCCTTGCTGTGGCTCGTCGTGGCCACCATTGCCCTTCCGCTGCTGCAGCTTGTCTCGCTTCCGCCAGTCTTGTGGCAGGAACTGCCCGGGAGAGACCTGATTGCCACGAGTCTTTCGATTGCCGGCATCGGTGCGGATGTCTGGATGCCTTTCAGCCTCGATCCCATGCGCACGCTCATCGCCTTTGGGGCGCTGGTAGTGCCAGTGACCGTGTTGTCGGTTGGCGCGACATTGCCGACTGGCGGACGCTACGCACTCATGCGGTGCATCATCGGCTGTGCTCTCGGAGCGGTTTTGCTGGGCGCAGTCCAACTGGCGAGCGGAACTAGCGCCGGAATTCTCTTCGATGACCAGATCGATCGCTCAGTGCTTTACGGGACCTTTGCCAACCGCAACAGCACCGCCCTGTTTTTCGTGCTTGCGCTCGTGATGCTGGCAGCTTTGCCTGTTGCGCGAACCGGCCCGGGGCGCCTCATGACCGCGGCTGCGTGTGCGATGCTTGTTTTCGGGAGCGTGCTCACGCAATCGCGCAGCGGAATGGTGCTTCTCGGAGTCGTTCTGGCGGTCATCGCAATTCGGGCTATCGTGCGAGCGAGGTCCTCCGATGATGAGTCTTCAGCGCGATTTGGCAAGCCGTGGATCGCTGCGTCAGGAGTGGCCGGCCTCCTCGCTATCGCACTCGCCGCATCGGCGATGACAGGCGGGCGCGTGGCGGATGCTCTCGACCGGTTCGGCGTGGTCCAGACCGACCGGCTGGAGATGTGGGAGGATACCGCCTTTGCTGCAGGCCAGTTCGCTCCGGTCGGCGCGGGCATGGGGGCGTTCAACGATACTTTCCAGGTTACCGAGTCGCTCGAATATGTCAGCCAGCGGCGTGCCGGCAGAGCGCATAACGACTATCTGGAGCTGGCGCTGGAGGCCGGTGTGCCGGGATTGGCGTTGGCTCTGCTCTGGCTGGTTTGGGCAACTATTGCGGCATTGCGAAAGCGCGAATGGCAAGGCTTCGCTGCTGCCCTCGGGATCGCCTGTATCGCTGCGCAATCCCTCCTCGATTATCCGCTACGCGCGCAAACGCTGCTGTGCATTTCGGCGATCTTGGCGCTGATGCTGCTGACCGCCTCGCGGGAGGAGGCGGTATGATGGCACGCATAGCTTTTATCGCATCGCTAATAGTTCTGGCGTGCGCGCTCACCATGGCGCAGCTCGACCGCGCATCGCGCAGCGAGCCACATTTGGCTTCGACAATTCCCGATGCGTTTGCAGCCAATGCATCGGGTCTGCGGGTAGAGCAGGCGGTGCTGGCAGGTGAGACGGAGGCTGCTCTGGCTGCCGCGCGCCAGCAGATCCGGCTGCGTCCGATTCCTGCCGAGAGCTTGTCCATGCTAGCTGTCGCAGCCAATCTTTCAGGCGATAGCGACATGGCACTCGCCGCGCTTGAAGAGGCGGCGCGGCGAGGTTGGCGCGATCCGCTGGCGCAACTGGCGGCCGGGGAAGGCGCTCTGCAATCGGGCGATGTCGAGGCAGCGGCAGGGCGCGTCGCGGCCCTTCTGGCGACCGGCGACCTGCAACCGCAGGCGCTGGACCTCTTCGGGCGGCTGGTGCGCACACCTGACGGCCGCCGCGCCATGGCTGAGCGCTATGCGGCTGCCGGGCACTGGCAGGTAAATTCCATTCCCCTTGCCGCAGCGGCGGTCACGCCGGACCTGTTCGCCGACGTAATGCAGCAGGCTTTGGAACTCGATGCCGATCTGCCGTGCGGACAGCTACGGGCCTTGGCGGAGCAGTATCGCCGGGATGGCGAAGAGGCTGCCGCGGCGCGGTTCTGGCCGGGCGACTGCCCCGCCTAACGCTTTCGCTCAGTCGCCCTGCGGCACGGCGAAGGTGCCCGACACGCGGCCCGAATTCTCGCCCGCGCGCGAGCCGCGCCCATCGACGCTGGACAAGCCCGAATTGAGATCGATGGTCAGTCGCCCGCCATCCAGTGTGTCGGAGCCACGGCGCAGCGCCACTCCGCCCGACAGCACGATCACGCGGCGATTGAAATCGTAGACGGCGGTATCCCCACTCGCCCGCTCGTTCCCGCGGGTGACCGTTACGCCGCCCGTCGCATCGATGCGCTGGATGCGCAGCGTGCCGCTATCGGTATAGGCGACGGTCGTGCGGCCTGCGGTCATACGCAAATCGCCCTGGTCGATCACGACATCGCCCGACAGTACGACGCGGTTCTGCCGGTCTTGCAATTCGATCCGATCGGCGGCGTAATTCACGGGCTGGTTCGAATTGAACCCGGCAATCGACTGCGCGCCTGCGACCGAGCCGAAAGCCAGCGACGCAAGGCCACCGGCGATGAGGCCGCCAACCAGCCCGCGCGTGGCGAGAGCCTTCAGCGAAGATTGGCGGGCAGGAACAGTCATATCGGCCTCTTTTGTCATGGCATTGTTCTCAGCGCATTTCCGCAGGCAGTTGCAGGCGGCCCGGCGTCATGGTGAGACGTGCATTGCCGACGAGGGCAATGGTGCGGTTTTCCAGATCGGCGCGGATCGAATTGGCGGAGAACACGCCAGCCGGGATCACGCCACTGATGCGGCCATTGCCCAGCAATGTCTGGCTGGGGAGGTCCACGGTGACGTTGCGCGCGGCGATTTCGTAACCGTCGGCGGCGGTGAATTGCAGCATACCGGGTATGCCGATCTGCTCCTCGTCGATGGCGTAGGTGCCCTGCGGCGCGCTGAGCACGGCAGGCCCGCCGCTCAGCACGATGCGCGCGGTCAATTCCTGCATTTCCACCAGCGGCACGGTGTTGCTCCGCTGCACGGCTTCGCCCGCAACGAGCGAGAAGGGCCGGCCTTGCGCGTCACTGCCGCGGTACATGGCATCGTCCACCCGCATGCGATCATCGGCGATCGCCACCTTGTTGCGATCCAGCAGGAAGCTGATCTCGCCGCGCGGGGAAAGCGGGGTAATCAGCATCATCGCCGCGACAACGCCCACCAGTGCAGGCAGGCCGACCGCCAACAGGCGCACGATCCGGTCGAGCGAACTGCCCGGTGCGGCAAAAGCCTGGCGCTTGGTGCGCATACGGTCGGCGGCGGCGGTCATAGTGTCTGTCTAACGCCCGAACCTAGGATTCGTGGCTAAATATGTCCTTGTCTGCCCAGCCCGCCATGTCGAGGCGGGCGCGGGTGGGGAGGAAATCGAAACACGCCTGCGCCATGTCCAGCCGCCCCTCACGCTCAAGCCGCGGGATCAGCAAGTCGCGCAGGCGATGGAGGTAGCGCACATCGGAAGCTGCATATTCGCGTTGCGCTTCGCTCAATTCGTCGCCGCCCCAATCGCTCGATTGCTGCTGCTTGGAAATCGTCTCGCCCAGCATCTCGTCGATCAGGTTTTTGAGGCCGTGGCGATCGGTATAGGTGCGCGTCATCTTGCTGGCGATCTTGGTGCAGAACACCGGCGCGGCGGTGACGCCAAGATAATATTCGATGGCCGCCAGGTCGAAGCGGGCGAAGTGATAGATCTTCACGCGGTTCGGGTCTGCCAGAACGGCCTTCAGATTGGGCGCATCGTAGCTGCTGCCCTTGGCGAAGCGCACGAGGTGCTCGTCCCCATTGCCGTCGCTGATCTGCACAACGCAGAGCCTGTCGCGATGTGTCACGAGGCCCATGGTTTCGGTATCGACGGCGACGTCGCCATCGGCCAGCACGCCTGCGGGCAGGTCTTCTTCATGATAGTGGACTGTCATCCGCGCCTCCTTAGGCGCATCGGGGATGGGAGGGAAGGGTCGCTTTGCAAGGCGCGCGCCCGGGCGTAACGCTGCCTGCCATGATCGAAACCATCCCCGCCAGCTGGGCACCGGTGCTGGAGCCGGTACTCGCCACACCGCAAGCGCGTAAGCTGGCAAGCTGGCTGGATGCGGAGGAAGCGGCAGGCAAGCGCATCTACCCTGCAGAGGCGGATCGTCTTCGCGCGCTGGAACTGACTGCGCCGCAGGATGTACGCGCCGTGGTACTGGGGCAGGATCCCTATCATGGCGAAGGGCAGGCACACGGTCTCGCTTTTTCCGTGCCGTATGGACAAAAGCTGCCGCCTTCCTTGCGCAACATAGCAAAGGAATTGCAGAGCGATCTGGGCATGGCGCCGCCGCTGCATGGCAATCTGGAAAGCTGGGCGCGGCAGGGTGTGCTGCTGCTCAACAACACGCTGACGGTGGAAGAGGGCAAGGCTGGAAGCCACACGGGCAAGGGGTGGGACGCCATCACCGGCGCCTGCATTGCCGAAGTAGCCCGTGCCGACACGCCGACCGTCTTCATCCTGTGGGGCGCGCACGCACAGGCCAAGGCCGCGCGCATCGCAGAACTTGGCGACACGGATCGCCATTTGTTGATCGCCAGCCCGCATCCAAGCCCGCTCTCGGCCCATCGCGGCTTCTTCGGCTCGCGGCCCTTTTCGCAGGCGAATGCCTTTCTGGAAAGCGCCGGGCGGGGGAGCGTCGACTGGCGGATTTGAGCGTAATGCGTAACACATAAAGCGCCATTTTAGAAAATTCGCCTCTCCGTTGTTTCGAGCAAAACCAGGCACATAACGCACAAAACGGCGGGAAGGCTGTAACCTTCCGCAAGAACGGCTGTGCGGGGCGTAGAGCAGGAAGGGCAAGTTCGACATGCTTCGCTTGTGACAAGAAACGTGCGCAGTAGGAAATAGCCATCGAACGCTGGATATGGATGGATGCGGCGCGCTGCGGCCAGCTCGCGCCAGCCTCCTTTCTGCCCCCGGCCCTTAGCTCTACACTTGACTCTTAGTGCCGAAGTAGGTCTTAAAAAATCAGTTGGTTAGAGCGGGATTTTTGCAGGTCGGGGATTTGCTTTCGCGCGAGGGGGGAATGTGAACCGGGACGCGCTCGATCCAAAACTCGTTGAGGCCATCCTCTCCAATGACAAAAGCCTGATCTATGTGAAGGATCGGGAAAGCCGGATCGTCTTTGCCAACGATGCCTTTCTGGAATTCTACGCGCCCGGAGAGCGCGACAAGGTCATCGGTTCGACCACGACGGAAAACTTTACCGAAGCCGAGGCGGAGCTGTTTCTCGCAGAAGACAGGCGCGCATTCGAAGAAGGCGAGACAGAGATCGTGGAGGAGATCACCGATTGGCGCGGTGAACGGCGCCATCTCTGTTCGCGCAAGGTCGTCTATACCTCTAGCGAGGGAGAGCAATTGCTGCTGGGCATTTCCATCGACATGACCGAGCTGCGAGGCCGCGAAAAGGCCCTGACCCGGGCGAACCGGCAATTGCGCGACTACGCCCGCTCCGTCGCGCATGATCTGCGAACGCCCATTGCTGCGGTCATCAGCGGCGTCAGCATTATCGAGCGCGATCCCAATTCCAAGCTGAGCGAACGTGCGGAGATGGTCGCCGAGGCGATGAAGGATAGCGCGCATGGCATGTCCAATCATCTGACATCGATGCTGGATGCCGCCCAGTCCGACAGCGCGGGGCTGCGCTTCGTCCAGACCGATTTGAACATGCTGCTGGAAGAGGTGCGCTTCAATCTCTCCGCCCTGCTGATCACGAAAAATGCGACCCTGCAATCCAATCGCCTGCCCGAAGCGGTGGTAGAGCCCACGCTGTTCCGCCAGATGCTGCAAAGCCTCATCGAGAATGCCGTGCGGCATTCAGGTGTCGATCGCCCGGTCGTGAAATTGCGATGCTCGGAGAGTGAAGGCGAATTCGTGTTCAGCTTTTTCGATAACGGCCCGGGTATCCCGCAAGAAAAGCGCGCCGAACTGATGAAGCCATTTTCCCGCGTCGAGGGTGGGCATGGCGACGGATACGGCCTGGGCCTGGTGCAATGCCAGCGAATTGCGCAACTGCACGAAGGTTATCTGGAGATTCCGGATCGCCGGGACGAATGGACCGGTGCGACGATCTGCGCGCATATTTCTTCGTCGCTGCGTGCCAACGGCCTGGCCTGACGCACCGGCGGTTTCCCCGCCAGACCCTGCGAGTGCCTAGCGCGGCATCTGCGTCGTTCCCATCAGCGCTTCGTCCACGCTCGCCGCGCATTGGCGGCCCTCGCGGATGGCCCAGACGACAAGCGATTGCCCGCGCCGCATGTCTCCGCACGCCCAGACCTGCGCCTTGCTGGTGCGGTAGTCTCGAGTGTCGGCGTCGACATTGCCGCGATCCGTCAGTTGCACTCCGGTCTGATCCAGCATTCCCTGCTTGCGCGGGCCGAGAAAGCCCATGGCCAGCAGGATGAGATCGGCAGGCAGGGTGAATTCGCTGTCCGGCACTTCCTGCAAGCGGCCATCCGACCAGTCGGCGCGCACGCATTTCAGGCCGGTGACTTCGCCATCCGTGCCCACCACTTCCTTGGTCAGCACGGCCCAGTCGCGGTCGACGCCTTCCTCGTGACTAGAGGACGTTCGCAGCTTCATCGGCCAATCGGGCCAGGTGAGCAGCTTGTTTTCGCGTTCGGGCGGCTGGGGCATGATTTCGATCTGGGTTACGCTTTTCGCGCCCTGCCGATTGCTGGTGCCCACGCAATCGCTGCCGGTATCGCCGCCGCCGATCACGATCACATGCTTGCCGGTCGCCGTCAGCGTGCCGCGCGGGGCGGCGCGGGTTTCATCGTCGCCCGCATTGCGCTTGTTCTGCTGGGTGAGGAATTCCATGGCTAGGCGCACGCCGGGCAGTTCCGCGCCGGGAATCTGCAGCGGGCGCGCATTCTCCGCGCCGCCTGCCAGCACGATGGCATCGAAATTCTCTTTCAGCGATTTCACCGACACGTCGACGCCGACCTCGGTGCTGGTTTTGAACGTGACGCCTTCCGCCTCCATCTGCACCGCGCGGCGGTTGATGAGGCTTTTCTCCATCTTGAAGTCGGGAATGCCGTAGCGCAGCAGGCCGCCCACCCGGTCGCTCTTCTCGAACACGGTAACACTGTGCCCGGCGCGCGCCAGCTGTTGGGCGCAGGCCATGCCGGCAGGCCCGCTCCCGACGACGGCGACGCTCTTGCCGGTCTGGCGTTCAGGCGGCTGCGGCGCCACCCAGCCTTCCTTCCAGCCGCGATCTATGATGGCACATTCGATGCTCTTGATCGTCACCGGCTCGTCCGTGATGTTGAGCGTGCAGCTCGCCTCGCATGGCGCGGGGCAGATGCGACCGGTGAATTCGGGAAAGTTGTTGGTGGAATGCAGCACTTCGAGCGCGTTCTTCCAGTCGCCTTCGTAAACGAGGTGGTTCCAGTCCGGGATGATATTGTTCACCGGGCAGCCGTTGTGACAGTACGGAATGCCGCAATTCATGCAGCGCGCTGCCTGGTTCTGCAGCTTCTCCTCAGTCGGCTGGATGGTGAATTCGCGGTAATGCGTCAGCCGCTCCGCCGGATCGGCATAACTGCGATCCTCGCGCTCGATTTCGAGAAAGCCGGTTTCTTTTCCCATATTCTTACTTCGTCCTCAATCCGTCATTGCGAGGGGCCGTAGGCGCCGCGGCAATCCATGGTCGAACGATGCGCAAAGGCGATACGGTGCACCATGGATCGCGTCGCTCCGCTCGCGATGACGTAATGCCATTCATTCCGCCGCCACGCTGGCGGCTTGTTCGCGCTCGGCCTCAAGCAGCTTGAGCGCGCGTGCGTAATCCTTCGGCATGACCTTCACGAATTTGGAGAGCGTGGCTTCCCAATCCTTGAGCATGGCCGCAGCGCGCGCCGATCCGGTGTGGAGCTTGTGCCGTTCCAGAAGCACGCGCAGGCGCGCGGCATCGTGATAGAGCGGGTCGCCCATGCCCATGTCGTCCACGTGCGAGGGGCGCTGTTGCGGAAGGCCCGTGCCTTCCGGATCCTCTGCGCCGTCGCCCAGCTTCAGCAAGTCGACCTGCGCCATGTTGCAGCGCTGGTGGAAGGTGCCTTTGGGATCGTAGACATAGGCAACGCCCCCGCTCATCCCCGCAGCGAAATTGCGTCCCGTCCGGCCCAGTACGGCAACCACGCCGCCGGTCATGTATTCGCAGGCATGGTCGCCCGCGCCCTCGACCACGGCGACCGCGCCCGAATTGCGCACGGCGAAGCGTTCACCCGCAACGCCGCTGAAATAGGCTTCGCCCGCAATCGCGCCGTAGAGACAGGTATTGCCGACGATGATGTTCTTGCGCGGGTCGCGAGCCACCCCATCCGGCTGGCGCACGATGACCCGCCCGCCCGACAGGCCCTTGCCGACATAATCGTTTGCATCGCCCACGAGGTTGAGCGTCACGCCATGGGCGAGCCATGCCGCAAAGCTCTGGCCGGCCGTGCCGGTAAAGTCGATGCGGATGGTATCGGCAGGAAGTCCCTTATGGCCATGCGCCTCTGCAATCCGGCCCGATAGCATGGTGCCGGTGGTGCGGTTGCGGTTGCGGATGTCGTAGGCAAGCTGCACCGGCTCGCCGCGCTGGATGGCAGCTTCGCAATCGGCAATCAGCTGGTTGTCGAGCGCCGTCAGCAAGCCGTGATCCTGCCCCTCGGTATGGCGATAGGTCTGTCCATCGGCGAGGTCGATGGTGTGGAGTAGCCTAGACAGGTCCACCCCGTCCGCTTTCCAGTGGCGGATGGCGCGGTTCATGTCGATCCGGTCCACCCGGCCTACCATCTCGTCGATGGTGCGGAAGCCCATCTCCGCCATGATGGCGCGCAGTTCCTCGGCGACGAAGAAGAAGTAGTTGATCACATGCTCCGGCGTGCCGACGAAGCGTTTGCGCAGCTCAGGGTTCTGCGTGGCGACGCCCACGGGGCAGGTGTTAAGATGGCATTTGCGCATCATGATGCAGCCTGCCGCGATCAAAGGCGCGGTGGCAAAGCCGAACTCGTCCGCCCCCAGCAAGGCCCCGATGGCCACGTCCCGCCCCGTGCGAAGCCCGCCATCCACCTGCACTGCGATGCGGCTGCGAAGGTCGTTGAGCAGCAACGTCTGCTGCGTTTCGGCAAGGCCGATTTCCCACGGGCTCCCCGCATGGGTAAGGCTGGTGAGAGGCGACGCGCCCGTGCCGCCTTCATAGCCCGATATGGTGACATGATCGGCCTTGCACTTCGATACACCAGCCGCGACCGTGCCGACCCCCACCTCGCTCACCAGCTTCACCGAAATGCGCGCTGCCGGCTGCACGTTCTTCAGATCGTGGATCAGCTGGGCGAGATCCTCGATCGAATAGATATCGTGGTGCGGCGGCGGGCTGATGAGCCCAACGCCCGGCGTGGAGTGGCGCACCTTGCCGATGCGCTTGTCCACCTTGTGGCCCGGCAGCTGGCCACCTTCGCCGGGTTTCGCGCCCTGCGCCATCTTGATCTGGATATCGTCCGCATTGACCAGATATTCGGTCGTGACGCCGAAGCGCCCGCTAGCCACCTGCTTAATCCGGCTACGCATCGTGTCGCCGTTATCGAGTGGCTTGAAGCGCTCCGGCTCCTCCCCGCCCTCGCCGGTATTGGACCGCGCGCCGATGCGGTTCATGGCGATGGCGAGCGTGGAGTGCGCTTCGTGGCTGATACTGCCGAAACTCATCGCGCCGGTGGAGAAGCGCTTCACGATGTCGGCGGCAGGTTCGACCTCTTCCAGCGGGATGGGCGTGTCGGTTTTTCTCAGCTCCATCAGCCCGCGAATGGTCAGCAGCCGCTCGCTCTGTTCGTTCACGCTGGCAGCGAAGGCATCGTATTGCTCCTGCGCGCTCGCACCGGGCTCGCTGCGCACGGCGTGCTGCAATTGCGCGACATTGCCGGGCGTCCAGGCGTGCTCCTCGCCGCGCAGGCGGTATTGGTACATGCCGCCCACATCCAGCATGTTGGCATAGATCGGATTGTCGCCATAGGCCATGGCATGGCGGCGCACCGTTTCGTCCGCGACCTGCGGCAGCCCGATGCCCTCGATGCTGGTCGCGGTGCGCTTGAAATAGGTGTCGATGAAGTCGCTGGAGAGGCCGACTGCATCGAAGATCTGCGCCCCGCAATAGGACTGGTAGGTGGAGATGCCCATCTTGGACATGACCTTGCGGATGCCCTTGCCGACCGCCTTGATGTAGTTCTGCTCGACCTCTTCGGGCCCGAGTTCGGGGGCTTTCTTCTGGCGGATATCTTCCAGCGTTTCGAAGGCGAGATAAGGGTTGATGGCTTCCGCGCCGTACCCCGCCAGCACGCAGAAATGGTGCACTTCGCGCGGCTCGCCGCTTTCCACCACGATGCCGGTCTGCATACGAAGACCCTGGCGCACGAGCTGGTGATGCACCGCTGCCGTGGCGAGCAGTGCAGGCATGGGAATGCGGTCCGGCCCCTGCTTGCGGTCGGACAGGATGAGGATGTTCTTGTCCTGCAGCACCGCCTCGGTGGCGGCCCAGCACATTTCCTTGATCGCCATTTCGAGGCCGTCAGCCCCGCTTGCCGCATCCCATGTGATGTCGACCGTCGCAGTGCGGAACGCGCCATCGAGGCTCGCTTCGACCGAGCGGATTTTCTCCATCCCGCGATTGGTGAGGATGGGCTGGCTGATCTCAAGGCGCTTATGCGTGCCTGCCTCGCGTCCCAGCAAGTTTGGGCGCGGCCCGACCATGGAGGTAAGGCTCATCACCAGTTCCTCGCGGATCGGGTCGATGGGCGGGTTGGTAACCTGCGCGAAGTTCTGCTTGAAATAATCGTAAAGCAGGCGGCTGCGGGCAGACAGCACGGCAATCGGCGTATCGGTGCCCATGGAGCCGATGGGATCGTCGCCGTTGACAGCCATCGGTTCCAGGAAGCGGGAGATGTCCTCCTGCGTGTAGCCGAAGGCCTGCTGGCGATCGAGCAGGCTGACGTCGTGCTCCTGCACGGCATCCTCGTCAGTCTCGATAGTTTCCAGGTCTTTGAGCTTGTACTGCGCCTTTTCGAGCCATTCGGCATAGGGGTGCGCTGCGGAAAGCTCGGCTTTCAGTTCCTCGTCCTCGACGATGCGGCCCTGTTCGAGGTCGATCAGCAGCATGCGCCCGGGCTGCAGGCGCCATTTTCGAACGATGTCTTTCTCCGCCACCGGCAGCACGCCGCTTTCCGAAGCCAGGATGCAAAGATCGTCCTTCGTCACGCAATAACGCGCCGGGCGCAGGCCATTGCGATCCAGCGTGGCGGCAATCTGACGGCCATCTGTGAAGGCAACGCCGGCGGGGCCATCCCATGGCTCCATTAGCGCAGCGTGATATTCGTAGAAGGCGCGCCGCGACGGATCCATCAAGTCGTTGCCGCTCCATGCCTCAGGGATCAGCATCATCATCGCATGGGCGAGGCTGTATCCGCCGAGCAATAGCAGCTCGAGCGCATTGTCGAGGCAGGCCGTATCGCTCTGCCCGTGCGGAATGATGGGCCACAGCTTGTCGAGATCAGCGCCCAGCAGGTCGCTTTCCATCGTGCGGCGGCGCGCTTCCATCCAGTTCACATTGCCGCGCACCGTGTTGATCTCGCCGTTGTGGGCGATCAGGCGGAAGGGCTGGGCGAGGCGCCAGCTGGGGAAGGTGTTGGTGGAGAAGCGCTGGTGCACGAGGCCGAGCGCGCTCTGGCAATCGGGGTCGCGCAAATCATCGTAAAAGCTGCCCACCTGCGTTGCCAGCAGCAGCCCCTTGTACACGATGGTCCGGCTGGAAAAGCTGGGCATGTAGAGCTTGGTGAGGCCCGGCATGTCATGCTTTTCGGCGAGCTCGGCCAGCGGGTTTTGCGTTTGCTTGCGGATGACGATCAGCTTGCGCTCGAAGGCATCCTGGTCGGCGCAATTCTCCCCGCGGGCGATGAAGCACTGGCGGATGACAGGCATGGTCTCCAGCACAGCCTTGCCAAGGCCATCCGTCGTGGTCGGCACATCGCGCCAGCCGATCAGGCGCTGGCCTTCCTTGGCGATGAACTTCTCGAACTGCTCGGTGATGAAATCGCGCGCTTCGCCCTCTTGCGGCATGAAGCACATGGCCACGGCGTAATCGCCCGCCGGTGGCAGGGCCAGCCCCGCGCCATCCGCCCATTTGCGGTAGAGCGCATCGGGGATCTGCATGAGAATGCCTGCGCCATCGCCGAGCAGCGGATCGGCGCCAACCGCGCCGCGGTGATCGAGATTGGCGAGGATTTCCAGCGCCTGCGTAACGATGGCGTGCGAGGGCTTTCCCTTAATATGGGCGACGAAGCCCACACCGCAGGAATCATGCTCGTTGACGCTGTCGTAAAGGCCGCGGGCGCTGGGGTATTCAGTCAAGTCGTCTCATGTCCTGTTGCCGGGCCGGAGGCGTTTCGCGCCTCGATCCCGCCGCAGCCGAGTTGGTTGCAACGGTAACGAAACGCGACTTCGCAGCCCGGGATGCTGCACGAAAATGTCGCGAAGCGCCCTCATGGCGACAGGATACTATTTTGGCAAGTATGGTGCGCTGCAAAATATCTTTGCACGTGGCAAGCGCGACTGGCGTGTTTACTTGCCCATGCGCTGCAGGTTCATCAACACCTCGCGCAAGGCCCGCTCATTGTCATCGTTGGACGGCTGGGGGCGCGGGGCGCGATGGGCCGCGCTGCTGTCGGCCGCGTCGGTCGGGCCAGCGGGAGCGTCGAAAGGACGCATGGCATCGGCCTGAGGCGCAATGGGCTTGCGAGCCTGCTGGTTGGGGAACAGCACCGCAGGCTGGGCCGCGCCGGAGGTATCTTCCGGCTCGTCGATCCGAACGAATTCGGATGCCGCCTGCTTGAACGGATTGAGCGAAGCAAAATCGGCCTCGCTGTCGGCCTCTTCGCCTGCGTCCTCGTCGACCTCGGGTTCGGGAGCAGGTGCCGCAACCGCGGTCGGAACATCGAATGCGGGCCGCTCAGCCGCCTGCTGGATCGCAGCCTTGTTCGCAGAGAGCGGCAGGGTGAAGCTTGCCGACAGGTCGTCCTCGGCTTCGTCCTCTTCGTCATCGACCTGCAACAGCTTGGCGTCGAACGGCTTGTAGTGACGGCCTGCTTCATCGGGCGCGTGATCGGTTTCGGTCGGGGCTGGCGCGTCTTCGGCATGACGGGCCACGCCGCTGCCGCCGAAATAGGCGGCCATGGCCTCGGCAGCGTCATCCGCTTCGGCGGCATCGAATTCCTGCGGAACCGGCGGAGCTTTCTCGGACTCGGCTTCTGCTGCGATCGAAACGCGCTCGGCCTCCGCCTCGGCGGCATCGCGCGCGGCTTTTTCGGCTGCCATGCGCGCCGACCATTCGCGATGCTTGTCGAGCGTCGAGCCTAGGCGCTGCACCAGCTGGACGAGTCCTTCGCCGCTGTCATCATCATCGTCATCGTCGTGCGCAGGCATGGCTTCGGCGCGTGGAGAGGTGTCGTCGCCCTCCAGTGGCGGCGCAAACGCCATGTCCTCTTCGTAGTCGTCCTCTGTGACCGGATAGGCTTCGGGAGCATCGAAAGTCTGCTTGTCGATCACATCGTCCTCATCTGTCTCGTCACCGTCGTGAGCGCTATCCGTGTCCGGCGGCATATCGCCCCAGTCGAAATCCGTTCGCGCCATGCTAGGCGGTGAGAATGCCAGCGGTTCCACGACAGGCGCCGCTTCGCCATCCTTCTGCGCGGCTTCTACAGCGGTGGTCGGCTCCACCGACGCGATCGGGATGCACTCCTGCCGCTCTTCCGGCGGTGCCGCCTCGACGAGCTCGTGTGCCGGAGCCTCATGCGCAGGCAGCTCTTGCTCTTCCGTTAATTCGGCGCTCGCTTCCAACTCGAAAGTGTCGTCTTGCCCGGCGGGCTGTTCTTCGGCTTCAAGCTGTTGGCCCGCCAGCGTAGCATGGTCGTCGGCTGCAATTTCAGACGCGCCGGGCAGCGGCGCGACATTGAGGAAATCGCTGTGGCCTTCCTCTTCCTCGATCGCCAGAGCGCGGCGGCGGCCCGTGCGAACCGGCTCTGCGGGTTCGGCAGCGACCGGTTCACCGCCATCGGCCTCGCCAATCTGGTCGGCGTCCAGCTCCTCATAGGCGCTCAGCGGAGCGCGGCGTTGGGGAGGGACAAGCGCAACATTTTTCGCAGGCGCCGCAATACGCTTCGCCAGCACGAAGCCCAGCAGCCCGCCCAGCACCGTGCCGGCAAGCGCGATCAGCCCCTTGGCCGTCAGACCCAGCGGCGGGGCCATTTGCGGGATGAGGGAGGGAAGCCCGGTGGCCATGACAACCTGTTCGAGCAGAACGGTCGGCACGATCATGCTGCCAATGCCGAAAAGCGCGGCGAACCACAGGCCCACCACCAGCGGGAATGCCGGGCTGGCAGTGATCGGCGGCTTTGCGCGCGCGGTTCCATCGATGTGCTCGGGGCTGGTTGCCACGTGCGGTTCCTGTTCGTTGCGCCGTGTTTTCACCTAGGCGCCGCGCAAGCTAGGCGGCGTCCGGCATACGGCTGTTCGAGGGTCCGCCTAGCAGGCGTTGGTAAACGACCTGATAACGTTGAACATTCGTCGCCCAGTCATGGTTCGCCCGAACATGCGCGCGCGCTGCCTGCCGGATGGCATTCCACTCGTCGCGGCGGTCGACGAGATCGGCAAGGGCCTGCGCGCAGGCGGCGGGATCGTCAGGCGCGAAGAGAACCCCAGTTTCGCCATTACGGATCAGCTCGCGGTGGCCGCCCACATCGCTGGCGGCGACGAGCTGCATCTGCGCATTGGCTTCCAGCGGTTTGAGCGGCGTGACGAGATCGGTGAGCCGGCTCTTCTTGCGCGGATAGGCCATGATGTCGGTGAGGGCGTAATAGCGCTCCACTTCGGCATGCGGCACGCGGCCGGTGAAATGGATGCGGTCTGCCACGGGCGATGCAGCGACCTGCGCACGCAAAGCCCGATCCATCGGTCCGCCGCCGACCAGCAACAGATGCGCGCCTGCGTGCCTTTCCACCAGCATTGACATCGCCGCGATGAGGTCGTCCAACCCTTCGTAATCGTAGAAGCTGCCGATGAAACCGATCACGGGCCCATCCCCGATGCCGAGTTCGGCGGCGAGCGCATCGTCGCGTCTTGCGGGCTCTCCAAAGGTCGTCAGGTCTACGCCATTGGGCATGATGCCGATCTTGTCCGCAGGAAAACCGCGCGCCACCAGATCGTCCTTCAGCCCGTGGCAGATCGTCATCACCGCATCGGCCCCACGCACGGCGAGGTTCTCCACGTGCCGGGTAAGGCGGTATTTGAGCGATCCTTCGCGCCCAGTCAGATTGCCGACGGCGGCATCCTCCCAAAAAGCGCGTATTTCATAAACGACGGGAATGCCCAGCCGTTTTCCGGCGCGGATCGCGGCCAGCCCGTCCAGCGCGGGCGAGTGTGCGTGAAGGATGTCGGGCCGCCAGTCATCGGCGAGCGCGACGATGGCATTGCAGAGCGCATCGATCTCGCGCCATTCCTTCAGGCCTGCAGGCCCCGAAGATGCGCCCAGCGTGCGGTGGAATATAAGACCATCGACTTCCTCGACCGACGGTCCTTCCTCCGTATGCCGCTGGCCGGTGATGCCGCGCACCTCGAGTCCGGACGCTGCCTGCGCCCGCAGGATCGCCCGCGTGCGAAAGGTATAGCCGCTATGCATGGGCAGCGAATGGTCGAGGACGTGCAGAATCCGTGTCATCGCCGCAGCGCATAGCGGCAACGTGCTTAACGGGCCGTCAAGAGCTTTGCCCTAATGGCGATGCTCCGAAGCTTCGCGGACGAAACGCCCACGTGATCGACTTGTTTTCCATCGCCCTGTCGCACGGCCTTATACTGGCCGCGATGTGGCGCGTCATGATGCGGCCCGAGCTCGACGAGGAGGGCGCGGCGGACAGCAAGCCAGAGCGACCTTGGCTCAAGAAGCAGCAGGAGCCGCACGGCGATGCGTGACATCGTCCTGTTCCTGTTCATCGCCATCGTGCTGGCGATGGGATTCAAGCGCCCGTTCCTGTGGGTGCTGCTGTATATTTATGTCGATATCGTATCGCCGCAGCTGATCGGCTGGGGGTTCATCCGCAGCCTGCATCTCTCGCTAGTCGCCTTTATCGCCGCCTTTGTCGGCTACGTGCTGCTCGACAGCAAGGAAGGCAGCCGCTTCACGATCACGCAAGCCATTATGGCGGCGTTGCTGGTGTGGTGCGGCTACACGACCATTGGCGCGGCTTTCCAGGAATTCGCCTGGGCGAAATGGGACTGGGTGTGGAAGAGCATCTTCTTCGCCGCCTTTCTGCCGCTGACGCTGCGCACGCGCCTGCGGCTGGAAGCGGCGCTGGTGGTATTCGTGCTCAGCATCGGGGCGAATGCCATTACGGGCGGCATCAAGACGGTGTTCGGCGGCGGCGGATACGGGCAGCTGGTGCTGCTCGTACAGATGGATTCGGGCCTTTACGAAGGCTCGATCATGTCGACCGCGGCCATCGCCACCATCCCGCTCATCTTCTTCCTTGCGCGGCGCGGCACGATCTTCCCTTCGCACTGGACCGTCTGGACCTTCGCCGTCGCGCTGATAGCGGCCTGTATGCTGATCCCCATCGGCACAGGCGCGCGCACCGGCCTCGTCTGCATCGCGGTCTTCTTCGTGTTGCTGCTGCGGCAGGTGAAATACCGCTTCCTGATGGCAGGGCTGGGCGGCGTGCTCTTCTTCGCGGCGCTGCCTTTCCTGCCTGCGGAATATACCCAGCGCATGGAGACTATCGCCGGTTTCCGCTCCGATGAAAGCGCCTCGACGCGGCTGGAGGTTTGGCGCTGGACCGTCGACTACGCCAAGGCCAACCCGACCGGCGGCGGCTTCGATGCCTATCGCGGCAACAGCTTCACTTACGAGATCCCGGAGATCGAAGGCGAGGGCAATAACCGCCGCATCACCTATCGCGAAGTGACCGATCAGGCGCGCGCTTACCACTCCAGCTATTTCGAGGTGCTGGGCGAGCAGGGCTGGCTCGGGCTGTTCCTGTGGCTGTCCTTGCAGGGGCTGGGGCTCTACCAGATGGAGCGGATAAGGCGGCGCGAGGGGCCCAAGCGCGCGGATCGCGACATCGCGATGTTCGACATGGCGACAGCGCTGCAACACGCGCAGATCATCTTCCTTGTCGGCGCGCTGTTCGTCGGCATCGCGTTCCAGTCATTCGTCTTCATCCTGTTGGCTTTCCAGGCGGCGCTATGGAGCCAATGGCGGCGCTTGCGCCACGGCTTCAAGCTATCGCCCGCCGCGCAGAAACTGGCCGACGCCCGGCGCGAGGCGATGGCGTAAAGCGGTGGCTCTCGACAAATGGCGGCGGCGGGAGGATAACCGGCTGCCATGGAAACAGCCGCAACCCTTTCTGCTATCGAGATAATCGGGCTGGCCGGCAGCGCCAGCCTGCTGGCGGGCTGGCGGCTCTACCTCGTCGTGCTGGCGACCGGGCTGGCCATGCGCAGCGGCTTCGTACCTTTGCCCGAGCAGCTGGATGCGTTGCAGGTGTTCGCCAATCCGTGGGTCATCGGCATTGCCGGTTTCGGCGCGCTGGCAGAGTTTTTCGCCGACAAGGTCGCATGGCTCGATAGCGCCTGGGACACGGTGCACACGCTGGTGCGTCCCATCGGCGGTGCGCTGCTGGCGCTCGCCATCGTCGACCCGGGCGATCCGGCGATGCAGGTGATTGCCTTCCTGCTGGGCGGCGGCGGCGCGCTGGTGGCGCATGGCGGCAAGGCAGGTGCGCGGGCGGCGATCAATACTTCGCCCGAACCCGTTTCTAACGTGGTCGCTTCTACGGCGGAGGATATCGCCACCGTGGGCGCGCTGTGGTTCGTCTACGAATACCCATGGGCCGCGGCAGGCGTGGCAGCGGTGCTGCTGGCGCTCGCCATCGGTCTGATACTGGCGCTGCGGAACATGGTGCGGCGGTTTTTCAAACGTGAGCCAAAGAATGTCGCGCCAAGAACGGAGTGATCTTCTGTTTTGCGAAGCCGCATCTGCGGCTTCATCCTCGGTGCTGTTCCCTCCGCTTCGCTGCGGGGCACCTGCGGTCGCTCGTTCGGACTCTGTCGGTCGCTAGTCGCGACCGAAACCAGCGCAATCCTGTAAGTTTACTGCAGAACTCCGCCCGATAGGGCGGCAAGGGCGAACGCCCGCCCGCAGCGGGCACGCAGCGCAGCGGAGTGCGTCTAGCGAGGACGATCCGGCGGATGCCGGATCGAAAAACTAACCTACAGAAGGATTAGCTCTCATCCATTCCTCCACCACCGGTGCAATCCGGTTGCGCCACTTGCTGCCGTTGAAAATACCGTAATGGCCGACCTCGCGGGCAAGGTGGTACTTCTTCTTCGCCATGGGCAGGTGTTCGGCAATGTCGAGCGCCGCGCAGGTCTGGCCGATGCCGGAAATATCGTCGCGCTCGCCCTCGATCGCCAGCAGCGCGGTGTCGCGAATGGCATCGGGATCGATGGCCTTCCCGCGATGCACGAACTCGCCCTTCGGCAGCGAGTGTTCCTGGAACACATGCTCGATGGTCTGGAGGTAGAATTCGGCTGTCATGTCGCAGACAGACAGATATTCATCGTAGAACTGCTTGGTCTTGTCCGCGCTTTCCTGGTCGCCCAGCGTCAGGTGTTTGAACATCTCGTAATGGCTCATCATGTGATCGGAGAGGTTCATGGAGATGAAACCGGCCAGCTGCAGGAAGCCGGGATAGACGCGGCGGCCCGCGCCCGGATAGTTGAGCGGCACGGTGGCGATCACATTGTTGCGGAACCAGCTCAGCGGCTTTTCCATCGCCAGGTCGTTCACGCCGGTGGGGCTGGCGCGCGTGTCGATCGGGCCGCCCATCATGGTGAGCGACGCCGGGCGGCATGGATCCTTTTCCGCCGCCATCACCGCAGTTGCGGCAAAAGCGGGCACGGAGGGCTGGCACACGGCCAGCATATGCGTGTCCGGCCCGATGAATTGCAGGAATTCGATCAGGTAATCGATGTAATCATCGAGGTCGAAAGGGCCCGCCTCGGTCGGCACCAGCCGCGCATCCGCCCAGTCGGTGATCCACACCTGCTGGTTTTCGACCATGCGCTGGACCGTGCCGCGAAGCAGCGTGGCGAAATGCCCGCTCATGGGCGCAACGATCAGCAGCTTTGGCGCATCTTCGGGCAGATCGTCACGCATGAAGCGGCGCAGGCTGCCGAAGGGCTTTTCTAGCACCACGGTTTCGCTGACCGGCTTGAGCCCGTCATCGGTCTCTACCGGCTGGATGTTGAATTCGGGCTTGCCGCGCTCTTCATAGACATGCGCAAACACTTTGAGCGCCGATGCGGCGGCAGGGCCCATGCCCATATAGCCCATGGGCAGCGCCGGATTATTCAGCAATTCCGCCCCGACGGATGCCCAATTGCTGGCCGTGGTCATCCACGCGCGCTGCATTTCATAGGCGTTGTAAAGCACTTAGCGTCCCCTGCATCGCACCGGTTCGGGTGCATCAAGGCGGTCCGCGATTGCCGCATGTCCCGCAAAAGAACGCAGGACATGCCTCTTTTGCGGCGATGTTGCAATGCGGCAAAAGGGATTAGGCGAAGCCTGCTTGTGGGCAAACCGGCGGTTTGTCGTGCGCGGCTGCTTCAAAGCTGCGCGGCTTTGGGCTAGAGCGCGCCGCGATGGCCTCTCCCGACGACGCTTCCGACATTCCGACACAAGGTGCGAAGGCAAAGAGCCTAGCCCCGCTGACGATGATCTATGTCGAGGCGAAGAAATATCCCGGGCGTGTCGCGATGGCGCTGGTCGCGCTGGTGGTTTCGGCCACGATCTTCTCGCTCGCTTTGCCCAATGCCCTCCGTCTTATCGTGGATCGCGGCTTTTCGGATGGCGGCGATATCGATCGCTGGTTCACTTACCTGCTCGGGCTGGTCGGCCTATTCGGCGTGGCGACGGCGGTCCGCTTCTATTTCGTCAGCTGGCTCGGAGAGCGGGTGGTCGCCGACATCCGCGCCAAGGTGTATGACAATCTCCTGCGGCTCTCGCCGGGCTTTTTCGAAGAGAACAGCCCCAAGGAGATTTCCAGCCGCATGGTCGCCGATACTGCTGTCATCGAGATGGTGGTGGGCACGACGGTCTCGGTTGCGCTGCGCAACGGTATCACGGCGGTGCTTGGAACTGTCGCGCTGTTCTGGCTGGCGCCACAGCTGGCCGTGTGGCTGCTGGCGAGCATTCCGCTGCTCGTGATACCGATCCTCGTCTTCGGACGGCGGTTGCGCGATATCAGCCGCACCAGCCAGGACCGTGTCGCCGATGTCGGTGCGATGGTGACCGAAACGCTTTCGGCGATGAAGATCGTGCAGGGCTTCAACCAGGAGCGGCGCGAAGGCGGGCGCTTCACCGGAGCGGTCGAGAAAACCTTCGACGTTGCGCGCAGCCGCATCATGATCCGCGCGCTGATGACTGCCATCCTGATGACGCTCATCATGGGCGCGGTCACCTTGCTGTTGTGGCGCGGCGCGGTGCTGGTCCGCGACGACGTGATAACCGGCGGCACAATAACGGCTTTCGTATTTGCCAGTATTGTCGTGGTAGGCTCCGCCGGGGCGCTGACCGAAGTCTTCGGCGATTTGCTGCGCGGCGCGGGCGCGGCCAGCCGCCTGCGCGAACTGCTCGATGCAGAGCCCGATATCGTGCCGCCTGCCCGTCCGCAGCAATTGCCCGAACCGCCGCGCGGCAGCCTTGCCTTCAGCAATGTGACGTTCTGCTATCCGACCCGGCCCGAAGAGCGCGCTATCGCCGATTTCTCCCTGACGGTCGAACCGGGAGAGACCGTGGCAATCGTCGGCCCGTCGGGTGCGGGCAAGTCGACCATCTTTCAGTTGGCAGAGCGATTTTATGATCCGCAGGAAGGCACCGTCCGCCTCGACGGCGTTCCGCTGACACAGGCCGATCCCGCCACCATCCGTCGCCGCATGGCGCTGGTGCCGCAGGAAGGCATATTGTTCGCCGCCAATGCCCGCGACAATCTGCGCTACGGTGCTTGGGACGCGGATGACCAGGCGATCTGGGACGCTGCGCGCGCCGCCAATGCGGAAGGCTTCCTGCGCGATTTGCCCGACGGGCTGGATACTTTCCTCGGCGAAGGCGGCGCGCGCCTTTCGGGCGGACAGCGCCAGCGCATCGCCATTGCGCGTGCGCTGCTGCGCAACGCACCGATCCTGTTGCTGGACGAGGCGACCAGTGCGCTCGATGCGGAAAGCGAGCGACTGGTCCAGGATGCGCTCGAACGCCTGATGGCAGACCGCACCACGCTGGTGATCGCCCATCGCCTCGCCACCGTGCGCGCGGCGGACCGGATCATCGTGATGGAGGATGGCCGCATCGCAGAGGAAGGCGACCACGCCAGCCTGACGGCTAAAGGCGGTCTGTATGCGCGGCTCGCTTCGCTGCAATTCGACGAGCCTGCGCTGAGTTGAGCCTTCTGGCGGGTTGACTTGCGTCGAAGCGAGTCGACGTTTAATCGATATGGTAACGACAGAAACCGGCGCGCACTGCTGTGCGAGAATGGTCGTAACCTATTCAAAATCATACGAGAGGACTGGACGGACATGATCCGCAATATTCTGATTACATCGGTATCGGCCATCGGCCTTGCCGCCGCATCGCCCGCGCTCGCGAATGAAGACGCGCATGACGGCCACAATCACGGCGTGGTGCACGATGACATCGTGAACGACACGGACAGCGCGACCGAAGCGCCGACGATGGATTTCGGCACGTGGGGCGTGGGCCTCGATTATCTCGACAATACCGTCGATCCGGGTGACGATTTCAATGCCTATGCCAACGGTATCTGGACCAGCACCAACGAGATTCCGGCAGATCGCCAGCGCTACGGCGCGTTCGATATGCTGCGCGAACAATCGGTAGTGGATGTCCAGACGCTGATGGCAGACCTGATCGCGTCCGATCCGGCTGAAGGCACGGCAGCACGCCGCATCGTCGATGCGTATAATGCCTTCGTCGACACCGACGCTATCGATGCGTCCGGTCTCGCTCCGGCCTATCCCTATCTGCAGCAGATCTTCGACGCGCCCGACCTGGAGGCGCTGGTGCGCCTGATGGAACAGCCCGGCATGCCCAGCCTCGTTTCGGCGGGTGTCGGCATCGATGCGCGCAATCCTACCGATTATGCCGTGTCCATCGGGTTCGGCGGTATCGGCCTGCCCGACCGCGATTATTACCTCGTCGACTCGGAGAGCAATCTCGAGATCCGCGAGAAGTATCTCGAATATATGGAAACGATGTTCGAGGCTGCGGGCTATGCCGATCCCGCCGCAACGGCCCGCGCCGTCTATGCCTTCGAGCGCGATATTGCCGAGCTGGAATGGGCGCGCCAGATGTTTCGCATCCCGCAGCTCACCTACAATGTGTTGAGCCGCGACGAGCTGGAAGCGCTGGCGGGCGATTTCCCGGTTGCAGCCCTGCTGGAAGCGGGCGATTTCGCCGGGGAAGACCGGTTCCTCGCTAGCCAGCTGCCGCCTACCGATGAGGAAATCGAAGAGCTTGGCCTGACGGAAGAGCAGCTGGGCATGATCGGCGGCGGCCTGCCCGCGATGATGGAGCTACTCACCGAAACGCCGCTCGCCACGCTGCAGGCGCACATGGCGCGCAATTTCCTCGCCAGCAACGCATCCGTCCTATCGACCGAGCTCGATGCCGCCCAGTTCGATTTCTACGGTCGCACCATCAGCGGCGCGGAAGAGCAGGAAGCTCGCTGGAAGCGGGGCATCTCCACTGTCGAAGGCATGCTGGGCGAGCAGCTGGGCGCGCTGTATGTGGAGCAGTATTTCCCGCCCGAGAGCAAGGCGCAGATGGATGAGCTGGTGGCCAATCTCTCGCGCGCCATGAGCATGGCTCTGGACGAAAACGAGTGGATGACTGCCGACACGCTGGCCGAAGCACGCACCAAGCTGGAAGGCTTCGTGCCGATGATCGGTTATCCCGACGAGTTCGAGACCTATGACGGCCTCGAAATCAGCGCGAGCGACCCGCTTGCCAACCGCATGGCGACAGCCGCATGGGGCATTGCGGACAACCGCGCGCGCCTCGGCACGCAAGTGGACCCGACCGAATGGGGCATGCTGCCACAGACGGTGAATGCCTATTATTCGCCGCTGACGAACCGCATCGTCTTCCCCGCTGCCATCCTGCAGCCGCCCTTCTTCAATGCGTCGGCAGACCCGGCGGTGAACTATGGCGGCATCGGTGCCGTCATCGGTCACGAAATCGGCCACGGCTATGATGACCAAGGCTCGCAGTTCGATGCCACGGGCACGCTGCGCAATTGGTGGCAGGATAGCGACCGCGAGGGCTTCGAGGCGTTCACCCAGCGCATGGGCGAATTCATCGAATCCTACTGCCCGGTCGACAGTGCCGAAGGGCCGGTGTGCCTGCGCGCACGCCAGTCGATGGGCGAAACGCTTGGCGATGTGGTGGGCCTGCAGATGGCCTACCGCGCCTACCAGCTTTCGCTCAATGGCGAGGAAGCGCCGGTGATCGACGGCTTGACCGGCGACCAGCGCTTCTTCCTCGGTTACGCCCAGATTTGGCGGGGCATGGAGCGTGAGGAATCGCTGCGCAACCGCGTGATGACGGCGAACCACCCGCCGGGCGAGTTCCGCCTCAACAACGCTGTGCGCCATACCGATGCCTGGTACGAAGCGTTCGGCGTGACCGAAGGCGACGATCTGTATCTCGCACCGGAAGATCGCATCCGTATCTGGTAAGCACTTCTCATCGAAACATTCAGGGGGGCGGAGTCGGTCTTGACTTCGCCCCCTTCTCGTTGAAGGCGTGCACCACTTCACCTCTTCGGGATGCAGACCGCCGCATGACCTTCCTCGAAATGCTGATCCTCGCCATTGTGCAGGGGATCACCGAATTCCTGCCGATCTCGTCTTCGGGCCACCTCATCCTGGTGCCGGTCTTCACCGGTGCGGAAGATCAGGGCCCGATGATCGATATCGCCGTGCATATCGGATCGCTGCTGGCGATCATGGTGTATTTCTTCCGCGATGTTTGGGGTCTGGCGCGCGGCGGCTTCGCGACGGTGGGCATCGGCACCGCGCCTGCCGAGCGCAAGCTGTTCTGGTGGATCATCCTCGGCACCATCCCTGCCGTGCTGGCGGGTCTTGCCATTAAGTCGGGCGCGTTAAACGATCTGGCGGTCGGCTGGTTCGGCATCACGCTGGTCGATGACGACCTTCTCGCTTCGCTGCGGCTCACCGACCTCATCGCCTTCAACCTGATCTTCTACGGCATCCTGCTGGGCCTGGCCGACAAGTTCGGGCGCGAGGATCGCAATTACGAGGATATGACCTGGCGGGATGGCTTGCTGGTCGGTCTTGCGCAGGCGCTGGCGCTGATCCCCGGCACCAGCCGGTCGGGCGTAACTATGACCGCCGCACGCACGCTCGGCTTCGGACGGGTGGAGGCGGCGCGCTTCTCCTTCCTGCTTTCCATTCCTGCCGTGGCGGGCGCAGGCGTGCTGATCGTCCCCGACCTGATGGATGCGGGCAGCGACATGGTGCGCGAAGCCTTCATCACCGGCGTGCTGACCTTCATCGCAGCCTTCGCCACGATGGCGTTCCTGATGAACTTCCTGAAGCGCGCTTCGATGATGGTCTTCGTCATCTACCGCATCGCCATGGGCGTGGTGCTGCTCTGGCTTTTCTAAACATAAGTGTAGAAATTTTCGCGCCAAGGAATCAGCATCTTACGCGATTGGTCCGGACAAATACCGCCTGAAACTGCGCGCCGCGGGGGAACAACATGGACTTTGGTCCCGTTGAATCGATGTACTGAAACGCATCGAGAGGCGCTGGAAAAGTGGGCTTTGTTTTCATGATACTGGTGGGGGCCATCAGTGGATGGCTTGCCGCATTCATGAGCGAGCTGACATCGCATCGCGTGCTGCTGCGCAATATCGCGCTCGGTATCGCTGGGGCGCTGCTTGCCGGTGGATTGATCGGCCCGCTCGTGGTGGAAGGCGACTTGCTGGCCGGGAACTATTCGGTCGCCCTGCTCGTCTTGTCCTGTGCCGGGGCGCTGTTGATGCTCCTCGCAACAAAGCTGTTGCAATCCAGCGATATGCGTTAAGCAGGCTGGGAATGCCTCAGGGACATTCGATGGGGCCGCCGAATTGATTCGGACAGGCCCTCACCTAATGAAGGGGAATACACATGAAGAAGATCATTGCTTTCGCATCTGCCGCAGCTCTGGGCCTGGGCGTCGCCGCATGCGACTCCGCCGCTGAAAACGAAGCGGAAGAAAACATCGAAGAGATGGAAGACAACCGTGACGCCATGGTCAACGACATGGAAGCCAGCGGTGAAATCACCGACGAGCAGGCTGACGCCATGGATGACGAAACCGATGCCATGGAAGAAAACATGGAAGAATCGGCTGACGAAATCGACGAGATGTAAGTCTCGCTCGAACGAGCAAAAAAAGGACCGGCGCTGGAGCGATCCAGCGCCGGTCTTTTTTTGGCTTAGAAAGAAGCGCCCTAGACCGGTTTTGCGCTGCTGCCCCTGCCGCCGCGCAGGAAATATTCCTGTGTGCCGCGATGCAGCACGTTATCGACATCGATCACCGCAGAATTAGCATAGGTGAAGCCTGCGCCAAGATTGCGGTACAGCCGGTCGAAATCGCGCTCCACCGTCTGGCGATAGAGATCGTCGAAGCTTTCGATCACGAAATAGGTCGGTTGCAGGTCGCTGATGACGTAATCGGTACGCATGACGCGATCGACATTCATCATGATGCGATTGGGCGATTGCCCCTCCAGCGCGAAAATCGCTTCCTGCGGGCCGGAGAGGATGCCGGCGCCGTAAATGCGCGGCTCGTTCTCTTCCATGATGAGGCCGAATTCCACCGTGTACCAATAGAGCGAGCCCAGCGCTTTCAGCTTGTTATAGCGCATCGCCTTCCATCCGGCGCGGCCATATTCCTGCATGTAATCGGCAAAGGTAGGATCGGTCAGCAGCGGCACGTGGCCGAACACGTCGTGGAACACGTCGGGTTCCTGGATGTAATCGAACGTTTCGCGCGTGCGGATGAAATTGCCGGCGGGGAAGCGGCGATTGGCAAGGTGCCAGAAGAACACGTGATCGGGGATCAGCATGGGCACAGGCACCACGCTCCATCCGGTCATCGCGCCAAGCTCCTCCGACAAGCGACCGAAATCGGGCACGCCGCCCTTGCCCAAATCGAGCTTCTCCAGCCCCCGCAACATGGCAGAGCATGCCCGGCCGGGCAGTATGTCCATCTGGCGGGCGAACAGGTCGTCCCAAACGGAATCGTCTTCGGTGGAATAGTCGGTCTGGGCGGGTTCCAGCCAGTCTTCGCCGATATGGTCGGGGCGCTGCAGAGGCGCCGTGAAGACACTATCCGCGACTTCGGGAAGCGCGGAATAATCGTGTTCGGCATTGCTGCCGGTTTCATCGCTCGGGCGAGCCAGTTCGGCGGTATCACTCATGGTCGCAGTATTTAGCACAGCCTCCGGAAGCGCGCCACATTTGCAATCAATCGGTTGCGTCCGGCTGGGCCGATGCATCGCCGCCATCCTCGGGCCGCTCCGACAGCATCTCGGCGGCATCGTCCAGCGCAGCCTGCTCGCCTTCGCTGGCAGGTGTCGGACCGCGAGACTCGCTATCGCTGCATGCGGCCAGCGCGCAAATAAGAAGGGCCGGACCTGCCAAGGCCCGGCCACATTTTTTCGTCGTGCCGATCGAAATCACTCGGCAGCGTTGTCCATCGTCGCCTGCGCCTCTTCGGCGGCGGCGAGTGCATCGTCGACGGTGGCCTGTGCAGCGTCGGCAGCCTCTTCGGCCTCTTCCTCTGCGACATTCATTTCGGCCTCGATGTCCTCGTCGCTCATAGCGGCGTCTTCATCGGCGACCGGATCGGGCGCATCGGCCATGGCATCGTCAGCCGGGACTTCGACCGTATCGGCCGTCGCCTCTTCCGATGCATCGGTGGTGTCGCCACAACCGGCGAGTGCGAAGGCGGACGCAGCCGCGATGAAAGCAAGTTTCTTCATGAGTAATCGATTCCCTTCGGTCCAAGATTTCCAAGCCATCCCATAGCCGAGCATTTTGCAGGTGGAAATGCGCTTGTCGGCGGTATGCGGCAGGCGCGGGACCTGCCACATGCAGGCCATGGCTCCGGCAGTGGATATGGAGGCGGCGCGAGACGCGCTACGCCGCATTTATGGCTTTGCCGATTTTCGCGGGCGTCAAGCCGACGTGATCGCGCGCGTGCTGGCGGGCCAGAGCACTCTCGCGGTCATGCCGACAGGCGCGGGCAAGTCGCTCACCTACCAGCTGCCCGCCACGCTGCTGGAAGGCACATGCGTCGTCATCTCTCCGCTGATTGCACTGATGCACGACCAGCTGCGCAGCGCGCGCGCCAATGGCATCAGCGCCGCCACGCTCACCAGCGTGGACGAGGACTGGCGCGAAACGCTGGACGCATTTCGCGCAAGCGAGCTGGACTTGCTTTATGTCGCGCCCGAGCGTGCAAGCCAGCAGGGCTTTCGCGATTTGCTCTCCAGCGCAAAGCTGTCTCTCTTCGCCGTGGACGAGGCGCATTGCGTTTCCGAATGGGGACACGATTTCCGCCCGGATTATCGTCAGCTGCGCCCGCTGATGGACGCTTTCCCCGACGTGCCGCGCCTCGCGCTGACGGCGACGGCGGACGAACATACACGCGCCGACATCCTCGCCCAGCTCGGCATTCCGGAAGAAGGGCTGGTGGTCGCGGGCTTCGACAGACCTAATATCCGCTACCGCATCAATCCGCGCGAGGCGCTGCCCCGCCAGCTTGCGCGGCTATGCGCGGAAACGCCGGGTCCGGGCATCGTCTACGCGCCCACGCGGCGGAAGGTGGAGCAATTGGCCGAGCAATTGGCCGAGCTGACCGGCAGGCCCGTGCTGCCGTATCACGCCGGTCTTCCGGCAGATGTGCGCGCAAAAAACCAGTCCGCCTTCGTCGCCAGCGAGGACATGGTGATCGTCGCCACCATCGCTTTCGGCATGGGGATCGACAAGCCCGATGTGCGCTTCGTCGCCCATGCTGGCGTGCCCAAGAGTATCGAGGCCTATTATCAGGAAACAGGCCGCGCGGGCCGCGATGGCGATCCGGCAGAGGCGGTCATGCTCTGGAGCGCGGGCGATTTTGCGCAGGCGCGCATGCGATTGGGCGAAGTCGGCAGTGCGCGCCAGCAAGGCGAACGCCAGCGGCTGGACGCGCTGGCGGGACTGGTGGAAACCCCGGGCTGCCGCCGCGCTGTGCTGCTGCGCCATTTTGGCGAGAATCCTCCTGAAACCTGCGGCAATTGCGACAATTGCCTCGATCCCCCAAGCGTGATCGACGTAACCGAGCTGGCGCGCAAATTCCTCTCCGCCGTCTATCGCACCGGGCAGAGTTACGGCTTCGGACATATCCAGAAAGTGCTGACCGGTTCTGCCGATGAGCGCGTGACCCAGCGCGGGCATGACAAGCTGTCGGTCTATGGCATCGTCGATGGCGAGGATGCACGGCTGTTGCAGCCGGTGGCGAGGGCGTTGCAAGTGCGCGGCGACCTGACGCAGACAGAGCATGGCGGCCTCTGTCTGTCGGGCGATGTGCGCGAGATACTTGCCGGAAATACGGACGTCGTCATCGCGAAACCGCCGGAGCGCGGGCGCGGGCGCAGACGGCGCGGTGACAGCACGCCCAATCCGGTGGGCGATCCGCTGTTCGATGCACTGCGGGCGTTGCGTCGCGACCTGGCTGCGGATGCAGGCGTGCCGCCTTACGTGGTGTTCCACGACGCGGCCTTGCGCGCGATGGCAGCGGGGCGGCCAGCCAATCTTTCTGAAATGAGCCAGATCCCCGGTATCGGCGAGAAGAAGCTGGCCGCTTATGGCGACGCTTTCCTCAAGGCCATTCGCGACAATTGAGCGGCAAAGGTTTAGCAGGCCGTTAACCATTCGCGGCTACGGCTAGCGTCCATGATGACGCAATCCGTACGCCCGCACGCCGCCCGCCTTCCAATCCGGTTGATCGGCGCGATATCGGCTTTGGCCGTGGCAGCGATCCCGGTAGCGGCGCTGTTCGCGCAGGAGCGCGCCGCCCCGTTCACGGTGGTGGAAACGGACCAGCGCTTTACCCGCCTGCAAGATGCGGTCGATGCCATCGGCGATGCGCGCGGCACAATTGCCATCGCGCCGGGCCGGTACGAGCAATGCGCTGTGCAGGGCGCAGGCGAAGTGTCCTTCCTTGCGACCGAACCCGGTAGCGTGATTTTTGATGGCGTGACCTGCGAGGGCAAGGCCGCGCTCGTGCTGCGCGGACGCAGTGCGGAAGTCGCCGGGATCATCTTCCAGAACATGCGCGTGCCCGATTTCAACGGGGCCGGCATCCGGCTGGAACGCGGCAATCTGACCATCGCCGAAAGCTGGTTCCGCGATAGCCAGCAGGGCATCCTGACGGCGCAGGACCCTTCCGGCCAGTTGGTCATCGACCGGTCCACCTTCACGCGTCTGGGCACGTGCGAGGGCCATGGTGGCTGCGCCCACTCGGTCTATACCGGCGATTACGGCCATGTCCGCATCACCCGATCCCGTTTCGAGGAAGGGCGAGGCGGGCATTACGTCAAATCGCGCGCCGCGCGCGTCGACATCGCCTCTTCCAGCTTCGACGATGCGGCGGGGCGCGGCACCAATTACATGATCGACCTGCCCGGCGGCGCGTCGGGCCAGATCAGCAATAACTGGTTCGTGCAAGGGGCCGACAAGGAGAATTACTCCGCCTTCATCGCGGTGGCCGCCGAAGGGCGTACGCGCGACAGCTCCGGCCTCAACGTCACCGGTAACGATGCCCGCTTCGCTACCGGCGTAGACCGCAATTCGGTATTCGTGGCCGACTGGTCCGGCGACATGGGCGGTGTGGGCGAAAACACGCTCGATAGCCGCCTGACCCGCTACGAAGTGCGATAACGGCGTTCAGAATCGGGAAAGCCACTTGGCGGCATTTTGATGTCATGTTTCGCCGCCTCTCATTGACGATTGCCGCAGCTGCCATCGCGCTCGGCGCGCCGGCCCTGGCCGACAGCTTCATGCCCCCTTCGGTGCAGGAGTATCGCTCCGCCAATGGGCAGGTTGTCGTCACCGTCATACCCACGATGTTGTCATGCGCGCCCGGAGAAGCCGATTGCACGCCAGCCGCCCGCGCGATCGTGGAGCGTGTTTTCGGCGATTATCGCGGCAATTCCCGCACGATCCGCCTGCTTAACGTGGAAGCGCCGAACTGGGTTCTCGTCACCGACGATGGCCAGCGGCTGCTGACGGTAGACGATTATGCATCTGCAGGCTTTGGCTACAACACGCTCGTCGTCTATGATGGCGAGGGCGCGGTGATCGCGCGCCATGCGCTGACCGACATCCTGCCCGAAGACTACATCGCCGGTTTGCCGCGCACCGCTGCAACGCTGCGTTGGTGGGGTGAGGCGCCGCGGATCGAGCCGGGGACGCGCCGCGCCATCATATCCGTCCTCAAGCCCGACCGGGATGGCGACATGCAGCGGGCCATGCGCGACGGCGGTATCGAAGTCACGCTGAACCTCGATACAGGCGTGATCGAGCGTCCGTCTGGCCCGGAATGGGAAAACGCGTTGAATTGCGCCCGAGCCAATAGCTGGCTGGTGTCCGATGCCGCGGCGGAGCGCGAACGGGCGCGCTATCGCAGGCTCTGCCGCTAGGCCGGAACGCGCCGCTGTCTTCGCCCGTTATCTGGGCAAGGAGCGATGCAATGGCAGGCGGATGGTCGCGCGATGGCGCGGTGCAGGATCAGATCGACGATACGGTGAGTGACGCGGTGGCCGCGGCCCGCGCACGGTTGCCCCGGGGCGAAAGCGCCGAATTTTGCGATATTTGCGGAGAGGACATTCCGGAGAAGCGCCGCATGGCCGTGCCCGGTGTGCGCACCTGCGTGCCCTGCCAATCGGGCCGCGATTCCGCAGTGCGCCATTCGGCCATCAATCGCAGAGGTTCCAAAGACAGCCAGCTGCGCTAAGGCCCGCCAATGTCCAAGCCATTCATCGCCTTCCAGAAAATCGTCCCTCACCATGCCGTGTCGCGCTTCGCTGGCCGGTTTGCTGGTTCGCAAAAGCCATGGCTGAAGGATCGGTTGATCCGCCGTTTCATCGCATCATACGATGTCGATATGAGCGAGGCGGCGCGGCCCATCGAGGCTTATGCGAGCTTCAACGATTTCTTCATGCGGGAGCTGAAGCCGGGCGCGCGCCCGCTCGCCGATGCGCGCGACAACGTGCTCAGTCCGGCGGACGGTGCCATCAGCCAGATTGGCCGGATCGAGGATGGCAGGATCTTCCAGGCGAAAGGCAGGCATTTCACCGCTGCACAGCTGCTCGGCGGCGATGATGCCGCTGCGGCGCGCTTTGCGGGCGGACATTTCGCCACGATCTACCTCTCGCCGAAAGACTATCACCGCGTCCACATGCCTGCCGACGGCGATCTGCAGTCGACCGTCTATGTTCCGGGCGACCTGTTCAGCGTGAATACGGTGACGGCGGAGAATGTTGACGGGCTGTTTGCGCGTAATGAACGGCTGGCCTGCCAATTCGATGGCGGGGCTCACGGGCAATTCGCCAGCGTAATGGTGGGCGCGATGATCGTCGCCGGGATCGAGACGGTGTGGCAGGGCCGCACCGAAACGCATCACCCGGAAGTCATCCGCCGCGACTTTGCCGATGGCGAGCGAACGCTGGCAGCGGGTGCGGAGATGGGCCGCTTCTTCCTCGGCTCGACTGTCGTGCTGCTGTTCGAGCCGGGCAAACTCACATGGGACGGCTCGCTGAAGGCTGGCGACAGCGTGCGCATGGGCCAGTCGCTGGGGCGCTGGGCCGGCTAGGCCAGCAAGTGCCCGGCGCGGTCGCGCTTGGTATCGAGATAGCGGCGGTTGTGCGGATTGGCGGGCAGTTCGTGCGGCACCCGTTCGCTTACGCGCACGCCGGCATCCTCCAGCGCCACGACCTTTTCCAGATTGTTGGTCATCAGCCGTACGTCACCCACGCCCATCAGATAGAGCATGCGCGCGGCGAGCGGAAAATCGCGCGCTTCTTCGGGCAGGCCGAGGCGGCGGTTAGCTTCCAGCGTATCGAAACCTTCATCCTGCAAGCGATAGGCGCGCAGCTTGTTGATGATGCCGATGCCGCGCCCTTCCTGCCGCATGTAGAGGAGCACGCCCCATCCACCCTTGCTTGCCTCGGCCGACATGGCGGCAAGGGCCGCGTCGAGCTGCGGTCCGCAATCGCATTTGAGGCTGCCGAAAATGTCGCCCGTGAGGCATTCGGAATGCAGCCGCACCAGCGGCACACGCTCGCTTGTGCGATGGCCGAGGACCAGCGCGACATGCTCGCGCATGTCGCCGGGTGAGCGGAAGGCGATGATTTCAGCCTCCTCCTCCGCAGCAATGGGGAGGCGCGCGCGCGTGGCAATGCGTAGATTCGCCGGATCGGCCCAGAGCTCGAGATCGTCCGGCTGCAACATGACCGGCGCGTCACCGGATGCCGGATCGACGAGAAAGGCGGGCAGGATCCCGGCGATGCGTGCCAGTTCCATCGCGGTTTCGGCTGCGTGCAACCACGCCAGCGGCTCCGCGCGGAACGGACCTTTCAGCGGGTTGACCGGATCGAGCGCCGGATCGGCGACCGGCAGGGCGGCGGCGAGGTCCAGCGCATCGGCTGCGCGCATCAGCACCGGCGAATGCCCGTCCGCCGCATCGCGCTGGTTCGCCAGCTTAAGCGTCTGCGCGCGCGCGGCGGAAACCAACAGGTGGTCGGATGCTGCATCGCCCGACGCCGTTTCGACCGGCAGCAGCACCGGCGTATCGCCGATGCGGATCGGCCAGCCATGGCGCAGCGCATCCACGGCCTGCGCCACGCGGCGCTGCGCAGCGGAGGCATCGAGCTCGCTCAGATGTCGAACTCCGTCAGCAGCGGCACGTGGTCGCTCGGCTTTTCCCAGTCGCGCGCTTCCTCCAGCACGCTGTGCGCGGTCGCCTGCTTTGCCAGTTCGGGTGACGCCCACATATGATCGAGCCGCCGCCCGCGATCGTTCACTTTCCAGTCTTTCGAGCGATAGCTCCACCAGCTGTAATAGCGCTCCGGATCGGGAATATGCTGGCGGCCGATGTCGTCCCACCCATGCGCATCCATGAAGCGCTGCAGGCTTTCGACTTCGACGGGCGTATGGCTGACGACTTTCAGCAGCTGCTTGTGGCTCCACACATCGCTTTCGAGCGGCGCGATGTTGAAATCGCCGACGATCAGCGTGGGCCGGTCCACCGTGTCGGCCCAGCGTGTCATGCGCTCGAGGAAATCGAGTTTCTGGCCAAACTTCACGTTCTGCTCGCGGTCGGGAATGTCGCCGCCTGCGGGCACGTAGACATTCTCGACGATCATGCCGTCATGCTCGGGCAGTTCCACGCCGACATGGCGCGCCTCGCCATTGTCCTGCCAGTCATGGCGCGAAAATTCTTGGATCGGCACGCGGCTGACCGTGGCAACGCCGTGATAGCCCTTTTGCCCATGCACCGCAGTGTGCTCGTACCCCAGTTCGGCGAAGGCCTTGTAGGGGAACTGGTCCTCCTGACATTTGATCTCCTGAAGGCACAGCACGTCGGGCGCGTGCTCTTTCAGGTAGCGCGCCACAATGGGCATGCGCAGGCGGACGGAGTTGATATTCCAGGACGCGACAGAAACCATGGCCGAAGCATCTAGGGGGCCATCCTCGCCCGGTCCAGTGCCGGTAGGACACGACATCGCGGCATGGCATGGATGTGGCCTGTCATCGCGCCCGGATTACGAGCACATAAAAACCCCTGTCGCGGGGGCATATGCGACAGGGGTTCCTATTGAGCGTTCGTCACGCTTCACAAGACACGCAGGCTTTCGAGGATCGAGCAACAGGGGGGAAACCCGCCTCACCGCGTATCTATGATTAAGAAATTACGCCTATTTCCCTGTCCCGCCAATGAATTTCGCGCGCGTTTTGTCGTAAATATACAACCGCTGGGCGGCTGCCCGATCAGCCGGGGCGACGAGTGGAACGGCGCGGATCGCGATAGCGGAATTCGCTATCGGAAACGCTCATGCCATAACGATGATTGCGCAAGCGCACGGTCGTGCGCTCGTTTTGTGCATCCAGCGCTACCCAGCTTGTCAGTTCCAGACCACCGGGCGCTCCGCCGCTTTCGACGAAAATCAGGCGGATGGTCCCGAATTCGGGGCGCGAGGGGTCGGCGACTTCGATGCTGATGGCGCCGCTGCGCGCTTCGACCACACGGCCATAGCGGCGCATGTCGCGGTTCGGATCGAGCAGTGCGCCAAGCGGCGAGTCGCTGATCGGCCAGCGTTCGACCTGGTTCACGTCGTAATCCACCAGTGTCAGCGAACGCCCGTTGGAGACGACGAGCATGTTGACATCGTCGCTATATTCGAAGCGGATCTTGCCCGGGTTCTTCAGCGTCAGCTCTCCGGCAACGACATTGCCGGCGCGGTCTGTCTGCGTGAAATCGGCGCGCATCGTGGTGATGGCGCGCAGGGCGCGGGTCGCACGGTCGAGCTGGTCCGTCTGCGACTGCGCAATGGCTGTCTGCGCGGGCACGGCCAGCGATGCGGGGACGGCAAGCGCCAGCGAGCCGACGATTGCGGCGGTCACGGGCTTGCGGAAAAGATTTTTCACGGTGGTCATACTCCATGCCAATAGTGGCGGAGCTTTGAACCGTCACTGAATTGCGGTGGTTCCCGCCATTCAGCAAATCCGGCGATCAGTGGGCGCGGCCAAGCCGGCTTACTTGATCTTGCCTTCCTTGTACTCGACGTGCTTCTTCGCGATCGGGTCGTACTTGCGGAAGACGAACTTCTCGGTGTGGTTGCGCGGGTTCTTCTTGGTCACATAGAAGTGGCCGGTATCCGCGGTCGAGTTAAGACGGATCTTGATGGTTGCGGGCTTCGCCATGGTCTTGCCTTCGAAAACTGGTGAGGGACCATAGCGGTCCGGAAAAAATACAGGCGACGCAGCGCGCCGCCCTTCAAGGGCGCGCCAATGGGAGAGAATCGGGGAAAAGTCAAGCGTGACGAGCCGCGCCTGCTACATCTCGATCTTGCCGCGCAGCGCCTTTTTCTCCCCGCGCGCCTTCTTGCTGGCGAGCCGCTTGGTCTTGCCGACGCGATTGACGCGGGTACGGGCGCGTTTCTTCGGCTCTTTCAGCGCATCTTCGATTAGCTGGGCGAGCCTTTCGCGCGCCTCGCGCCGATTCGCTTCCTGCGTACGGTGATTGCGCGCATCGATCACGATTTCGCCCGCGATGTTGAGGCGGTTGCCGGCCAGGTCCTTCAGCCGGTGGAAGACGCGCGGCGGCAGGCCTAGAGCGTAGATGTTGACGCGCAGCTGCACCGCGGTCGCCACCTTGTTGACGTTTTGTCCGCCCGGGCCCGACGCGGCGATAAAGCTCTCCTCGGCAAGGGCATTCGCCTTATCGAGGATGTCGCCCATTATTCGGCCCCAAGGCCCGCGAAGTCTGCCGGGAGCGGTGCCTCGGCAGTAATGTCCGGCTTGCCCTCGCGCGTGATTACCAGCGCGCTGGCATGAAGCATGGTGCGGCCGACCCGCGCATCCTTGTGGCCATAGACCGGATCGCCCAGCAGCGAGCGTTTGAAGGTGTGCTCCGCATGAACGCGGATCTGGTGCGTGCGACCTGTTTCGGGGCGAAACTCCACCAGCGTCAGCCCGCCGGGCAGTTCGGCCCGCTTGGTCCAGTGCGTGATGGAGGGCTTGCCCTTCTTCGCCGGTATCATCCGCCAGCCGCGCGCCTCGCTGCTGACCTTGGCGAGCGCGATGTCGATCGTGCCTTCTTCACCCTCCACCGGCCCGGCCACAATGCCGAGATAGGTCTTGGTAACGGCCTTTTCCTCGAAGGCCCGGTTGAAGCGTTTGAGCGCCTTGGGATTGCGCGCGAGCAGCAGGCAGCCCGACGTATCGGTATCGAGCCTGTGCACCGGCACGGGCTGGCGCTGGAAGCCGAGGCGCAAGCTATCGAGATGGTCGGTGAGCGCAGGTCCGCCCTTGCGCGGCGTCTCGATGGGAAGGCCGGCAGGCTTGTCGATGACGAGCGCTTCGCCGTCTTCGAAGAGGATGGGAATGTGAGTCACCCCAGCCCCTTACACGCTCGGGGCGGTCGTTCAAATCAGCGCGGCAGGCAGCAGCCCACGCAGGGCGTTCCCGATAAAGAAGCCATCCGCCAGATCTTCAAGCCTGAGTTCCGCCTCACGCGCTCGGCCATCCTCGATCAGCGAGCGGCGCAACACGCCCGGCAGCAAGCCCAGTGCAAGCGGCGGGGTCAACAGTATGTCGTCGCGCTTGATGAAGATGTTGGTCCAGCAGCCTTCGGTCAGCAGGCCGTCCTCCCGCACCAGCAGGGCCTCCTCGGTTCCGGCGTCGCGCGCGACGGACAGCGCATCGTCATAGAAGTGCCGGTCGGTGCTCTTGTGCCGCAAGCGCCAGTCATGCGGTACGGTCGGGTGCGGCAAGGCGATACACCGCACAGGCTCCGTCAAAGCGTCGGGCATGGGATGCGCTTCGAGCGACGTCGCGCCGGAGCGAGAGAGGAGCAGCCGCAGCTTTGCGTCCTTTTCAAGCTCGAAGCAGAGCGCCTGGATACGGTTGCGCGTTTCATGCCGGTCGAAAGCAAAGCCCAGCGCCGCAGCGCTTTCCTTCATGCGCTCCAGATGCAGTTCCAGCAGCGGCATGCCGTCCACGGCGGAAAAGCGCATCGTCTCGATCAGGTCGTGCCCGCCCGCAGCGCCGCGCACGAATGCACCTTTGACGAGACACTCGCGCCATTCCTCCATGCCGTCGCTATCGGCCACGATCGCTCCGCCCACACCGAGTACCGCCTTGTGGCGCTCGTTCTCGCCCGGCGTCAGGCGGATGGTGCGGATGGCGACATTGAACGCGGCATGGCCATTGGGATCGATGCGTCCGATTGCGCCGCAATATGGGCCGCGCGGATCGCGTTCGACTTCGGCGATCAGTTCCATGGCGCGGATCTTGGGCGTGCCGGTGATGGAGCCGCAGGGAAACAGCGCGCGCACCATGTCCATCGCGCCTTTGCCTTCCGCCAGCGTGGCGTGGACGGTGCTGACCATCTGGTGCACCGTGGGATAGCTCTCTACCGCGAAGGGCGCCTCGACCTGCACGCTGCCCGGCTCGGCCACGCGGGAAAGATCATTGCGCATCAGGTCGACGATCATCAGGTTCTCGGCCTTGTCCTTGGCGGAATGTGCCAGCTCTTCCGCCATGGCGCGGTCCTGCGCCGCATCGGCAGCGCGCGGCCGCGTGCCTTTCATCGGCTTGACCCGCGCGCTCTTGCCCTTAAGCGACACGAACAGTTCGGGGCTGAAGGATAGCAGCCAGTCCGACCCGTCGAAGATCAGTCCGCCATAGCCCGCCGCCGCATCCGGGCGGATTGCGGCATAGATCGCGGCAGGGTGCCCACGCGCCGGTCCGGCCAGCGGGAAAGTGAGATTGGCCTGGTAGATATCGCCCGCGCGGATCGCCTCCTGCAGGCGGTCGAAGGCATCGAGATAGGCGCCGGTCGAGATTTGCGGATCGAGCGGGCCGATGCTCGCCCGCCCGCCGGCACGCGCGGCCAGCCAGTCCGGCATGTCGGCGGCAGGAATGGTCCCGGGCGCGTCGAACAGGCCCAGCCAGACCAGCGGCCCGTCACCCCCGGAACGCTTCGCTGCAAGCCCTTGCAACCGCTCTTCCAGCGCAAGGCCTGCTTCATAAGCGATGTAGCCAGCCAGATGCTTGCCGCTCTCCGAGCGCGCGGCTTCCGCCTGTGCCAGAACGCGCTCCACATCCCCGGGACGGCGCGCCACGAAAACCTGGCTCGGACCGGTAAAATACTGCGCATCGCTCGCGCCGCTCTCACGCGCATCGTCGAGCAATACGAAGGGGGACTTGCCATCCATCGTCGTGGCTCTAGTTTCCGCGCAAACTAACCGCAACACGCGAATTTCGAGGGGCAGCCATGGCCGATATCTTTCTGGGCAACGACCTTGCCGGTAACCGCCAGGCGCTGGACCTGTCGCGCGCCAACCGCCACGGCCTGATCGCGGGCGCGACCGGCACCGGCAAGACCGTGACGTTGCAGGGTATGGCCGAGAGTTTCTCCGCGCAGGGCGTCCCGGTATTCGTCGCCGATGTGAAAGGGGATTTGTCGGGTATTGCCATGCCGGGCTCCCCCACGTTCAAGCATGCCGACAAGCTGGAAGGGCGCGCTAGGGAATTGGGCATGGAAGACTATGCCTATTCCGACAATCCGGCCGTGTTCTGGGACCTGTATGGCGAGCAGGGGCACCCGATCCGCACCACGGTGTCCGAGATGGGGCCCTTGCTGCTCTCGCGCCTGCTGGACCTGAACGATACGCAGGAAGGCGTGCTGCAGATCGTTTTCCGCCATGCCGACGAGAACCAGCTGCTGCTTCTCGATTTCGAAGACCTGCGCGCCATGCTGGAATGGGCCTATGACAATTCGAAGGAGCTTTCGGGCGAATACGGCAATGTGTCGAAGCAATCGGTCGGCGCGATCCAGCGCCAATTGCTCAGTTTCGAAAGCCAGGGCGCGGACAATTTCTTCGGTGAGCCTGCGCTAGAAATCGCCGACTTCCTGACTGTGAATGAGCAGGGGCGCGGCGTCGTCAACGTGCTGGCGGCGGACAGGCTGATGCGCAGCCCCAAGCTCTACGCCACCTTCCTGCTGTGGCTGCTGGCCGAACTGTTCGAAACGCTGCCCGAAGTCGGCGACCCGGAGAAGCCCCAGCTGGTGTTCTTCTTCGACGAGGCTCACCTGCTATTCGACGATGCGCCCAAGGCGCTGGAAGAGACGATCGAGCGGGTGGTCCGGCTTATCCGGTCGAAGGGCGTCGGCGTTTTTTTCGTGACACAGAACCCGGCGGATATTCCCGACGAGATCGCCGGCCAGCTTGGCAGCCGCGTGCAGCACGCTTTGCGCGCGTTCACCGCCAACGACCGCAAGGCGATCCGCGCGGCGGCGGCCAATTTCCGCGAGAACCCGGGTCTCGATATTGCCGAGGTGATGACGCAGCTACGTGTCGGTGAAGCGCTGGTCTCCACGCTGGACGAGGACGGTGCGCCCACGGTGACGCAGCGTACGCTCGTCAAGCCTCCGCGCAGCCGCCTCGGCCCGCTGACGGCCAAGGAGCGCGCGATCATCCAGTCGATTAGCCCGCATGAGGGCAAATATGACGAGCGCGTCGACCGTGAGAGTGCCGCCGAAGTGCTGGCGCAGAAAGCCGTCGATGCGGAAGCGACCGCCAAGGAAGTCGAAGAAAAGGGCGAAGAGGAAGTGCGCAAGCAAGAGCGCAAATCGCCCAATATCTGGAGCAAGGCAGGCAAGGCCGCCGCGCGCGCCGCTGCCGGTTCGCTTACCTCGATTGCCGTTGGCGCGGCCATGGGTCGGCGCAGCCGCGCCAATCCGCTGCGCACCGGCGCGACCGCGTTCGTGCGCAACATTATCGGCGGGCTGATGCGCTGATATGGCGCGCTCTCCCGATGGCTCCCTGGGAGAGTTTCTCGCCGCGAGCGGGCTTTCCGACGATGCTGACTGGAGCGCGCTTTACGATGTGCCACGCATCCGGGCGATGATGCTGGACGCGGCGCGCGCGGGCCACGCGCTCAGCTATTCCGAAGCGCTGGGCAAGCTCGGCTTCCGCTTCACAAGGCCGAAGATGCGCGCGCTGTGCAAGACGCTGGACGCGGTCGATACCGATGCGCGCGCTGCCGGAGAGCCGGAACTGGCCGTGCTGGTCGTGCGCGAAAGCGACGGCCTGCCGGGGCAGGGCTGGTGGACCGGGCGCGAGGATTACAAAGGCGAATGGACCGGGGCGCAAGCACAGCGTTTCGTGGCGACGCTGCAAAAGCGCGCTTTCGCTTACTGGAAATCGCGCTAGCCGTTCTCGCCGACCGGCAGCCGCAATTCCGCCAGCAGTCCGGCCACACGCCCGTCTTCGTCGATGCGGTTGGCCAGGTGCAGCGAACCGCCGTGCTGCTCGGCGATGGCACGGGCCAGCGTGAGGCCGAGACCGGCCCCGCCGGTCGCCCGGTTGCGCGAAGCCTCGCCGCGGGTGAACGGCTCCAGCATGGCGGCGATCTGGTCGTCCGGAATGCCGGGGCCCTTATCGGCTATGCGGATGATGGCTGTCTCCCCTTCGCGCGACAGGGAGACACGGGCTTGGTTGCCATAGCGAAGGGCGTTGGAGATAAGATTACGTAAGGCCCGGCGCAGCCATGTGGAGCGAAGGTCCATCACGATACGCGGCGTCTCGCCCAGCGCGACATTGCGGCCCATGTCTTCATATTCCGCCACGACCGAGGCAACGAGCGCAGACAGGTCCGTTTTTTCCAGCGGATCGCTGGGCCTTCCGACGCGGGCGAGCGAGAGGATGTCGTCGAGCGAACTGGTGATGTCTTCGATGCCGGCAGCCATCTTGGCACGTTCGGCATCGTTTTCGACATTTTCGATCCGCACGCGCAGCGCGGCCAGCGGCGTCTTGAGGTCATGCCCGATTGCGCCGAGCATCACGTCTTTCTCGTCCAGCAAGGCGGCGATGCGCTGCTCCATCGCATTATGCGCCGCGATCAGGCGGCGGGTGTCGTCGGGGCCGACCGGCTCCATCGGAGCAGGCGGCGTGCCGCTGCCGCTGAAGTTCTCGACGCGCCGAGTCAGCTGCGCCAGCGGACGGGTAATGCGCCGCAGCAGCAGGGCAAGCCCGCCGACAAGGACTGCGTAGAGAACCAGCGACTGGAAAATCATCGCGCGTAGCGGGCCATCGCCGCGGCGTGGCTCGGGTGTGCGCGCAATGCTCCAGCGACCGTTCGCCGTTTGCCGCCCGGCGATGACCCACCTCGCGCCGGCCAGCTCGGTCTCCGGCAGCGCAAACGCCTGCTGCGCACGCGGCGGCGGGGGGCGGGTGACGACAACAAGGTTGCCGGGAGCAAAGCCGCGACTCTCTAGAAGAGAGGCCAGGCGCTGCTCACGCAGCGGGTCGCGCCATTGGGCAATCGCATCGGGGTTCTGCAACAGCTGCTCGAGCCGGGCACGCACGCGGCCATCGCGGATGTTCCTGCCGGGTCGTCCTGCTCGCTCGATCTCGGCTGGCGGTGCAAGCAATTGGAAAGCCAGAGTATCGACCAGTCTCGCCTCCGCCCTTTCGCGGTCGGCGCGCAGGATCAGCACGCCCGCAATCACCTGAGCCACCAGCAATGCCAGCGCCACGGCGAGCAGCATCTGGCCGTGCAGGCTTCTGGGGTAGAGGCGCAGCATCATCGAAGCCTGTCAGCCTTCGCTGGCATCCTGTGGAGGCGCGCGGCGTTTCACGTCGCAAGCGAGCCGATAACCACCGCCCCACACCGTCTGGATCAGCTTGGGATCGCGGCTATCGGTTTCGATCTTGCGGCGCAGACGGCTGACCTGATTATCGACCGCACGGTCGAACAGATGCGCCTCGCGCCCCTGTACCAGATCGAGCAGTCGGTCGCGGTCCATCACCTGTCGGGGATGGTCGAGCAGAGCGATCAGCAGGCGGAACTCGGCAGAAGAAATCGGCACGACCGTTCCTTCAGGGTCGGTCAGGCGGCGCTTCAGCGGATCGAGCTGCCAGCCGTCGAATTCGTACAGCGCGTCTTCCTCGGCAGCGGGCGCAGCGCCTCTGGATGCCCGCCGCAACACGGACCGGATGCGCGCCACCAGTTCGCGCGGTTCGAAGGGTTTGACGACGTAATCGTCCGCGCCGATTTCCAGCCCGACTATGCGGTCCGTCGCTTCGCCTTTCGCGGTAAGAAGGATGACAGGAATGTCCTTCGCCTCCACCAGGTGGCGGCACAGCGACAACCCGTCCTCGCCCGGCATCATGATGTCGAGCAGCGCAAGATCTGGCGCATGGTCCTGCAAGGCCGTGCGCGCCTTGGCCGCGCTTTCCGCCTCGGTAACGGTAAACCCCTGGCGCGACAGGTAGTCGGCCAGGGGTTCGCGCAAGGTCGGCTCGTCATCGACGAGCAACAGATGGACCGGTGTTTCGCTCATCGGCGTCCGGTGCGACCGCCGCGACGTTGCTGCCGCTGGGTGCGGCGCTCATCCGCCGTCACCACGCCGTCGCCATTGGCATCGACACGGTCGAACCGGGTAAGCATGGCGGTGGTGAACTCGGCCTGCGAAATGGCGCCATCGCCATTGCTATCGGCGCGCTGCATCATCGCGCCCTCGCCGCCGCCGCGACCACCACGACGGGCCATCCGGCCACCTCGGCGATCGCCTCGCTCGGCCATGCGCTCCTGCCGCTGGGAGAGTCGGTCTTCGCGGGCGGACTGCATCTCGGCGAAGCTCAGCTGGCCATCGCCATTGGTATCGGCTTCGGCGAAGCGTTCGCGTTCGCGGGCTTCGCGGTCTTCTTCGCTCAGCACGCCGTCATTGTTGGCATCCATGCGTTCGAACCGCTCGGCCGCGCGGGCTTCCGCCTCGGCGCGGGTGATGTCGCCGCCGCGTTCCTGCGCGACGGCAGCGCCGCTGACTGTCAGCCCGGCAGCGGCCAGGGCAAGGGTGAGTGTCTTGGTCATCTCGTTTTCTCCAACTCAGTGGTTAGAGCAACGAGGCGTCCGCTTGAAGGGGGGACCGGATCACGATGCAAACGCCCCGTTACTCTTGCCTGCCCTTCTATGGGCGCGATGTCGCAGAGATTTGCCAGATACGGGATGATTTGTCGCAATTTGTCGCGCTGCGGCCAAGACGTTCACACGCCTGTTATCAAAGCGGTTCGCACGCCTGCTCAAGCCAGGCCAGCACATCGCCATCCACCTGCGGTGCGATGATGTCGCGCACCTTGGCGTGATAGCCGTTCCACCATGCAATCTCCGCTTCGGACAGCAGCTCGCGCCTTACCAGAGTGCGATCGATCGGCGCGAATGTCAGCGTCTCGAAACCGAGCCATTCGCCTTCACCGCCTTCGATCTGCCGTTCTTCGACGAGCACCAGGTTCTCGATGCGGATGCCGTATTCGCCCGCCTTGTAATAGCCGGGCTCGTTGGAGAGGATCATCCCGGCCATGAGCGGCTGGTCCGTGCCGCTTTGCGCGCCGCGCGGCTTGGCGATGCGCTGCGGCCCTTCATGCACGCCGAGGAAGCTACCGACGCCGTGTCCGGTGCCATGCGCGTAATCGAGGCCCGCCATCCACAGATGTTGCCGGGCAAAACCATCGAGCGCGCTGCCCGGCGTGCCCGGTGGGAAAGTCTGCACATCGAGTGCAATGTGGCCCTTCAGCACACGGGTGAAGCGGTCGCAAACCTCGTCGGGCGGGCTGTCCGGCCCCACCCAGATGGTGCGGGTAATATCGGTCGTGCCGTCGGGATATTGCCCGCCGCTATCGACGAGGTAGACGCTGTTCGGCTCCAGCTGGCGATTGCTGTCTTCGTCCACGCGGTAATGCGGGCTGGCACCGTTCGGCCCTGCGCCAGAAATCGTGTCGAAGGAGAGATCGCGCAGCAGGTCACTCTCGCGGCGGAAATCGGCGAGCCGGTCAACGGCGGAGAGTTCGTCGACGCTGCCGGTCGGCGCTTCGACGCTCAGCCAGTGCAGGAACTTGGCGATGGCCGCCGCATCGCGGTGCTGCGCGTCGCGGTGGCCCTGCTGTTCAGCGGCGTTCTTGATTGCCTTGGGCAATACCACGGGATCGTCCGTACTGACGATTTCGGCACCCACTTCGTTCAGCCGCTCGAAAATGGCGGCGACGTTGCGCGCCGGGTCCGAGGCGACGCGCTTGCCTGCCAGTTCCGCGAAGGCGGCGGAAAACTCGTCGTTTGAACGGATACGCACCGCATTGCCCAGCGCCTGCGCCACGTCGCCGGGCACTTTCTCGGGCGCGATGAACCAATCCGCCGTGCCGTCTGCCTGCACCATCAGGTAGGATAGTGCTACGGGCGTATGGTCGACATCCGCGCCGCGAATGTTGAGTGTCCATGCAACGGAGTCGAGCGCGCTGATGACGACGGCATCCAGCTTCTCGGCTTTCAGCCACTCGGCAATCTCGCCGCGCTTCTCCGCGCTGGAGCGGCCAGCATTGGCCTCGTCCTGCACGAAAGCGGGGGCCATGCTGCGCTCGGGCTGGTCTTCCCATACGGCATCGATGGGATTGCCATCGGTCGGCACAAGCTGCGCGCCGACCGCTTCCAGCTTCTTGCCGACCGCCTTTGCCCAGCCGCGCGTATGCAGCCACGGGTCGAACCCGATGCGCGCGCCTTCCTGCACATTCCCGGCCAGCCAGTCCGCCATGGAATCGTCCGGCACGGATTTGCATTCGTAGAGCTCGCCAGACACCTGCTCGCGCACCTGTAGCGTGTAGCGCCCGTCCACAAACATCGCCGCGGTGTGCGCCAGCACCGCCGCGCTGCCTGCGCTGCCGCCGAAGCCCGTCAGCCATGCCAGCCGCTGGGCATAGGCACCCACATATTCGGACAAGTGCTCGTCACTGATCGGCACCACGAAGCCATCGAGATCGCGCTTCGCCAGCTCCTTTCTCAGGGCATCGAGGCGGGCTTCGTGGGTGTGCATCAGCATGAGTGTATCCGTCTGTTCCAGTACAAGTTTTCGGCGACTCGCATTGACCGAAATCCAAGGACTCCAGTCTATACGCTTCGCGCGATTGGGGAGCATATATGGTTTTTGGTCGAAAAGGCACCACCGCTGCAAATGTGAAGGCGCGACCGGGCGTTCCGGACGGGCATCGCCATGTCCTGGAACTGCTTGACCGGGAGGAGGCGGATAAGCCGCACCAGCGCGCGCAGATGGCAGGACGCATACTGTTCGATCTGTCGCTGCGTATGATGAATGACGAGCGGGGCGTGCATGTCGACAGCCTTGTGGCAGCTCTTGCCAGCTGTGGCGGCGCAGCCTGCCTGCAAGCTGCCTTCGATGCGGTGAAGCAGCAAGGCAAGACGCTGGAAGACGCAGGCTTTTACGTGATGGAAGGTGCGGACGGGCAGACCTACTATTACGAGGATGCGCCGAATTTCTACCTTTGGGAAAATCCCGCATCGCTTTTGAGCCTTGCGCTGGGCGCGGCGCAGGATGCGGGCGGGAATGTCTCTGCGCAAATGGTCGAACAAGCGATGGGTCATGTGGCTTCGACCGTCGGCACGCCCGAATTCGGCGTGCCCCCGAGACGTGCCCGGCATGAGCATCAGCGAGCGACCCGCGCGCTTGGTCGAAGTAGCGAAAGGCCCCTGCGCCGAAGCGTTGGATACGTATGAGGTGCCGCTGCAGCAACGCCCGGCAGCCTTCGGTTTCGCGCTGCAACGCGTGATAGATGCGGGCAAGCAGGCGGCCGACCCCGCCGCTATGGCCCAGCTGGCTGTCGAATGCGCTGTGCCGATGTCCAAACTGGACCATTAACCGCACATCTTTGGCATTTCCCGTTTGCGCGGGCTCGGTGAGGCGTTACGCACGTCCGGCACGCAAACCGAGACGGGTGAGCCAGAATGAAATTGCTTCGAAACACCGCCATAGCCGCGTTGGCCATTGTCGCGACCGCGTCGCCCGGCATCGCCCAGACAGATGAAAGCGACCAAGTGAATTACGACACCAGTATCCAGCCGCCGCGCGCCGAGCAGCGCGAGCACACATACACGCATCACGGCATCACCATCTCCGATCCGTGGAACTGGCTGCGCGACGAAAGCTATCCGACGATCGATGATGAGGACGTGCTCGATTACGTGCGCGCCGAAAACGCCTATTTCGAAGCGCAGATGGCCCCGCAGCAGGCGCTGGTGAACGAATTGTTCGCCGAGATGCGCGGCCGCATCAAGGAAGACGATTCCACCGTTCCTCAGCGCGATGGCGATTACGAATACTGGTCCGAATTCGAAGAAGGCGGCCAGTACCGCAAATACTACCGCCGTCCGGCAGGCAGCGATGAGCGCGAGCTGATCCTCGATGGTCCGGCGCTGGCAGACGGCCTCGAATATTTCAGCCTCGGCGCGATGTCGGTTAGCGAGAACGGTCGCTATCTCGCTTACTCGACTGACACGACCGGCGGCGAATTCTACACCGTCTTCATCAAGGATCTCGAGACCGGAGAGCTGCTTCCCGACCGTATCGAGAACGTCAATTCCGGGCTGATCTGGACTGCCAGCGACACCATGCTGGTATTCGGCCGGGCGAACGAGAATTGGCGCGTCGACCGCATCTACACCCACAGCATCGGCCGGCCTGCGGATAGCCAGGTGCTCCTCTATCACGAGGAACAGCTGGGCTTCACCGCGCAACCCGCGCTTTCCTCCAACCGCGAATGGCTGATCATTTCGGCAGGCGATAACGAGACGAGCGAAGTGCGCTTCGTGTCCGCGCAGGATCCGTTCAGCGAATTGCAGATCGTGCGTCCGCGCGAGACCGGCGTCGAATATGACGTCGACATGCGCGGCGACACACTCTTTATCCTGAGCAATCGCGACCATGTGAATTTCAGCCTGTTCACCGCCCCGATAACCAACACACAGGTCTGGACGGAGCAGATTGCCGGTTCGGACGAATTCTACCTCACCGATTTCGATCTTTTCCGCGACTTCTACGTGACGGAGGGCCGCCTTGCCGGGCTCGACCAGGTGCAGGTGCGCTATTACGACGATGACGCGCGTATCGAGACGATCAGCTTTCCGGAGGCATCCTATTCGGCGGGCCTCGGCAACAATCCCGAATGGGCGATGGACCGGCTGCGGCTGAGCTATGAAAGCCCGATTACGCCCGACACGGTGTATGATTACCACGTCGCCAGCCAAGAGCTGGAAACGCTCAAGGTCCAGGAAATCCCGAGTGGCTTCGACCCCTCGCTCTACACGGTGGAACGCCTGGAAATCCGCGCGCGCGACGGCACGATGGTGCCGACCACGCTGGTCTATCGCACCGACCGCGACGCCATCAACGAGCGGACCGGCGGCGCGCTGCACATGTATGCCTATGGCGCATACGGCTTTGCCTATCCGCCCAACTTTTCGACCACGCGCTTCTCGCTCATTGATCGGGGCGTCGCCTATGCCATCGCGCATATCCGCGGCGGCGACGATCTGGGCCGCAACTGGTATCTGCAAGGCAAGATGGAAGAGCGGACAAACACGTTCAACGATTTCGTCGATGTCGGGCGCGGGCTGATCGAACTTGGCTACACATCGGAAGGCATGATCTCGGCGAGCGGCGGCTCTGCCGGCGGTGAGCTGATGGGCGCGGTCGTCAACCAGGCGCCGGAGCTTTATGGCGCGGTTGTGGCGCATGTGCCGTTCGTCGATGTGCTCAACACCATGCTCGACGATACCCTGCCGCTGACCCCGGGCGAGTGGCCGGAATGGGGCAATCCTATCGAGAGCAAGGCCGCTTTCACTCACATCCTGAGCTATTCGCCTTACGACCAGGTGAGCCGTCAGGACTATCCGCCCATGCTGGTGACCGCCGGCCTCAATGACCCGCGCGTCACCTATTGGGAGCCTGCGAAATGGGTCGCCAAGCTGCGCGAATACAGGACCGACGACAACATCCTGCTCCTGAAGACCAATATGGGCGCAGGCCATGGCGGGCGCTCCGGCAGGTTCGAAGGCCTGCGTGAAACGGCCGAGGAAGCCGCCTTCATACTGTGGCAGCTCGGCCTGACCGAGTGAGCCACCAATTCACCCACGTCTTCACAGCCGAGGCGGCGCATATCGATGCCAATGGCCATGTGAACAATGCGGTTTGGGTGCAGTGGATGGAGGAGCTGGCGGCGCGCCACTGGCGACGCGATGCGCGCGATCATCACCGTGACCTCTATAGCTGGGTCGTCACCCGGCACGAGATCGACTTTCGTAGCAATGTCGGCGAGGGTGCAAGGGTGACCGGCGTGACAACCCTTCGCGACCGCCCGAAAGGCGCGCGTTTCATGCGGCATTACCGTTTTGCGGATGAGGCCGGGCGCGTGCTGGTGCAGGCGCAATCGCTGTGGGCGATGATCGATCTGGGCAAGGGCAAGCCGGTGCGAATTACGCACGAGATTGCCGCGCCGTTCCTTCCGGCGGACCTGCTCTAGGCTGCCCTGCGCGGTTCCTGCATACGGCGCGGGCGGAAAACTTTGAGCCGCTCGGCCATGGTCCGGTCGCGGCCCGATGCCTTGGCCTGATAAAGCAGCCTGTCTGCGCGGCTGTAGAGCGCTTCGAAGCTTGCGTCGCTCAGCGTATCCGCAGGCGCTTCGACAACCCCCATGCTAGCTGTGATCATGTCGGGAACAGGCCGGACTTCCGCGATCTTGGGCGTGATGGCGATGCGCCGCTGCTCGGCGCGCTCCAGCCCGTTCTCGCCGCGCAGCAACAGGGCAAATTCCTCGCCGCCAATGCGGAAGGCGAGCATGTTGTCGTCATCCCCGCGCAGCGCTGCCGCGACGCATTTCAGCACGGCGTCGCCTGCCAGATGGCCATGCTCGTCATTGACCACCTTGAAATGATCGAGGTCGATCAAAGCGAGCGTGGTGAAGCCCTCGGCTCGCAGGAATTCGAAACGCTCTTCGATGACGCGGCGGTTGAGAAGTCCGGTCAGCGCATCGCGCTCCGAGAGTTCTTCCAGTGTGCGCGCCTCGCTCAGTGCGACGTCCCTCTCGCGGCGCAGCGCAAGGAACCGGTCGGCGATGGCCAGGGCCACCACCAGCACTTCGAATGCGAGGGCGAAGAAAAGCCATAGGTCTATGGAATCGGATGCCGCATAGACGCCCATGCCCTTGAGCAAGCGGTCGATCGATGCGAGCACCACAGGTGTCCAGGCTACTGCGAGAAAACGCGCGCCGCGACTGCCGCGCCACACGGCAAGCGCAATCATGGCGACCAGGGCCGGAATGATCGGCATGAAAGCGTAGAAGTAGAGCTGGTTGTCGAAGCTTTGCGTGGCCTCCAGCTGGAGCGCGGCGAAGCCGGGTACGATCATCGTCCACGCCGCCAGCAGCCTCAGCAGTTTCCGCTCGCCATCTTTGTAAACTCCCTTTTCGACAAAGCCTGCGATGAACAAAGCGCCGAAACCGACGCCGATGGCCCAGACAAGCGCAGGGATACGCGCAAGCACATCGATCGGAAGGGCGATGAAGGCCGAGATGACCCCGCCCGCTGTCATCACATAGGTCGCCATGGCTATCGTCATGCCGGCATGAAGCAGCACGAACTTCTCGCGCAGGACAATGAAGAACATCGTGTCGAACAAGAGCGGCATGGCCAGCATGCCCACGACCATTGCGAGGAAGATGGTCGAGGCGAGCGCGCCATCCTCGAAAGCGGCATTTTGCGTGAGCCGGGCTTCCGAAGCCACGGTCACGGAATGGGGTTTGTCGATGCGCACTAGCACCGCTGCCGTGTCGATTTGCAGGTTCGGCACCGGAACGGAGAAGGCCGGACCCGCGGGCACGGCGACGGCATCGTCCGGGCGGAAGGCCGTCGTCGAAATCGACCCGTCCCGATCCACGGTCCCGATCCACGGTCCCGATCAGCAAACCGCGAAAGACCGTGAGCCTGCTGGTCAATTCGAGCTCGGCGCCACCGTGACCATTGGTGTCGAACCGCAGATAGGTGTGGGCGCGGCCATCCTGCCAGTCACGGTCTCCGCAAGACCATTCCAGCTGCTGCAGTGCGGCCTCGAAAGGCAAAGCAGTATCGGAATAGGCATGGCAGGTAGAGCCCGCACGCTCTTGCGCCCCGACTGTGGCCGGAGCGACAAGGCCTAGCGCGCACAGAAGCGCAGCCAGCAGGAACAGGGCACGGTGGACCGCCATGGGCCATGCCGTAAATCGCTCTTATGATTTTACGGTAAACGCTGCGGCAAGATTTCGCGCCGTGTCCCGGGGTCAGGCGATCGCTTCCAGTATCGGCAGCTCGTCATAGCCAAGTTCGGTCGCGACCGCAGGGTAGGTCACGCGGCCTGCATGCACGTTCAGCCCCTGCGCGAGATGCGGATCGCGGCGCATCGCTTCCTTCCATCCGAGATTGGCGATGCGCAGCGCATGCGGAAGCGTCACGTTATTGAGCGCATAGGTGCTGGTGCGGCTGACCGCGCCTGGCATGTTGGCGACGCAATAATGCACGATGTCGTCGATCACATAGGTCGGGTCGTCATGCGTGGTGGGGCGGCTCGTTTCGAAGCAACCGCCCTGGTCGATGGCGACATCCACCAGCACTGCGCCCGGCTTCATGCATTTGAGCATGTCGCGGCTCACCAGCTTGGGTGCGGCGGCGCCCGGCACCAGCACGGCGCCGACGACAAGATCGGCCTCGCACACCGCCTCTTCGACGTTCGCACGGCTGGCGAAACGGGTGGAAGCGCGCGCCTCGAAATGGGTGCCGACCTTTTCCAGCACCACGGGGTCGAGGTCCATGATGATAGTGTCCGCGCCGAGCCCTGCTGCCATCTGCGCAGCGTTGAAGCCGACCACGCCGCCGCCGATGATGACGACCTTGCCCGGCATCACACCCGGCACGCCGCCCAGCAGCACGCCGCGGCCGCCATGCGCTTTCTCCAGCGCCGTCGCGCCCGCCTGGATACTCATCCGGCCTGCGACCTGGCTCATCGGCGTGAGCAGCGGCAGCCCGCCGCGATGGCCGGTGACCGTTTCATAGGCGATAGCGGTACAGCCGGACGCGACGAGGCCAGCGGTCTGTTCCGGGTCGGGTGCAAGGTGCAGGTAGGTATAGAGGATCTGGCCTTCGCGCAGCATGGCGATCTCGCCCGCCTGCGGCTCTTTCACCTTCACGATCATTTCGCACTCGGCGAACAGCTTTTCGACATCGTCGATCACTTTCGCGCCGGCATCGCTATACTGCGCGTCGTAAGCGCCGATGCCTTCGCCGGCGCCGCTTTCGATCCAGACGTCGTGCCCATTGGCAACCAGTTCCTTCGCGCTTTCCGGCGTCAGGCCGACGCGATATTCGCGGTTCTTGATCTCACGTGGGCAGCCAATGCGCATCGGGTGGTCTCCGGTAGAAAGTTGCACGCGCAACGAGTCGCGTGTCGCGCGGGCGTCAAACACCCGTGCGCCAGAAGCGTCAAGCGAAGTGTCGCCCTACGCGCGCCGGTCAACCGAGTTTTTCACCGCACAATTCCATCAGGCCCTTGAGGCCGTGCAGATTGGTATTCTGGATCTCGAGGCCCGGATGGGCATTCACTTCGATCACCAGCGGCCCATCGTTCCTGTCGAGAACGATATCGACCCCGCAATATCCGAGCCCGATGGCCTTGCCGCATTTGGATGCCAGTTCGAGACAGACATCCCAGCCCGGGATCTGGTAGCCGACGATGGGGCGGCCCGTGTCGGGATGGTGGGTCATCACCTTCTTGCCCTGCATGGCGCGATGGATCACGCCGGTATCGAGCCTGATGCCGGCACCGATCCCGCCCTGGTGCAGGTTCGCCTTCCCATCGGATTCGTCGGTGGGAAAGCGCGCCATCGCCATCAGCGGTTCGGTGCCGAGGCAGATCATCCGCAAATCCGGCAGGCCGCCATCGGCGATGCTGGAAAAGCGCGGGTCTGCCTGGATCAGCGGCTCGATCAGCGCGGCATCTTCAGCTGCGCTGTCGCCCGAGAACTGGCCATCCACGATGCGGCGGATGTGGTTCATCACATAGTCGGTGGTGAGCGGCGCGCCCGAGCCTTTCAGCCAGTGTCCATCCTTCTTGCCGACCGAGAGCAGGATACCGTCGCCCTGCGATCCGCGCGCGGGCTTGATCGCCCACTGATCGGGCAGGACCTTATGCGGATCGAACCGCATCAGCTCCCCATATTCTGAGATAACGCAGATTGTGCCCGTCGTCGCGATCCCCTGCGCGTTTAGCGCGACCTTGGCCGCCACCTTGTCGCGCGCCCGCTCGATCGCCTCGCGCGGATTGTACTTCGCGATCAGCGCGTTGCGCATATTGATCCCCAGGATCTGATCGACCGGCATCGAGGAAGCCAAGGAGCCCTGGTTCAATGAGGCGATCCGCGATACGCCGTCGTGTGAAGAACGCGGAAAGGGACTCGTCTTCGGTCGCCGCAGCAGGTTCAAGGGATTCAGCATGGCTTGGTCTTTCAGGGGGCAGGTTCAGTTCGGCGCGCACACGGTCCCAATCGACGGGGCGCAGCGAGGGCGTGGCGGAGTCCGTGGTGGCGGCTCGGGCAGTTTCGGGTTCGGACACGCGAGCGATCGCCGGCTCGATATCCTGCGGCGTTCCAGCGTCCACAGGCAATGCCGCGGGCTCGCCGGGCATATCTTCGATGGCGATTTCCGGCTGCGGAAGGCCCGTCGCCAATTCGGCGGCCTTGCCATCATCGGCCAAAGCGGCAGCAGCTTCCATCGCCGCATCTTCAGCAGCGTTCAGGTCGATCGCGGCGCGGGCATTCAGCACTTCGTCGACCGCCTCGGGGGCAGTCTCGCCCACACGCATCTTTTGCTTCCAGCCTTCGTACCAGATCGGCATGAAGCGCGGAATTTCTGTTAGGCGCAATCCACGATACCGTCCCAGGATAGCGATCGCGATGGCGCAGAAGCCAGGCAGCAGAAGCGGCGAAACCTCGATCAGCATCAGCGCAAAGTGGCTGACCATCACGAACTGGATTGCCAGCGCCAGCACCATCGTATTGGCGGCAATGCGGGCGGCATCGAAATAGCCGTCCTTTTCCCACTGGCGCCACCAGCGCTCGACAATCAGCGCGGTCACCACCACCGGCATGGCATCGACCTGCAACTGCGTATCGAGCACCATCTGGAGCAGCGCGAGCACGAACACCACGAGCGAAATCAGCACGCCGAGAAAGCCCACACGGGTCATGCGCAGCTTCAGCAGGCTGGGCGCCACGATCATGCCAACGGTAACGGCAGCGATCATCGTCAGCGGGCCGTAGATCGGGCCGATCTGCAGGAAAGCCAGTGCGATCAGCATGGGGGTAAACAGGCCAAAGGCACGCATGCCGATAAAGCTGCGCGCCAGAACCACCAGGAAGCTGCCGATGGGCAGCACCATCAGGAGGTTTGACGGGCGAAGCCCCCATACCGCCTGCGACACCGCGATCCCGCCCAGCTGCGAGGGCATCGAAAGCGGATTGGTCGTGTTGACGAGGCCGGCAGCCACCAGCGCACCGAGAGAGCACAAAACGGCCGTGCCGATAAGGGCAGGCCGTTTGATCTGCGGCGTGGAGCGCGCGATCGCCTCTTTAAGGAATGCTAGCCGGTCAGAAAACATATCCGACTGTCAGGCTGAGGCGATAGCCCTGCCGGTCGCGGACCGGATCGTTGCTAGCGCTGAAGATGTATTTGGCCTCGGCCTCGATACGCCAATCGCCGGGCCAATAGAGTAGCTCCACTTCGGGCACGATCTGCGTATCCTCGCGCGGATCGCCCGATGGCGTGATTCGTCCCTCGAAACGCGTATGGCGCACTTCCAGCGCAGGCCGCACGCGCAGGTCCCGCGTGATGGGGCGGGTGTAGGAGACGGAAGCGGACTCGCGAGTATAGCTGCGCAGCGGGTTGTCGGAGTTGATTTCCTCGGCGCGCAGGTCGAAATTGACATAGTGGTAGCGGCCAATGCGGTGGCGGTATTCGCCATCAACGCGCCATCCGTCGCCTTGCGAAGATGATCCGTCCGGCCCCTGGCCATCGTCATATTCGCGGTCCCGCCAGGTCACCTGCACGCGGGCGCGGTGATCGAGAACCGGCTCATATTCGAGCCGAAGGGCCGCCTGCCGCTCATCCGTATCGGCGCTCTCGATGGTGACGAGGTCGTCATAGGCGCGGGCACGCAGCTGGACCTCGAAATCCTCGCCAAGCTTTTGGTCGAGCGAGACAGTGAGGCGGTCGCGGTCGAAACTGTCGCGGCCGGTAGCGGAGCCGAAACGCTCAACGAAGATACGGTCGGCCTCGAAGCGGATTTGCGTATCGTGATTGCCGAATTCGACACCGGCCTGCGCGCGCAGGAAGCCGCCATCGCCATTGACGATTAGCTCCTCCTCGCGGTCGCTGCTCTCGGCGCTGACAATGCCGAGTTCGACGCGCGCGAATGGGTCGAGCTTCCATTGCGTCCCATCGCCGGGACCGTGATCCTGCGCGGCCACCGGCATGGCCAGCATAGCCGCCGCGCACATGGCGAAAACGAAGGTAAATACGCGCCGTATGGCGCAAAAAGGCTCTATCCCCTGCATATGCGGGGAATTACGCAGGCAATGGTTTAGACTTTGCTAACCCTGTCTCGAAAGGATTGGTGGGCGAAGTCTAGCGGCGCTCTAAATTGAAACCAAATAGGTTTTTTTGGTCGGAAAAGAGAACCTGTTACAGCGGGTTGCCGTCGCGATCGCGGAAGATTTCTCGTCTGCCGACGTGGTTGGCAGGGCCGACAATACCTTCTTCCTCCATCCGCTCGATCAGCTTGGCCGCCGTGTTGTAGCCTACGCCGAGCTGGCGCTGTAGCCAGGATCCGCTGGCCTTCTGGTTCTCGCACACGATCTGGATCGCCTGCCGATATTTGCGCTCTTCCGGATTGTCGGAGGCGGTCAGCTCGTCATCGAAGCCGAAGCCGCCGCCATCTTCCGGCTCCTCGGTAACGGAATCGACATAGGCCGGCTCGCCCTGGCCGCGCCAATGGGTGGCAACTTTCTCCACCTCTTCATCCGACACGAAGGGACCGTGCACACGTTTAATGGCACCGGTATTGGGCTTGTACAGCATGTCGCCTTTGCCCAGCAGTTGCTCCGCACCCTGTTCGCCCAGAATGGTGCGGCTGTCGATGCGGCTGGTGACGTTGAAGCTGATGCGCGTGGGCAGGTTCGCCTTGATCACGCCGGTGATGACGTCGACCGACGGGCGCTGCGTAGCCATGATCAGGTGGATACCCGCCGCGCGAGATTTCTGGCTGAGTCGCTGGATCAGCACTTCGATTTCCTTGCCGACGACGACCATCAGGTCGGCCAGCTCGTCCACGATCAGTACGATCTTGGGCAGAACTTCATAATCGAGCTCGGCCTCTTCCACGATGGCTTCGCCCGTTTCCGGATCGTAGCCGGTCTGCACGGTGCGCTTAAGCGGTTTGCCCTTGGCCGCTGCTGCGGCGACACGCTCGTTGAAGCCGGCCAGATTGCGCGCGCCGATTTCGCTCATCATGCGGTAACGCTTTTCCATTTCCTCGACCGCCCATTTCAGGCTGCGCACCGATTTGTGCGGCTCGGTGACCACGGGTGCGAGCAGGTGCGGAATATCGTCGTAGCTCTTCAGCTCCAGCACCTTGGGATCGATCAGGATGAGACGGCATTCGGCAGGCGTGAAGCGATAGAGCAGGCTCAGCAGAACCGTGTTAAGTCCCACCGACTTGCCCGAGCCGGTGGTGCCCGCCACCAGCAGGTGCGGCATGGCGGCAAGGTCTTCCACGATGGGATCGCCCGATATGCCCTTGCCGAGAATGATTGGCAGGCTGCCCTTGTGGCTGACGAAAGCCTCGCTCTCGACCATCTCGCGGAAATTGACCGTTTGCCGGTCGGCATTGGGCAGCTCGATGCCCATCACCGTCTTGCCGGGAATGGGTGAGACGCGTGCGCTGATCGCGCTCATATTGCGGGCGATGTCTTCCGCCAGGCCAATCACGCGGCTGGCCTTGATGCCGGGCGCCGGTTCGAGCTCGTACATGGTGACGACGGGGCCCGTCTTGACCGCCGTGATTTCGCCTTTGACGTTGAAATCGTCGAGCACGGTTTCCAGCAAACGTGCATTGCGCTCCAGCGCCAGCTTGTCGAGCACCGGCACCTGGTCGGAATCGCCTTCTTCAAGAAGGTCGATCGCAGGCAGCTCGTAATCGGCGAACAGGTCTTTCTGCTGCTTTTTCGCTGCTGGTCGCGCACGGGCTGCGGGCGCGGCAGGGTCGACGATTTCGGGCGGTTTGCGGTCGGCGAAGGGATTGGGGACGGTGGACTCCTCGCCGTCAGCAGTCTTGCCCTTGCCCTGTCGCTTCGTTCGCCGTTTTGGTTCGTCCGGTTTGAACGGATTTGCCGGAGCAGAGAGCCGCGGCAAATTGCCGAACCAGTCAGGAATCGTGAGAAGCCGGGCCCAATCTACGGCGAAGACCCTGCCAGCCAACAGCGCCCCTGCGCCAAGGCAAGTCAGTCCGCCAGCCAGGATGGCCCAGAAGCGTCCCGTCTCGGGCAGCAATCCGGCCAGTGCCGTAATCCCCTGCGCGCCCAGCAGCCCGGCAAGCCCCCCCGTTCCGGCAGGCAGCGACCATTCGCGCGGATCGGTGACCAGCGCGAACACCGTCGCGATCAGAGTCATGGCGATCAGCAGCACGCCCACTGTGCGCCACCATGCGCCATCCCAATGCTCTTCTTCATCGGCATCGCGCCACAGCTTGCGCGCGAACACATAGCTCAGCGGCAGCAGCAGGATGGCGACGAAGCCGAAGCCTGTGAAAGCGAGGTCGGCCACGAATGCGCCAGGGCGGCCCATCCAATTGTCGACGACGTCTCCTGCGGCGGTGGAAAGCGAGGGGTCGGTCTGGCTATGGCTGACCAGTGCGAGGGCCATGAAAAATGCGAAAGCGAACAGCAGGCCGGCCCCGGTCAATTGCGCGCTGCGCGCCAGCGAGCGCCGGAATGCGGCGCGCCAGTCGGCGTTCGGTTTGGCGGCGCGTGTGGCCATGACGGTTTCCCTCTCGATGCGTCCCGAAGCCGAGAATCCCACAGCGGGACTCGGGGGTCAATGTCTGTGTTGAGAAGCCGCATCCGCGGCTTCATCCTCGCTAGATGCGCAGGCAAGCTGCGCCCGCGAAGTTTATCCTGAGCGGCTAGCTTGCCAGCCAGCCGAAGGGGATCGCGCCATGCGCTCGGTCGCTCGTTTTACTCGCGATGTATGCGGCGTCGGCTCGGTAGGGGTGATAGCCCGTCGATGGCTGCCCATCGGGGCCAAGCAAGGCGCTGCGCCGTCTGCCTGTTCATCCCGCCCAGCGCGATGACCGGCATCTGCGCATGTGCAGCCAGCGTGCGAAATCGCGCGGTGCCCAGCACAGCCCCGCCCGGATGAGAGCGCGTCGGAAAGACCGGCGAAAGCATCACGGCGTTCGCCTCAACCCGATTGGCCTGTGCGATCTCACGCATATCGTGCGCCGTGGCGATGCGGATCAGGTCGCTGCGTCGGGGATAGAGGGCGAGCGGCGCGCCATAGATGCCCTCCGCCCCCCATTCACGGGCCGTGAGCGCGCTATCTGCGAGGATGACGATATGTCCGCCAGCCCGGGCGACATGCGCCAGGCGCTGGAATTCCTCATGCCGCTGTGGATCGGGCAGGTGATAGTGGCGGTAGATAAAGCCCATCGATTGCTGCGCGTTTCGCAACACTCGCTCCAATACGGCTGCATTGCGCTCGTCCGATAGCAGCCAGAGATCAGGTAACAGGTGGCGCGTCATCACAGCTTCGCTATAGCGCCCGCATGAGTGAAAGCACCCCTGAAGCGCGTCTTGCTGCCGTCGAGGCAGAGATAAAGAAGCATTGCGCCATTGCCCGCCGCAAGCGGGAGGATGTGACGCTGATCGCGGTCAGCAAGACCCATCCGGCAGAGCGCATCATGCCCCTTCTGGAAGCGGGCCAACGCGCTTTTGGCGAGAATCGGGTGCAGGAAGCGCAGAGAAAATGGCCGGAATTGCGCGAGCGTTTTCCCGACGCAAAGCTGCACTTGGTCGGCCAGCTCCAGTCCAACAAGGCGGAGGATGCCGCCGCGCTGTTCGATTGCATCCACTCGCTCGACCGCCCGAGCTTGGTCACAGCGCTGGCAAAGGCATTCGACAAGGCGGCGCGCCAATTGCCGTGCTTCATACAGGTGGATATCGGCGAGGAAGAGCAGAAGGGCGGGTGCGCCATCACCGACCTGCCCGCGCTGCTCGATCAGGCGCGCGGAGCTGATATCCCGGTCGCCGGCCTGATGTGCGTCCCGCCCTTCGGCATCGAGCCCGCGCCCTATTTTGCGCTCATGGCAAAGATTGCGGACGATCATGGCCTCGAAGGCCGCTCCATGGGCATGAGCGGCGACTACCCCACCGCCATCATGCTGGGTGCAACCCATATCCGCGTCGGCACGGCGCTGTTCGGCGAGCGGGGTGGTTGACGGGGACGGTGAAATCGCGTCACGTCCCTTCAAAGCAATTGCCACGGGCCCGACATCATGAAGCATTTTCCAATCGCCGTCACGCTTTGCGTCGCTAGTCTTCTGGCTCTGCCCGCCAACGCGCAGGAGACAGCCGATTCCTACGCTTCCTGCGCCGCCATTGCTGACGACGCCCAGCGCCTCGCCTGTTTCGATGAGACCTTCAGCCGCCAGCAGGTGGTGATGGCTGAGGCCGCCGAGGCCGAAGAGCAAGCGCGAGAGGAAATTTTCGGATTCCGCGGTGAGGATGTCGCGCTGGAAGATGCGAATGACGATGCCACGCTGACGATCACCGTCACCGAGGTGTTGCAAGGCGCGCGGCGTTCGCAGGTTTTGCTGCTCGATAATGGTCAGCTCTGGCGCGAAATTTCGGGCTCGACACTGCGGAACCGCGTGCGCGCGGGCTGGCAGGGCGAGGTGTCGCGCCATTGGAGCGGAGCTTATGAAATCCGCTTCGAGGGCCGCAGCGGCTATCTGCGTGTGGCGCGCGTCCAGTAGGGGTCAGGCGGCCTTGGCGGCAGGTTCGCCCGCCGCCACGGCATCCAGCAGTGCCTGTTCGATCCGCGCCAGCTTCTCGGGCCGCACGATCTTGTCGCCCAACAAGTCGGTGACGTAAAACGTATCCACCGCGCGCTCGCCATAATGCGTGATATGGGCGGAATTGATGATGAGGCTTTGCTCGAACATCGCCCGCGTCAGGCGGTTGAGCAGGGCGGGGCGGTCCGTCGCATTGACTTCGATCACCGTGAAACGGTTGGAGGCATCGTTATCGAACACGATTAGCGGCGCAATGCTGAAATTTTCTGCGCGGGTCTGTTTCAGCGGACGCTTGGCGAGGCTGGGCACCATGTCGATCTTGCCGAGCAGCGCATCCTCGATGCTCTTGCGCAATCGGCTGAGCTGCTGCCCTTCACTGAAGGGCTGGCACATCGGATCCTGCACCAGGAAATTGTCGACACCCTTGCCTGCTCTATTCGTGTGGATGCGCGCATCGATGATGTTCGCGCCTGCAAGGCTGATGGCCCCTGCTATACGGTAGAACAGGCCGGGATGGTCGTCCGCGATGACGGTGACGAGCGTTGCACCCAATTCCTCATAAGGTTCGGTGTGGATCGAGAGCGAGTGATCCATGTCTTGGGCGGCGGCATAATGCGGCAGGTTGATGGCGATCACGTCCTCAGGCTCTGCAATCCAGTAGGCATCGTCAAAGGCGTCTGCGAGCTCTTCCACCAGGCTGCCTTTGTCGCCAAGCATGTCCGCAACCTGCGCCTTCTTTGCCGCGACCCGCTCCTCGCGGCCACGCGCTTTGTGACCGAGGCGTAGCCGCTCCACGGCCGCCTCATAGAGGTCACTAATAAGCTGGCGCTTCCAGCTGTTCCAGATGCCGGGGCCGACGGCGCGGATGTCTACGACGGTCAGCACCGTCAGCAGTCGCAGCCGTTCGAGGCTCTGCACTTCGCTCACGAAATCGACGATCGTCTTGGGATCGGACAGATCGCGCTTGAAAGCGGTGGCGCTCATCAGCAGGTGATAGCGCACCAGCCAGGCGACAAGTTCAGTCTCGCGGGCATCCAAGCCGAGTCTCGGGCAGAGGCGTCTCGCGACATCCGCGCCCAGCACCGAATGATCGCCGCCGCGCCCCTTGGCGATATCATGCAGCAATACCGAAGCGTACAGCACGCGGCGGTTCTTGATGAGCGGCAGCATGCCCGTAGACAGCGGATGATCGTCGGCCAGCTCGCCGCGTTCGATCTGGCTCAGCAGGCCTATCGCGCGGATGGTGTGCTCGTCGACGGTGTAGTGGTGATACATGTCGAACTGCATCTGCGCGTTGACTTTGCCGAAATCGGGTACGAAGCGACCGAATACGCCGGTCTCGTTCATCCAGCGCAGCACCGTTTCGGGATCATTTCGACCGGCGAGGACGGAGAGAAACAGGTCGTTAGCGAGGGTGTTCTTGCGCAGTTTTGCATCGATCAGCCCGGCATCGCGGCGGATGATGCGGCTGGCGGAGGGATGCACTTCCAGCCCTTCGCGCTCGGCAATGGCATAGATTTCCAGCAGGCGAGCGGGGTCCTGCTGGAACCAGTCGTCGGACGGAGCGCCGAGCGCGCCGTTTACTAGCGGATAGCCATCCACCTCGCGCGTCGGTTTGAGGTTTGCGATGAACTCGCCGATGCGGCTGCGCTCCGCTGTTTCTTCTTCCAGATGTGAGAGGAACATGCTGCTAAGTTGCCCGACATGCTTGGCCTGCAGAAAATAGAACTGCATGAATCGCTCGACTGCGCTTTTGCCCGGGCGGTCGGCATAATTCATCCGCGCAGCCACTTCGCGCTGGAGGTCGAAAGTCAACCTGTCCTCGCCGCGACCGGCAATCGTGTGAAGATGCGCGCGCACGGCGAGCAGGAAGCGTTCGGCACGGCGGAAGCTGCGATATTCCTTCTGGGTGAAAAGGCCTTTCTCGATAAGCTCGCGCGCGCTGCGCACGCGGTGCAGATATTTGCCGATCCAGTAGAGGGTCTGGAGGTCGCGTAACCCTCCCTTGCCGTCTTTCACATTGGGTTCGACGACATAGCGGCTGCCGCCCATGCGCTTGTGGCGGGCATCGCGCTCTTCCAGCTTCTCGGCGACGAATTGGCTTTGCGTGCCCGGCACGACATCGGCCCAGAATCGCGCGCTCGCTTCGTCGTAAATATCCCGGTCGCCCCACAGGAAGCGCGCCTCCAGCAGTGCGGTGCGCACGGTCAGGTCGGCCGTGGCCATCCGCGTGACTTCGGCGAGCGAGCGTGTGGAATGGCCGACTGTGAAGCCCAGGTCCCATAGGTAATAGAGGATCGCCTCGATCACCTGTTCGCACCAGCTGGTTGGCTTGTCGGGCGTGACGAAAGCGATATCGACATCGCTGTGCGGCGACATTTCGCCGCGCCCGTAACCACCCACCGCCAGCAAAGCGAGCCGCTCGCCGGAGGTCCGGTTCGCGGCGGGATAGATGTCCTCGACCACGTGGTCGTGAATGATGCGGATCAGCTGGTCGATCAGGAAGGCGTAGCCATGCGCGTTCGCATGCCCGGCTCCCGGCTTCTCTTCCAGACGGGCAGTCAGCTCCGCGCGGCCCGCATCCAGCGCACCGCGCAGGATCTCCACGATCTCCTGCCGGGCCGATGTCGCGCCTTTCTCGGCCACGACTGCATCGATGGCGGACGCGACCTTGCGCCGCGAGATGATGGCGCGCTGGCGGGGGATGGTGGGCAGGCTCACATCGGCCAAGATAGGCGCACGGCGCGCACATGCAAAGCTTGGCGCGCTGGGCCGCTAGGGGTTTTCTGCCAGCAGAGCCTGTGGCAAAGCGCGTGCTGACGCTGCAATTCGGGAAGCACGGGTAAAATGATCGACATGTTGGCAGCAGCGGGCAGCGAGGTATTACGCTGGTCCGATCTTCGCTTGCAGAGCGGCATCGACCTCGGCTTTTTCGAGCTGAAATACTATTCGCTGGCATACCTTGCCGGCATTCTGATCGCCTATTGGCACCTGTCGAAAATGGTAAAGACCCCAGGCGCGCCGATGGCGCAGCTGCATGTGGACGATCTCTTCTTTTACTGCACGCTCGGCGTAATCCTCGGCGGGCGCACAGGCTATGTGCTGTTTTACGAACCGAGCCTGCTGACGAGCTTCAGCGAAGAGGGCATCATCACCTGGCGCGCGGCGCAAGTCTGGACCGGCGGGATGAGCTTTCACGGCGGCCTGATCGGCGTGGTGCTGGCCATCGCATGGGTCAGCTGGCGCGGCGGCCTGCCCTTCATCCGCGTCGCCGATTACATCAGCGTCAATGTCGGCTTCGGCATGCTGTTCGGGCGGCTGGCCAATTTCATCAATGGCGAATTGTGGGGGCGGCCTGTGGAATCGTCCTTGCCATGGGCCATGACCTTTCCCGGCGCCGGACCCGAACCGCGCCATCCCAGCCAGCTTTACCAGGCATTGGGCGAGGGCTTGCTGGTCGTCGTCATCATGCTCTGCCTGTTCTGGCTGACACGCGCGCGCTACCGCCCTGCGCTGCTGGTCGGCGTCTTCACTACTATCATTTCCATCGCGCGCTTCGTGGTCGAGTTCTTCCGCGAACCGGACAGCCATCTGGTGCATGTGGTGGAGGAAACCGGCTTGAGCCGCGGACAGTGGCTCACCATTCCGCTGATCCTTGTGGGCATAGGTCTTGTCATCTGGGCGCTACGCCGCCCCGCTCTCGCCAGCGGTACGAGAGCCGACAAGATCGAGAGGCCGCAGCCGCAGGAGGCGTCTTGAGCGATCTTCGCGAGGAGGTAGGCCGCCGTGACCTTGGCGAGACATTTCGCCGCCTGATCCACGCCACCGGGCCGATCAGCCTTGCGCATTACATGGGCGAGTCCAACGCCCATTATTACAACGACAAGCGCGTGTTGGGCAGCAGCGGCGATTTCGTCACCGCGCCGGAAATCAGCCAGATGTTCGGCGAACTGATCGGGCTGTGGCTCGCCGATATGTGGATCAGGGCAGGCCGGACCGAACCTGCGCATTTTGTCGAGCTCGGCCCAGGCAATGGCACGCTGGCGCGCGATGCGCAGCGGGCCATGCGGCGATACGGGCTGGTGCCGAAGATCTACCTGATCGAAGCCAGCCGCCGCATGCGCGATCGGCAATTGGCGACAATCCCCGACGCCATCCATTTTCCCGACCTCTCCCGCGTGCCGATGCAGGGGCCGATCCTGCTCGTCGCCAATGAGTTTCTCGACGCGCTGCCAGTCCGCCAGTTGGTCAAGACGGACGCTGGCTGGCGCGAAGTCATGGTCGGGCTGGACAGTGACAAGTTCATCGAAACGGTCGGCCAGCAGGTAATGGACAGCGCGGTTCCGGAGGTGAAGCGCGATCTGCCCGCCGGTTCGGTGATTGAAACATCGCCCGCATCGGCATCGGCGCTGTTCGAAGTTGCGGGCCGGCTGAAAGAACAGGGCGGTGCCGCGCTGTTCATCGATTACGGGCACGCCGATGGACGCCACGGCTCGAGCGTGCAGGCGGTGAAGGACCACCGGAAGATCGGCATTTTCGATGCGCCGGGCGATAGCGACATCACCGCCCATGTCGATTTTGCGCAAATGGCGCAGATCGCCCGCTCCCGCGATGCGCGCGTGCTGGGCACGGTTACGCAGGGCGAGTTCCTCACCCGGCTGGGTATCGACGAGCGCGCGGAGGCGCTTGCCGAGTTTGCACCGCAGCACCGGGAGGCGCTGATGCGCGCGAAAGACCGCCTTACCGCGCCGGACCAGATGGGTGAGCTGTTCAAGGTGATGGGCCTCGCCGGACGGGATTGGCCCGACGGTGCCGGGTTTGGGACGGATTAACGCGCGATTTGCGCGAGCAACCAGCGCGCAGCCTGCTGGGGGGTGCGCTTGTTCTCGTCGCGGTCGACCATGAGGTTGGCCTGCCGCATCGTCCCCACATCGACCGAGCCGACAAGAGGCTGCAACGCCTCCACCAATGCCTCATTGGCACCGCTGTCGGGCGAGAGCAGAATGATCGCATCGTAATTCGGGAACGCGCCCAGTGGATCGTCCAGCACCCTCAACCCGTCGGCAGCGATCCGCCCGTCCGACGTATAGGCGCTGATCACATCGGCCTCGCCCGAGCCGAGCGCGCTATACATGAAAGTCGGCGCGAAATTGCGCCGGTCGGCAGATTGCAGGCCATAGGCGTCGCGCACGCCGAACCATTCAGGCCGCTCGAAAAACTCCGGATCGCCGCCGATCGTCATCTCGCCCGCGACATTGGCGAGATCGGTTATCGTCTCGATACCGCGCATGTTCGCCGTTTCTGCGCGCACGGCCAGTCCGTAAGCATTTTCGAAGCCGAGCCGCCCCAGCACCAGAGCGCCCGAGGTTTCGGCTTCCCATGCAGCCAGTGCATCATACATCGCATCGCGGCCGGGATTATCGCTGCGGCCCATCTGGTTGGTCCAGATCGTGCCGGTGTAATCTACGGCGATGTCGATCGCCCCGCTGGTGACGGCGTTGTGGACGACCGCCGATCCCAGCCCGTCGCGATATTCCACGGCATAGCCGGCCTCTTCCAGCGTGATGCCGATGGCGCGGGCGAGAATATATTGTTCCGAGAAGCCCTTCGCGCCGATCACAACCGTTTCCTCCGCATCCTCGCCGCGCCAATCGACCAGCGATGCTGCGGCTAGGGCCACGCCGCCAATCGCCAGCAAAGCGCCTGCCAGCACGCGGCGGGGGCGTCGCTCGGCTAGTCCGCGCTGGACCAGCCCGAACAACGCGTCTGCCGTCAAGGCAAGTCCGGCGCTGGCGATGCAGCCCGCCAGGACCAGCGCCCAGTTCTGCGTCTGCAATCCGGCGAAGATCGGATCGCCCAGCGAGCGTTGTCCGATCGTCGTCGCCAGCGTCCCCGCGCCGATGGTCCACACGCTCGCCGTGCGGATGCCCGCCATGATAAAAGGCGCGGCCAGCGGAGCCTCGACAAGGCGTAATTTCTGCCATCCGGTCATGCCCAGGCCGTCCGCCGCTTCCACCAGTTCGGGATCGATATTGGTGATCGCGGTCACGGCGTTGCGCAGAATGGGCAGCAAGGCGTAAAGCGCCAGCGCCAGCCATGCGGGCAGGAAGCCGAGCGTTGGCAAGCCATCGCCCAGCAGTGCCCGGGCAGCGAGAAGGATGGGGAAGAACAGCGCCAGCAGGGCCAGCGCCGGGATAGTCTGCACGAGGCTGGCAAAGCCTAACGCCACGCGCGCGACAGATGGGGAACGGCTAGCCCAGATGGCGAGGGGAAGGGCGAGGGCAATGCCCAACGCCACGGCGGCCGCGCTGAGCAGGACGTGATCCGCCAATTGCGGGCCGAGGCCCAGCAGCGCGTCCCATACCGCACTCATCGGGCGATCCCCGAAAGAGCCTCTGCCTGCGCGCGGGGCACATCGACAAGCGCCTGCGCTACCTCGCCACCCGCGCCCGAGAGCAGCGCGGCAGGTGTTTCGTCCGCCACGATCCGCCCTGAATCCATCACCAGAACGCGGGTTGCCAGCAACAGCGCCTCGGCCATGTCATGCGTCACGAGAACTGTCGTGAGGTGCAGTTGGTCGTGCAAGCGTCGAACGCGCTTTCCCAATTCGCCGCGCGTCAGCGGATCGAGCGCGCCGAAGGGTTCGTCCATCAACAGCAAATGGCTTTCGCTCGACAGCGCACGCGCCACGCCGACACGCTGGCGTTGCCCGCCGGACAATTCGGACGGCATGCGCTGGGCCATCTCCGGCTCCAGCTCGACGAGCGCCAGCAATTCGGCAATGCGGTCGGCCGAAAGCGCGTTGCTTTCGAGGCGCGAGGGCAGGGCGATATTCTGCGCGACGGTCAGGTGCGGGAAAAGGCCGATGCCCTGGAACACGTAACCGATGCGTCGGCGCGATTCGGCAGGCGGCAGGCCGGCTGTGTCCTGCCCATCAATCTGCACCGACCCCTCATCGGGTTCGACGAGCCTGTTCACGCATTTGAGCAAGGTCGACTTTCCGGAGCCGGACGCACCCACCAGAGCGACGAATTCGCCCGCGCCGATCTCCAGCGAAACGGTATCGACCGCCCGCGCACCATCATAGGTTTTGCTAAGACCCGCAATGCGCAGGAAATCAGGGGCGGCATCCCCCATTCAGTCGGCGAGGGCGGCTTTCGCCATGGTCAGTTCGGCCACCAGCCCGTCGCGCTCGAAATGTCGTTCCCACGTACCCTGGAGCTGGCCGGTCACGCTCATTTCGACGAGGCGCGAACCGAAGCCGCGGTGTCCGCCATCGCTGACCGGCGGCCCGCAATGCTCGCGCCATGTCAGCGCAATCGTGTCGCCGCAATCCTCGGCTTCCAGTGTGACATGGCCGCCATCGACCGAGAGCGCGCCGTATTTGGCCGAATTGGTCGCCAATTCGTGGAACACCAAGGCAATCGGCGTAGCGGCGCGGGCACTCACCTCGGTATCGATGCCGGACACCTTCACGCGCGGCCCGGCAGGCCCGATATAGGGCGAGAAGAGAGTCGTCAGCAGGCCCTGCAGGCTCTCCTGATGACCGCTGCCATGAGGGCGCACGAATTCGTGCGCGCGGCCAAGCGAAGACAGCACGTCGGTAAGCTCCTTCGCGAAAGGCGCGTGTTCGGGCGTGTTGCGTGCTTTCAGCGTTGCCAGACCGATGACCACGGCAAAGATATTCTTGATCCGGTGTGAGAGCTCATGCGTGAGCAGGTCGCGCTCTTCCAGCGCAGCGCGGACTTCATGGATGTCGGTCAGCGTGCCGAACCAGCGGACTGCATCGCCGCCACGCTCGGCCACCGGCACGGCGAGCGAGAGCACCCATTCCCACGATCCGTCTGCCTGCTTCAGCCGATATTCCACTTCAAACGACTCACTCGCGGCAAAGCAGCGCTGCCATTCGGCAAACACTTCGTCGGCATCGTCCGGATGGACGAACGGTCGCCAGTCCGACGATACGCGGGGTGCCTCGGTGCCGGTCACCTCTTTCCAGCGCCCGTTGAAGTAATCGAAATTGCCATCGGCATCGGCGGACCATGCGATCTGCGGCACGCCTTCGATCATGCGGCGCAGGCGTTCCTCGCGCTCGGCAATGGTGCGCTCGGCGACCTTGGCACTGCGGCGCGCTTCCAGGCGACGGATTGCGGCTTGTGCCAGCACCGCCATGCCTTGCCGCTGGAAATCGCTAAGCGGCTCGTCATGCGCCTTGGTATCGATAACGCACAGCGTACCGAGCGACGCGCCTTCTTCCGACACCAGTGGCTGCCCGGCGTAATAGCGGATGTCGGGCGGATCGGTGACGAGCGGATTATCGGCAAAGCGCGGATCGACGGTAGCATCCATCACTTCCAGCATTTCGTCAGAGCCGATGGTCTGGTTGCAGAACGCGGCTTTGCGCGGTGTGGAGATATCCTCGATACCCTGTTTGGCGAGGAAGCGCTGTGTCTCCTGTTCCAGCAGCGTGACGACCGAGACCGGCGCGCCGCACAGCTTGGCTGCGAAATCGACGATGGCCTGCAGTTCCGCGTCGCCTTCCAGCGCCTCTGCGTCGAAACTTTCGACCACTTCGAGACGCGCGCTCTCGTCGGAAAATTCCGCTTGCGGCTCAGTCATCTGCGCCATTGCCGTGCCATCCTCGAGAACCATGGCGGCACACATAGTGGCAGACGCCGGTGAATCCTAGCGCCGCGCCAAGTTTCTGGTGCAACCTGTTTGCGTGAGCCAGTGCGGTTGCTACAGGCGGGCGCAGAAAAGGAGTTTTCCGTCCCATGCGTGCCACCCCCGATTTCGATTTCGGCCTGACCGAAGAAGCGCAGATGATCCGCGAGAGTGTCGCGCGCTTCGCCGATGAACGCGTCGCGCCGCTGGCGGAGAAAGCCGACCGCGAAGACTGGTTCCCGATCGAGCTGTGGCCGGAAATGGGCGAGCTGGGACTGCACGGCATGACGGTGAGCGAAGATGATGGCGGCACGGGTCTCGGCTATCTGGAGCACACCATCGCGGTGGAGGAAATCAGCCGCGCGAGTGCTGCCGTAGGCCTGTCCTACGGCGCGCATTCCAATCTCTGCGTCAACCAGATCGCCCGCTGGGGTAATGCATCGCAGAAGGCAAAGTACCTCCCCGGCCTGATTTCGGGCGAGCATGTGGGCAGCCTAGCCATGAGCGAACCGGCGGCAGGCTCCGACGTGGTGAGCATGAAGCTGAAGGCCGACGCCGTGCAGGGCGGCTTCTTGCTCAACGGCACGAAGTTCTGGATCACCAACGGCCATGTCGCCGAAACGCTGGTGGTCTACGCGAAGACCGACCCGGCAGGCGGCTCCAAAGGCATCACCGCCTTCCTGATCGAGAAGGACATGGCGGGGTTCAGTCCGGGCCAGAAGATCGACAAGATGGGCATGAAGGGCTCGATCACTTCCGAACTGGTGTTCGAGGATTGTCACGTTCCGCAAGAAAGCGTGCTGGGCGAAGTCGGGCGCGGCGTGCAAGTGCTGATGAGCGGGCTCGATTACGAGCGCGTGGTGCTGTGCGGTGTGCAGATCGGTATCATGCAGGCCTGCCTCGACACCGTCATTCCTTACGTCCGAGAGCGTAACCAGTTCGGCAAGCGCATCGGCGATTTCCAGCTCATCCAGGCCAAGGTGGCGGACATGTATGTCGCCCTGCAATCCGCGCGCGCCTATGCCTACGCCGTGGCGAAAGCCTGCGATGCGGGCAAGACGACGCGCTTCGATGCGGCGGGCGCGATCCTGCTCTCCAGCGAGAATGCTTTCCGCGCGGCAGGCGAAGCGGTGCAGGCATTGGGCGGCGCAGGCTACACGACCGACTGGCCGGTGGAGCGCTATTTGCGCGATGCCAAGCTGCTGGATATCGGCGCAGGCACGAACGAGATCCGCCGGATGCTGATCGGGCGCGAACTGATTGGGGCAGGCTGACGCGTAAAACGGAGAGGTGCAGTATGACCGAAAGACCGGACGGATCGACACCGACGACAATCGGCTGGATGTTGATCATCATCGGCGTGATGTCAGCTCTTATGGCCAATTCGGCCGACAGTAACGAGGGCTTTTATCTCGCACTGTTCTTCGCCAATCTCGGCATCGGTCTGGGCGTTCTGCTGTGCTCGCTCGGCTATCTGGCCCGCGCCATCTGGTTCCTGCCGGGCAGAACGCTGGAGGCCGAACAGGCCTATGCCGAACCGCAGAAGGAAGAGGCGACCTGCGCCTATTGCAAAAAGGTGATCGCCGGCCCCGCCCAGCCCTGTTCGGCAGTCGACCCCCAAGCCCTGCAGGCGACGGTTGAACGCATTGACGACGATGAGTGTCTGCGCGCTCTGCATGCCGAGGGGCTTCTACTGTCAGACGACCGGCAAGATTGACGGAAAAGCAAAACTGACGTCGGCTCAGACCCCGCTGCGAACATGGATCTTGATCGCCATCGCCGTTCTGGCGATTGCCGGTCTACACTTCTGGCAGTTCCGGGGCGCTGCCATCGCGGCGGCGCTGGAGGCGGAGGGTATTCCCACCACCGCCGAGATTGTCGAGCTTCGCGACTATTCCGGCTTTCGCAGCACAGGCGACACGCTAATCTATCGCTACCAAGTGGACGGCACGACCTTCGAAGGGCGCGAAAAGATCGAAGACGGCGCTGCGGATTTCTGGGCGGGCCTGTCCACCGCGCCGATCCGCTATCTGCCCGGTGATCCGGCGACGGCCCGGCTGGTCGGCAACAGCCAGAGCCAGAACTGGGCGCTGCTGATCCTGTTCGATCTTACGCTGGCGATCGCGCTCATCGTATTGTGGCGACGGCACAAACGCGGACAGCCGTGAACCGCACGCTTGGCCTTGCGCCGTGACCTCGCTACGGCCCGTTTCAGGAGGGAAAATGACTGCACCTGTTCTGACGACTTCGCTCGATCGCGAGAGCCCCGATGCAAAGGCGCGTTTCGCGCACAACCAGGCGCTCGCCGAAGAGCTGCGCGCCAAGGTTGCCGAGGCGGCGCTGGGCGGGCCGGAGCGGCATCGGGAGAAGCATGTCGCACGCGGCAAGCTATTGCCACGGGAACGCGTGGAGCGGTTGCTCGACCCGGGCTCACCCTTCCTCGAAATCGGCCAGCTGGCGGCCAACGGCATGTATACTGGCGATGTGAACGGGGCCTCCATCATTGCAGGCATCGGGCGCGTCTCGGGCCGTCAGGTCATGATCGCGGCCAATGATGCGACGGTGAAGGGCGGCTCCTACTACCCGATGACGGTGAAGAAGCATTTGCGCGCGCAGGAGATAGCCGAGGCGAACAATTTGCCGTGCATCTATCTGGTCGATAGCGGCGGGGCGAACTTGCCGTTCCAAGCCGAAGTCTTCCCTGACCGCGACCATTTCGGGCGCATTTTTTACAATCAAGCGAACATGAGTGCGAAGGGCATCCCGCAGATCGCCTGCGTGATGGGAAGCTGCACGGCGGGTGGTGCCTATGTGCCTGCGATGAGCGACGAGAGCGTGATCGTGCGCGAGCAGGGGACAATCTTTCTCGCCGGGCCGCCGCTGGTGAAAGCTGCGACCGGCGAAGAAATCAGCGCAGAGGATCTGGGCGGCGGCGCGCTCCATGCGAAGAAATCGGGCGTGGTCGACCACCTTGCCGAGAATGACGAACATGCGCTCACCATTGTGCGCGACATCGTCAGCCATCTTGGCGAGAGCGAGAAAGCGAAGCTGGACATTCGCGAACCGCAAGCGCCCAAATTCGATGCCGACGATCTCTACGCCATCATCCCCGACGATGTGCGCGCGCCATACGATGTGCACGAGGTGATCGCGCGCATTGTGGACGGCAGCGAGTTTCACGAATTCAAGCGTGATTACGGCAGCACGCTGGTATGCGGTTTTGCGCATATCTGGGGCATGCCGGTAGCGATCCTTGCCAATAATGGCGTGCTGTTTTCCGAAAGCGCGCAGAAGGGCGCGCATTTTATCCAGCTTGCCTGCCAGCGCGGCATCCCCCTGCTGTTCCTGCAGAATATCTCCGGTTTCATGGTCGGCGGGAAATATGAGGCGGAAGGGATTGCCAAGCACGGCGCGAAGCTGGTGACGGCAGTGGCCACGGCACAGGTGCCCAAGATCACCGTGGTGATCGGCGGCAGCTTCGGCGCGGGCAATTATGGCATGTGCGGCCGGGCCTATTCCCCGCGCTTCATGTTCACCTGGCCCAATGCGCGCATTTCGGTGATGGGCGGGGAGCAGGCGGCCAGCGTGCTCGCCACCGTTCATCGCGACGCCGACAGCTGGACTGAGGAACAGGCCGAAGAGTTCAAGGCCCCGATCCGCCAGAAATACGAGGACGAAGGAAACTCCTATTACGCCACCGCGCGGCTATGGGATGACGGAGTGATCGACCCCGTGCAAACGCGCGATGTGCTGGGCCTGAGCCTTGCAGCCTGTCTGGAAGCGCCGATACCCGAGACGCCGCGCTTCGGCGTGTTCAGGATGTGACCTGGTCTGCCATCATTGCCGGAGACGAGGCGATGGTAGACCCCACCCCCGTATGGATACGTTCTACGCTTGCCGATGTTGCGGCTCGACCTGATCAGGAAAATCGCTTCATATGCCTCATCCGCGATCCCGACGACCAGCTTAATGTTCTGGCGACAGATGGCGCATTCGTTCTGGAATGGTATCGAAGGGACGCAGGTGGTCATTTGGCAGGATATCGCAGAGGTGGCGCCCCGTCGGCCCCTCATGCCAAGCAAGGGTTTTTCGCGCGGATGTTCTCCGGGCCCCCGCCGCTTGCTGGCAGCCGAATTTCGCGAGAGGAGGCGGCAGTTGTGCTGGATGCCTATGTCCGCGGTGAGTCCCATTTTTCCGCGTTCGAATGGCACAGCGCGACAGGATGACCATGGCCAAAGACACCCTCTTCATTCTCGAGCGCAGCTACACCGACGACGACGGCGAGTATTTCTGCCGCGATTGTGTGGAGGTGGACGGCCTGCTCGCGCTCTTTCCCGAGCTTGGCGCGAGGCTCAACGTCATCCGCGTGCCGTGGACAAAACCTCGCGTTCCGGTGGTCGAGGCACTGGGTGAAGACAACCAGAACTGCCCCGCGCTCGCCTTTCCTGAAGGTGGCTTCGTCAACACGCAGGATGCTCTGCTTGCAGCCCTGCACGAAAGGCACGGCTTTCCAATCCGGTCGAGTTAGGGCAGGGTCACTTATCGCAACGGGGACATAAGATAAAACCGACCCTTCTCTCCCGCTTTGTATGGCGCGCGCTGATATGGCTTTACCGGATGAAAGGCTTTTCCGTCCGCCGCAGCCCGCCTGATATTCCCAAATTCATCTTCTTGGGCGCACCGCACACGTCGAATTGGGATTTCATCTATTTCGCCGGAGCCGTTCGAGACATGGGTGTGAAGCCCAGCTTCCTGGGCAAGCACACGCTCTTCAAATGGCCGATGACGCGCTTCATGAAGGATATGGGCGGAACGCCGGTTGATCGCTCGCGCAAGGGTGGCTACGTGCAGGCGGTGGCCGACGCTTTTGCGCAGGCGGACGAGCTGGCGCTGGTCATCGCTCCCGAAGGCAGCCGAGAAAGCGACGGGCGCTGGCGCAGCGGTTTCTACCACATGGCCATGGCCGCGCAGGTGCCGATCGTGCCGGTCAGCTTCGATATCGAAACGGGCGTGGGCGTGGTGGGCGATCCGGTGATGCCGACCGGCGATTTTCACGCCGACCTCGAAGAGATCGCGGCATTCTACAAAACGCAAATGCCGCACTGCCCGCGTTTTGACACGCTGGCGGCGCAAGCGCGCGGCGAATTGGACAGTCCGGGCCGACAGAGAGAGTCTGTAGAGTGATCGAAGCGCTGGGCCTGAATGCCGCCATCTGGCTGGCGGCGGCTCTCGGCTTCTGGCTCATATCGCTGGCGATCCGCAAGGTCAGCTTTGTCGACAGCGTATGGGGCTTCGGCATGGCCGTGCTGGCTACGCTGAGCTGGTGGCAACTGGATCAGCGCGGTACCTTGGCGACGCTCCTGCTGGTCATGGTCGTGGCCTGGGGCGTGCGGCTGGGCATTCACCTGCTGCGCCGTTTCCTGCGCAATGGCGAGGACGAGCGTTATAAGGACATGCTCGCCGATGCGCGCGAGAAGGGGCACTGGGACCGTACCGCGCTCTGGAAAGTATGGCTGTTGCAAAGCGTACTGCTGTTTGCCGTGTGCAGCCCGGCGCAGGTCGGTATCCTTGCAGCGGGGCCGACAGACACCCTGTCGTGGCTCAGCTATTTGGGGTTGGCGCTCTACCTCACCGGTATCTTCTTCGAATGGGTCGGCGACTGGCAGTTGGCGCGCTTTAAGGCGAGCGATCGCCCCGAAGGCGAAGTACTGGATAGCGGGCTGTGGCGCTATACCCGCCACCCTAACTATTTCGGCGATGCCTGCGCGTGGTGGGGCATCTGGCTGGTCGCGATGAGTGTCGACACCGGCGTCGTGATCTGGACTATAATCGGCCCGATTTTCCTGACCTTCACGCTCGTCAAATGGTCGGGCGCGGCGCTGACCGAGGAGGGCATGAGCGAACGCTACGGCGATGAATATGAGCGCTACAAGGCACGGACATCGGCCTTCATCCCCATGCCGCCAAGCGAGAAGGAGGGCTGAGCCATGGCCATCGCCGTTGCGCCGCCATGCGACGAAACACAGGGGCGGCAGGGCAGCGGCACCTGTCCGTCGCAAACCGGCACCCTGATCGCGACGGTTCTCGGCTCCAGCCTCGCCTTCGTGATGGGTGCCATCGTCAATGTCGCCCTGCCGCAGATGCAGACCGATCTCGGCACCGACGCTGCGGGCCTGCAATGGATCGTAAATTCCTACCTGCTCCCGCTGTCGGCGCTCGTGCTGGTCGGCAGTGCGCTGGGCGATCGCTATGGGCGCAAGCGGTTCTTTATGCTGGGGCTTTGGCTGTATGCCGCTGCGACAGTGGCCTGTGTGTTCGCGCCGGGGCTGGAATGGCTGCTGGCAGCCCGCGCGGTACAGGGTTTGGGCGCAGCGCTGATCGCACCAAACAGCCTCGCCATCCTTGCTGATGCCTTTTCCGGCGAGGAGCGCGGCAAGGCGGTGGGCTCATGGGCTGCGGCAGGCGCGATCGCCGGTGCGGTCGCCCCGCTGGCGGGCGGCGTGGTGGTGGACTGGCAGAACTGGCGCTGGGCGTTTGCCATTGTCCTGCCGCTGGCCGCAGCGGCGCTTGCTTTCGGCTACCGCTCCATAGCAGAAAGCCGCGAGGATGAAGAGGATTGCGCACCTCTCGATATACCGGGCGCGGTGCTCGTGACGCTGGGACTGGGCGCGGCGGTCTATGGCCTCGTCGCTTTGCCGGAGAGCGGGTTTGCCGCTGCCAATCTGGGTGCACTGGGCCTGGGCCTCGCTGCGTTGGCGGGCTTCGTCGTCGTCGAGCACAAAAAGGGGCAGAAGGCGATGCTGCCGCTCGGCATTTTCGGCTCGCGCTCCTTCACCGGCATTTCGCTGCTGACGCTGCTTCTTTACGCCGCGCTGGGCGCGCTGCTGGTGCTGCTGCCGCTGATGCTGATCAATGCCTATGGCTACAGCGCGACCGGCGCGGGGGCGGCGATGCTGCCCTTTCCGCTCATCATGGGCCTGCTGTCGCGCCGCGTCGGCGGGCTGGCGACCAAGCTCGGGATCAGGCGGACGCTCACCATCGGGCCGGTGCTGGTGGGCGCGGGCTTTGCGCTGATGGCAATCATGAACGGGCCGGAAGCGAGCTATTGGACCGGCATATTGCCCGGCCTCATCGTAATGGCGCTGGGCATGGCGACCAGCGTCGCGCCGCTGACCACGGCGGTGATCAATGCCGTGGCCGACCGCTTCACCGGCATCGCCTCGGGTGTAAACAATGCCATTTCTCGCACAGCCGGCCTGATCGCTACCGCGCTGCTCGGCTTCGTGCTGACGGGCGGAGAGGCCGACCCGCAAACGCTGGTGAGTGGGTTCTCGCAAACGGCATGGGTTTGCAGCGCCCTTGCCTTTGGAGCGGCGGCCTGCGTGTGGTTTCTGGTGGATGAAAGCGAAGTGCGCGAGGGCGACCGCTAAAAGCAGCGCGACAGCGCGTATTTCAGACTCGCGCCGATCATCCAGCCCGACAGGCCGATGATGATGCTCGCCCATACCCAATGCGGCAGCCACAGATGCGCTTCCATCGCGCCGGTGTCCGACAGTATGACATTGCCGCCGATTACGGCGCTCTCGCTGAACAGGTAATCCCAGTCGCGGAACATGGAGAGGGCGGCGAGCACGCCGAGGAATTGCAGCGTGAAAAGCTGCACGCTGTCACGGCTGCGCCACGCGATGAGCGCTATGCCCGCGGCCAGCGCGGGAAGCACGATCCATCCGGTCAGGCTGCGCACCCAGATCAGGGTCGAGACCGCAATGACGGCGGCGAGCACGAACAGCGTAGGTCGCCAGTATTTGCGCGCGGCGCTGGCGAGGATCAGCAGAGCCCCGACCGCGCTCGGCCCCAGCGGTCCGCCCATGGCGATGAGCGCGTGCGACAAGCCGGACGTATCCACTGCCAGCCGCGAGGATGCCCAGCCCGATCCGTCGGGCAGGATGACGAGTTCTTTAAATCCATGCCCAAGAGCAAGCGCGGTCAGCCCATGGCCCATCTCGTGGAACCACGTGGTGAGGATGTGAAAGGGGTAGATCAGGACATAGCCGAAAGGCAGCGCGGGTAGGAACAGGATCAACAAGGCGGCTAGTAGCAGCCTGCCGAATTGTTCCTGTGATGATCCCGGTGCTGCGCGAAAGCCGTTCATGCCTATCATATCGGGTACAGGGGCTGCCGATTGCAAGGCCGGCCCCCTGTCAGCGCCGCCTGTAAACGCCCCGGAATGTCACATTCATGCCGCCGCAGCGCATATTGTCATGCGCGACCAGGATGTCCCCCAACAGGGTTATGTCGACCCGGCAATAGCCATCATCATAGCGCGCGCGGCGACCGAGGATCGTGAGCCGCCCGTCCAGCTCTCCAATATTGGGGCCGTATTGGGAGTCGGCATTCCGGCCAGGCCATACGGCATTGCCCGTGGCATAGGGTCCGTCATCGCCAAGCCTGATCGTGATGTCGGCGGAAGCGCCGTCGTCCCACAAGCCGGTCCAGTCTGTCGCTGCGGGCAGGAGATCCGTCGCGATCATCTCGATCCGCTCGACCGGGACATAGCCCGCACTGCCTCCGACTTCTGCCTTGTAGTATACGCAGGCGAAATCCATGCGGATCTTGCTGACGAGCACCTCGTTGCCAGTGACCAGATAGGGGCTGCCAAGCTGCCGGCATTCCGCAATTTCGGGGCAGCCATCCATGTCATCCAGAAGATAGGCCCGTCCATCGCCCACGATGCGTCCGCGCTGGATGTCGCCGTCGCCGGAGAACGCGCCATTGCGGCACATCGTCTCGTCCAGCGTCTCCTGCGCGGCAAGTGCGCTTGGAACACTCGTCAGTGCTGCGGCAAACGCCAGCGCCGTATTATGCCGTTTCTTCGATGTCCGCATGCTCTTCCTCCAGCACGACTCCGCGTTGTTCCGCGAGTATGGACCATGCGGCGAGGAAAAGCCCTGCCACAAGTGGGCCAATGACAATGCCCGACAGGCCCAGCAGCGCAATGCCGCCCAGCGTCGTGACGAGGATGACCCAGTCGGGAATGCCGGTATCGCGGCCCACCAGTATCGGGCGCAGCACATTGTCCGCCATGCCGATCACCGCCACGCCCGATGCGATCACCACCACACCCTGCCAGATTTCGCCTGTCGCCAGCAGGTATATCGCCACCGGTCCCCACACGATGGCAGGACCGAGCGCGGGTAGTAGCGAGAAGATCGCCATCAGCAGCCCGAACAGGATGGCGGACGGCACGCCGACGATGAAGAAGGTAAGCGTGCCGAGCGCGCCTTGCACAAGGCCCACCACGATGGAGCCCTTGATCGTCGCGCGCACGATGGCGAGGAACTTGTCGCCCATCCGCACGGCGATATCGTGCGGCATGGGAAGCGCGGCGAGGATTTGCGGGCCGATACGGCTGCCGTCGCGCAGCAGGAAGAACAGCACATACAGTCCCACGCCCAGTGCCAGCACGAAGCCGAATACACTGCCGCCGATGGCCACAGCCTGCTGCGCGATCAGGCCGAGGCTCTGCTCGACGAAATCCTGCGCTCGTTCTCTAACGGTGGGCAGATCGTTCCATCCGGCATCCGCCAGCGGGGCTCGCAGCGTTTCGGGCAGGGCGGCCAGCACCGCTTCGGGCCAGGTCGACACGTCGATTGCGCCCTCGCGGAACGCGGTCAACACGCCCACCGCCTCGCCGACGACGATGCTGCCCAGAATGAAAGCGGGAATGATGACGGCGATGGTGATAACCAGCAGCGCCAACCCGGCTGCCTGGCTTTCACGGCCTTTCCGCCAGCCGAGGACCTTGCGGTAGAGCGGCTGGAACATGATCGCCGCCAGCGTCGCCCAGAGCAGCGGCGCAGCGAACGGCCACACGACGAACAAGAGCGCCAGCGTGACCAGCGCGATAAAGAGCAGGAAGCCTGCATTCTCCAGACCCTTCGCCTGCGCATCCTGCATTATGTTCGGTCCTCCCCCATTTGTGACCGCATCTTCATGCGGTGAAAGCGAAGGCGCTGCAATGGTCGGTGACAGGCGGTCACGGAAATAGTAACAGCCGAAACGATTGGTCGGGGCCATCCTGCCGCGACCCGGGGATGAGGCAATACGCGCGTGCTTTCGGTTCTGGATATCTTCAAAGTCGGCATCGGTCCGTCCAGCTCGCATACGGTCGGGCCGATGCGGATTGCCTTGCGTGCAGTCGAGGACGCGCGGGGCGAAGGGCTGCTAGAGAAAGTGGCACGCGCCCATGTTTCATTGCGCGGATCGCTGGCGCTGACCGGCATCGGCCACGGCGCGGACAAGGCGAGCATCCTCGGCCTCAGCGGCAAGGTGCCGGACGCAATCGACCCGGACGAGGCAGACGCCGTCGTTGCGGCCGTGAAAGCGCGCAAGACCCTGCTGCTCGGCGGAGAGCGTGAAATCGCGTTCGATCCTGCCAGAGATATCGACCTGCGCGGCGACATCTTCCCCGAACTGCATCCAAACGAGATGTGCGTGAGCTTCTTCGATGGTGCTGGGAAGATCCTGCTGGATGTCACCTACTATTCCGTTGGCGGCGGCTTCATCGCCAGCGAGAGGCAACTGACCAACAAGGCGGAGAATGACCTCATCAATGTGGGGCCGACGCCGCAATTCGCATTCGGTTCGGCCTGCGATTTGCTGGAACACTGCCAGGCGCAGGGCCTGAACGTCGACGAGATCGTGCTGGCGAACGAGGATTGCATCCGCCCGCGCGAAGAGACGCTGGCAGCCGTCGATGCGATCTGGGATGTGATGCGCGCCTGTATCCACCGCGGGCTGACCAGCCCCGGCCAGCTGCCCGGCGGCCTCAACGTCAAACGCCGCGCCCCCCAATTGTTCGAGCGATTGCAGACGACCGAAGGCGCGAATGAGAGCGAACGCATTTTCGACTGGCTCAATGTCTACGCCATGGCAGTGAACGAGGAGAATGCCGCCGGGGGCCGCGTCGTCACCGCGCCCACCAATGGCGCGGCGGGAATCATCCCCGCCGTGCTGCATCATTATTGTGAAACCGAGGATGGCTGCGACCGCGTGCGGGTGCGCCGTTTCCTCCTGACGGCGGCAGGTATCGGCATGCTGTACAAGCAGCGCGCCAGCATTTCCGGGGCGGAAATGGGCTGCCAAGGCGAAGTGGGCGTCGCCTGCTCCATGGCGGCGGCAGGCCTCGCGGCGGCATGGGGCGGCACGCCGCAGCAGATCGAGCATGCCGCCGAGATCGGCATGGAGCACAATCTCGGCCTGACCTGCGATCCTGTCGGCGGGCTAGTGCAAATCCCCTGCATCGAGCGCAATGCGGTCGGCGCAGTCAAGGCGGTAAACGCAGCGCGGCTGGCGCTGGTGGCCGCAGACCAGCCCTGCGTGTCGCTCGATCAGGTGATCGAGACGATGCGCCAGACCGGCCTCGACATGAGCAGCAAATACAAGGAGACGAGCCAGGGTGGGCTGGCCGTCAACGTAATCGAGTGCTGAGCTAGACGTTAAACGTCCAAATTCGCGACGTTCAGCGCATTGTCCTGAATAAATTCACGGCGCGGTTCGACCACATCGCCCATCAGGCGGGTGAAGATCTCATCGGTCACGTCGGCATCTTCCACCTTCACCTGCAGCAATTCGCGATTGTCCGGGTCCAGCGTCGTCTCCCAAAGCTGTTCGGCATTCATTTCGCCCAGCCCCTTATAGCGGCTGACGGAGAGGCCACGGCGACCTGCCGCCATGACGGCTTCGAGCAATTGCGTGGGCCGGGTAATCGCCGTGTCAGGATCGAAGGCGGGCGTATCCGCATCGGTTTCGTCTGGATTGTCGCCGACAGGCGCAGCTTGCTCGCTGCCAGACTTTACGAGCCTGGTGGGCGACGCGTAGGTGTCTGCCTGCTCGATGCCGCGCTTGTGCAGCTTGCGCGCTTCTGCGCTGTCGAGGAACTTGGCGTCGATCAGGTGGACATCGGCCACGCCGCGCCATACGCGGTCGAAGCGTACATCTCCATCATCGGTAACGCGGGCCGACCATTCGGCTTCGCCATCGCCTAGCTGCAACTGAGCGGCGGCCTGCGAAAGCGCGGTATTGCGATCAGCAACCGACATGTCCGGCCCCAGCGCGCCCGCCATCGCCATCGACTCTATCACTGCCGGATCATATTTCTTCGGCGCGAAAGCGAGCAGGTTCTTCAGCAATAGCGCCTTATCGACGAGGTCTGCCAAGTCTGCGCCGGAGCGGGCACCGCCTGCCGTTTCCAGCACGCGATCATTGAGGCCCGCCGTCACCAGGTAGCGATCGAGCGCGCCCTGATCCTTCAGGTAAACCTCGCTCTTGCCCTTGGCGACCTTGAACAGCGGCGGCTGGGCGATGAAGAGGTGTCCGGCCTTGATGATGTCGGGCATCTGGCGGTGAAAGAAGGTGAGCAGCAGGGTGCGGATATGCGCGCCGTCCACGTCGGCATCGGTCATGATCACGATCTTGTGATAGCGCAGCTTTTCCAAGTTGAACTCGTCGCGAAGGCCTGTGCCCATGGCCTGGATCAGCGTGCCGACTTCCTTGGAGCTGATGATCCTGTCGAAACGCGCGCGTTCCACGTTCAGGATCTTGCCCTTGAGCGGCAGGATTGCCTGATATTTGGAATCGCGGCCCGACTTTGCCGAGCCGCCTGCGGAGTCACCCTCGACCAGGAAGATTTCGGACTTGGCCGGATCGCGCTCGCGGCAATCGGACAGCTTGCCGGGCAGGCTGGCGACGCTCATCGCGCCCTTGCGGCTCATCTCGCGCGCCTTGCGGGCCGCTTCACGAGCGGCGGCGGCATCGATGATCTTCTGGATGATCGTTTTGGCGTCGTTGGGGTTTTCTTCCAGCCACTCGGTCATCTTTTCGCCGATCAGGCTTTCCAATGGAGAGCGCACTTCGGAGCTGACCAGCTTGTCCTTTGTCTGGCTGGAGAATTTGGGGTCGGGCAGCTTGACCGAAACGATGGCGGTCAGCCCTTCGCGCATATCCTCGCCGGACAGCGAAATCTTGCCGCCTTTCAGCAGGCCGGAGCTGGTCGCGTAGTTGTTGAGCGTGCGCGTCAACGCCGCGCGGAAAGCGGCGAGGTGCGTGCCGCCATCTCGCTGCGGGATGTTGTTGGTGAAGGTGAGGACGTTTTCGTAATAGCTGTCATTCCATTCCAGCGCGACATCGATGCCGATCCCGTCCTTCTCGGCGGACACGGAAATCGGCTCCGGCACCAGTGGCTGCTTGTTGCGATCCAGCCATTTGACGAAGGCTGCGATGCCGCCTTCGTAGAAGAGGTCGTGCTCAATCGGCTCCTCGGGCCGGTTGTCGCGCAGCAGGATGCGCACGCCCGAATTAAGGAAAGCGAGCTCGCGATAGCGATGCTCCAGCTTCTCGAAATCGAACTCGGTGACGTTCTTGAACGTGTCGGTGCTGGGCATGAAGGTGACGCGCGTACCCTTCTTGAGGCCGTTATCATCACCATTGCTTTCCACCGGCGGCGCATCGCCCGTAATGGTAAGCGAGTTCACCGCGTCACCGTGCTCGAAGCGCATCGTGTGGCTTTTCCCATTGCGCCAAACTTCCAGCTCCAGCCATTCGGATAGGGCGTTTACAACCGAGACGCCCACGCCGTGCAGGCCGCCCGACACCTTGTAGGCGTTGTCGTCGCTGGTGTTCTCGAACTTCCCGCCCGCATGAAGCTGGGTCATGATGACCTCTGCCGCGGAGACGCCCTCTTCCTTGTGGATGTCAACCGGAATGCCGCGTCCGTTGTCTTCCACCGACACGCTGCCGTCGGGGTTGAGCTCGATCAGCACCAGGTCGCAATGACCTGCCAGCGCCTCGTCGATGGCGTTGTCGCTCACCTCGAACACCATGTGGTGCAGGCCGCTGCCATCGTCGGTGTCGCCGATATACATGCCGGGGCGCTTTCGCACCGCGTCGAGGCCTTTCAGGACCTTGATGCTATCGGAACTGTATTCGCCGTTCTGGCGCGCTTTTTCGGGGGTGTCGCTCATGCTTCACGATATAGGCATTGCCGCCCCGTTCAGAAAGGCTGGAGCGCTTGCCTGCGCCGCTTTTCCACCGCCTATTACGCTTTCCTGCCGGCCAGCAGGAAGTGACCCAATGCGAGACAGCCACAGCGAATCGATGGCGATGACGCGCGTCGCATGGTTGCTGCATCGTCAACGCAACAGGGATTTATCGAACGGGGTATCGTGATGAAGATCAAACTCGCAACCGGCGCGGCCATCATTGCCATGGCCTTCGCAGCGCCCGCTCAGGCGGAAGTCATCAATTACGACGTGTCCAATGCGACCGGCGGCAATTGCCCGCATGGGCTGTGGACCAACAACGCTTTCACCTCCGACAGCTGCAACAAGCGCTACGCCTTCCAGGACGGCACGACGTTCTCGGTCGATACCGACAATGGCACCGGCACCTTTACTGGCACGGCGATCAACCAGCTGGGCGAAGTCGCCACGCTCGACCTGACGCTGTCCGGCCTGCTCGACACGCTCGATGGTACCGGCTTCGATTACAAGGCGGGCGGCGGCCCCTACGATCCGGCCACGCAGGACTATTTCACCGACGCGATGGGCACGATCATGATCGGCGGCCAGATCTTTACGCTCAATCCGATGGATCCGTTCGCCGGAAACACCGTGTTCCAGTTCGGCCCGGGCGCGAACGACTTCACCCGCGATTTCGGCGGCTCATCATGGCTCAACATCCTCGACCCGCACGGCAATGCGCTGCGTCATTGGGACATCAATTTCGACCTGACACATGCGCCGACGCAGGTTCCGGCTCCCGCTGGCCTCGCGCTGTTCGGTCTCGGCCTGCTGGGTGCATGGGGCATGCGCCGCCGCCGCAAGGTCGCTGCCTGAGGCGGACTGTCACACTGACGAGCGAAAGGGCGGCAGTCGCGAGACTGGCCGCCCTTTTCGTACCTGCCATCCTAACCCGTCCTTAAAGCCTTTTCCGTAAGGATCGCGCTCATGAAAATCGGCAAAATTCTTCTCGCGCCCGCTCTGGCTCTGGCAACGGTTTCCTGCGGTTTTGCAGGCGGCGATCCGGCTGCCGAGGGCGCGGCAGCTTACGAAGCGCACGACTATCGCACGGCCCGCGTGGCGCTGGCCGAAGCGATGCAGGGCGAGAACCCGTCTGCCGAAACCGCCGACTTGTATGTCCGCACGCTGCTGGCGCTGGGCGATGGCGAATCCGCGCAGCGTGTGATCGACATGCTGCAGGATCAGGGCACGGCTCCGACCGATGTGCTGGCGCTCAGCGCACATGCCGCCTCGCTGCGCGAGGAATACGAGCTGGCGATCTCGCAGGCCGATGCTGCGCCCGCCGCGCTGGGTGAATGGGCCGCTATCCGCGCGCTCGGAGAGTTGGAGCGGACAGAGGAGGCTTTTGCCCGGGCCGATGCCGCGCTAGAGACTTATCCGCACAGCGCCATGCTGCTCGCGCTGCGCGGCGGGATGGCGCTCTCGCAATTGCAGGTGAATGCGGCGAAGGACTACTCCACCCGCGCGCTGGCAGCCGATGGCGAGAATCTCGAAGCGCTGATGCTGGCGGGGCAATTGCGCGCACAGCGATCCGACCACGAGGGTGCGCTGGAATTCTACGCCCGCGCGCATGAGGCGCATCCCAGTGACATCGGCGCGCTGTTCGCTTTGGCAGCCGTCGAAGCTGATCTGGGTCGTCTCGAAGACGCTCAGGGTCGTCTGGAATCGATTTTCGCCGTCGCGCCCGGCCATCCCATGGCGCTGCTGCTCGAAGCCAAGATCGCCTTCGTCGAGGGCGATCTGGATGAGGCGCATGCGGTGTTGCAGAGCGGCGAAAGCGCGATCGGCCGGATTCCGCAGGGCCGCCTGCTGATGGGCGAAGTCGCCTATCTGCGCGGTTTCCCGGCGCAGGCGATGGGCCATTTCGAGCGATTCCTCGGCATGCAGCCCGGCCATGTCCATGCGACAACCGTGCTGGCGCGCATCCTGCAGGAAGAGGGCCGCACGCGTGATGCGTGGGATCGGGTCGCACCGCTTGCCGACAGCGCCACCGCGACGCCGCAAATGCTGGCGCTTGCATCGCATCTGGCAGAAGAGCTGGGCGAGGAAGACCGTTTCGCAGCGCGGCTGGGCGATGCGCGCCCGGAAAGCTTCGCCACCAATGCACGCGCTGCGCAGGAAGCGCTGATGGCGGGCGACAATGCCGAGGCGCTGCGCCTCTACACAGCGCTTATCGAGCAGGGCGGCGATAACGATGCCGTCATCCTCAACAATGCCGCCATGGCCGCGGTCCGCAATGGCGAGACAGGCAGGGCAGTGACCTTCGCGCGCCAGGCGCATGAACTCGCACCGCGCGACCCTCGCGTTGACGATACGCTGGGTTGGGCATTGCTGGAGAACGGCAATCGCAGCGAGGGTCTGCGCCATTTGACCGATGCCTACCAGGCACAGCCCGGCAACCTGCAAATTCGCTGGCACTATGCCAATGCGCTGATCGCCAATGGGCGCAATTCCGAAGCGCGCACGATCATCAGCGAGATGCGCGAATTTGCCAGCGCCGACCAGCGCGAGGCGATGGACGCCCTTCTCGCTCGCCTCTGACCGCCTACGGCTCCTAATCTTCCGCCAAAAGAAAATGGCCGCTCCGATGATCGCGGAGCGGCCATTTGGTAGGCCCGAGGCTGTAGGGGGAAGGGGGAGGGGTCACCCCCGGGCCCGAAGTTGGAATTGCGTAGTATCGCGCCTCAGATGATGCCGAGCAGCAGGAAAGTGCTGACGGTAACAGCTGCGAGCGATGCCAGGATATTCGCGGCAGCGTTGCGCATGGTTACATGTCCTTTGATATAGTCTCGAAGCGGTCCGGTTAGGCCCGGATCGCCTCGTCGAAACGCATGTGGCGCGGGTTCGATTATATTTCAATTGTGAAATAATCGACAAGTGTTGCGTGTTTTGCAACTGACCGTCCGGGCGCACTTTTCCGCCGATGCTGGACAGCGTTCGCCGCATTGGGCAGAGCGCGGCCATGCACGCAGATCACGACTCCGATATCAGGCCCGATTCCATCCTAATTGTCGACTTCGGCAGCCAGGTGACCCAGCTGATCGCACGCCGTGTGCGCGAGGCGGGCGTCTATTCCGAAATCGCTCCGTTCAGCATGGCGGAAGAGGCGTTTCAGCGCATGCAGCCCAAGGGCATTATCCTGTCGGGATCGCCCGCCAGCGTGCCCGATGACGGCTCGCCCCGAGCCCCGCAAGTGCTGTTCGACAGCGGCCTGCCGATCCTCGGCATTTGCTATGGTCAGCAGGTGATGACGCACCAGCTGGGCGGTGAAGTGCGGCCCGGGCATGAGACCGGTGAGGGCGGCGAATTCGGCCGTGCTTTCCTCACCGTCACCAAGGATTGCGCGCTGTTCGACGGATTGTGGCAGGAAGGCGAACGCCACCAGGTCTGGATGAGCCACGGCGACAAGGTGACGCAATTTGCCGATGGCTTCGAAATCGTCGCCACCAGCGATGGTGCGCCCTTCGCGGTCATCGCAGACGAACAGCGCAAATATTACGGCACGCAGTTCCACCCCGAAGTCGTCCACACGCCCGATGGCGGCAAGTTGCTCGCCAATTTCGTGCACAAGGTTTGCGGGCTGGCGGGCGACTGGACCATGGCCGCCTATCGCGACACCAAGATCGCGGAAATCCGCGAGCAGGTGGGCGATGGCAAGGTCATCTGCGGCCTGTCGGGCGGGGTGGATAGCTCCGTCGCCGCCATTCTCATTCACGAAGCGATCGGCGACCAGCTGACCTGCGTTTTCGTCGATCACGGCCTGCTGCGGCTCAACGAGCGCGAGCAGGTCGAGACCATGTTCCGCGACCATTACAATATCCCGCTGGTGGTGGTGGACGCCGAAGAGCGCTTCATGAAAGGCCTTGCCGGCCAGACCGACCCCGAGAAGAAACGCAAGTTCATCGGCGGCGAATTCATCAATGTCTTCGAGGAAGAAGCGAAGAAAATCGGCGGCGCGGATTTCCTCGCCCAAGGCACACTCTATCCCGACGTGATCGAAAGCGTCAGCTTCACCGGCGGGCCGAGCGTCACCATCAAGAGCCACCACAATGTCGGCGGCCTGCCCGAGCGCATGAACATGAAGCTGGTCGAGCCGCTGCGCGAACTCTTCAAGGACGAGGTGCGCGAGCTGGGCCGCGAGCTTGGCCTGCCCGACATCTTCGTCGGCCGCCATCCCTTCCCCGGCCCGGGCCTCGCCATTCGCATTCCGGGCGAAGTGACGAAAGAACGCTGCGACATCCTGCGCAAGGCCGATGCAATCTACCTCGAGGAAATTCGTAACGCCGGCTTGTATGATGCGATCTGGCAGGCTTTTGCCGTGCTGTTGCCGGTCAAGACCGTGGGCGTGATGGGCGATGGCCGCACCTATGACAGCGTCTGCGGCCTTCGCGCGGTCACCAGCACCGACGGCATGACGGCGGATGTCTACCCCTTCGACGCGGCGTTCCTGACAGGCTGCGCCACGCGCATCGTGAACGAGGTGCAGGGCGTCAATCGCGTAGTGTACGACTACACCAGCAAACCGCCCGGGACGATTGAATGGGAGTGATCCATCGAGCGCATCTGAGGCACCCGCTTTAGCAAAAAAACTTTATAAAAGAATTGGTAGTTCGAATGCGTATTCAAGAATCCGACTTGTTTGGAAAACTGGACGCCCCGACATCGTTCAACCAATTGCTTAGTATGATTCTGGAGCCGCCGAAGCCGAAGGGTAACAATGTATGGATGTGGCGCGGTCATGCGAGCATTGATTGGAGGATTGATAGCTCTGCATATAGACGACTAAAGACCAAAACAGCAAAGCCGACGGATCGAGACATTGAGTGGTATGAAAAAAGCTTAATCAAGCGAGCGAAGCACAGAGGCTATAACTTTTTCGACGGGCATGATCTGAGTGATTTCGATGTTCTCGCAAGGCTACAGCATCATGGTGCTGCCACTAGACTGCTGGATGCCACGCGAAGCGCGCTTGTGGGTCTTTTCTTTGCTTGTTCTACTGAGCCTCAAAAGACTGGCATCTTATTGGGTTTTCACAGCTTCACTCTCGGGGGGTATGAGGGAGAGCCAAAGCCGGAAAGCTATGACGACGTGGTCCAAGGCTTAGCAAAGTTCAGCCACGCGGTAACATGGCAGCCTCCTGATGTTTCACCACGAATCGCAGCACAACATTCTCAATTTCTCTACAGCGCGGTGTCTGATAACGCGATGGGGAGCCTCCGGTTCGAGAAGGAACGAGAGGACTTTCTCGCCATACCTATTTTTCCTTCCATTAAAGAAAAATCGCTCACAATTTTGAGGGAGTCCTTCGATATTCGAGATTTGACCCTGTTTCCTGACTTGGACGGGTTTGCCCGCAGTAACGCTAGCGATCAGCACCCATATTCGTACGCTCGTTGGTAATTGCGATTTCCGACTAGCCCATGCCCACCATCATGACCCATGCGATCGTCCCGCTAGCCATGGCTGCTGCGGCTGGGCGTGATCGAATTTCACCTAAAATCGCCATCGCCGGAGCGGTGCTGGCGGTCGCGCCCGATGCCGATGTGATCGGCTTTGCACTGGGCGTCGATTACGGCGACCCGTGGGGGCATCGCGGGGCGACGCATTCCATCGCTTTTGCTGCGATGATCGCTGCCGTCACTGCTGCGCTATGGAAAGAGGCGCGCAGTCTTTTTGCCTTTGCGTTTCTCACTTTTGCCATGGCGAGCCACGGACTGCTCGACACACTCACGAACGGCGGACTAGGTGCGGCGCTGTGGTGGCCGTTCGAAAATGCGCGCATTTTCGCGCCCGTCACGCCGGTGCGGGTATCGCCTATCGGCGCGGATTTCTTCTCCGCGCGCGGGCTGGAAACGCTGGTATCGGAGCTGAAGTGGATATGGCTGCCCTGCGCGGCGCTGGCTGTCGGCGGGCTCCTGCTGCGGCGTCAAGGGAACGGCGGCTGACAGCGCTCGTTGCCATGGGGATCTCTCAGCAAAGGAGCGCCCTGTGACAATCCGCCTGAAAACCGTCGGCCTCGCCGCCTTTACCCTCGCCGCCATGGGCCTTGCCGGATGCGAGACCATCGAGGAGGCCTATCTCGAGCGGACCTCCGTGACATATGAGGCGGAGCTGCGCGGATCGAACCAGGTGGGCCGGGGCGATCCCGATGGCTACGCCACGGCGGAAATCACCTTCGCCGACGAGCTGACCCGCGTGTGCTGGGACCTTAACGATATTGCGGGCCTCGGCCCGATCACCGGCGCGCATATCCATCGCGGCGCGGCGGGCCAGAACGGCCCCGTGGTGCTGGCTTTCCGGCAGGCGACCGAAGGTGGCTGGCGCGGATGCAGCAGCGACACGGACTGGGTGCAGAGCGCCTTCGATGAAGGCCTCTCCAATTATTACGTCAATGTCCACACCGCCGAATACCCAGATGGCGCGATCCGCGGACAGTTGCGACAATAGGCGCAGATGATGACGGGGGAGCTACCGCTCGGCCCCGATCCGCGCACCGCGCGGCTGGCGCGCATTCATACGGCACTGATCGCCGCATTCGGCCGTATCGAGCGCCCAGACGACAAGCGCCGCCATCCGGTGTGGACGCTGGTGCAGGGCGTCATCGGCGCGCAGACCAAGACGGGCATTTCCAACGCTTCCACCGATGCGTTGCTGGCGCGTTTCGGATCGTGGGAAGCGGTGGCGCAGGCAGATGCGAGCGAATTGCGCGCTCTGCTCGCCAATCAGACCTTTCCCAAAGTCGCAGCTGAGCGCATCACGGCATGCCTCACTGCCATCGTCGAAGAACGCGGCGCAGTCGACATGCGGCACTTGTCCAACCTGCCGGACGAGGAGGCGATGGCGTGGCTGGAGGCGCTGCCGGGTGTGGGGCGAAAGATAGCAGCAGGAGTGCTCAACACGTCGATCTTCGAGCGACGGCAGCTGGTGATCGATGGCCATCATCGCCGTGTGATGCAGCGGGTCGGGCTTGTCACGCAGGGAGCGGACACCGCGCGCGCATATGCCGCGCTGATGCCAATCCTGCCCGAGGATTGGTCCGCTGCGGATATCGACGAGCATCACCTGCTGGTGAAGCGCGTGGGGCAGGTCCACTGCCGCCCGGCGCGCCTGTATTGTGATCGCTGTCCGATCAGCGCGGATTGCGACACTGCAAAAGCCACCCGCTAGCCATCGTTTCGGAACGTCTGGAAAGGCGACGGTGTTGAGAGGGGAAACCGCAAAGGAGATTTCTTTCGATGACAGCCCCCATCATGCCATCCGACCAGTCGCTCAGTTCGCTCTTCAAGCCGCTGCAAATGGGCGAGATAACGCTGGCCAACCGGATGCTGATGGCACCGCTCACCCGCAGCCGGTCCGATGCCGGGTCGAACACACAGACGGGGCTGCACGCGCTTTATTATGCGCAGCGCGCCGGGGCGGGCCTGATCGTGAGCGAAGCGACGCAGATCAGCCAGCAGGGCCAAGGTTATGCCTGGACGCCCGGCATCTTCACCGACGAACAGGTCGAAAGCTGGAAGCCGGTCACCGATGCCGTCCACAATGAAGGCGGGCGCATTTTCTGCCAGCTGTGGCATGTGGGCGCGATCTCGCACCCCGTGTTTCAGCCCGATGGCGGGCAGCCTGTATCGGCCAGTGCATGGACGCCCGAGGGCGAGGCCTTTGTCGGTGATTTGCACGAGGACGGACCGAAAGTGCCGTTCGAGGAAGCGCGCGCGCTTCGCACTGATGAGATTCCCGGACTCATTGACGATTACCGCCACGCCGCCCGCTGCGCTGCCGAAGCGGGTTTCGAAGGTGTGGAGGTGCACGCGGCCAACAATTACCTCATCGACCAGTTCATCCGCTCCGAAACGAATAATCGCGATGACGAATATGGCGGCAGCCTCGAAAACCGCCTGCGCCTGCTGGACGAAGTGGTGAGCGCGGTGTGCGAAGAGCTGACGCCCGCGCGCGTCGGTGTGCGGCTGTCGCCCATGGGCGGCCCGGGCGGCACGTCCGACGCCAACCCCGCCGAGACCTACCCCGCGGCGGCAAAGCTGCTGAGCGGGCGCGGGCTGGCCTATCTTCACGTCATCCGCCCCAATTCGCACACGGGCGGCGATGCCGACAAGACAGACGATATCGTACCGCCCATGCGCGAGGCATTCGACGGGCCGTTCATCGCCAATGGCAATTTCGAACCGGACGAAGCCGCAAAGTGGATCGCCGACGACAAATGCGACGCTGTGACGTTCGGTCGGCTGTGGCTCGCCAATCCGGACTTTGCCGAGCGCGTCGCCAAAGGCGGGCCCTATAATGATGACAATCCGGACACCTATTACGGCGGCGGGGCCGAAGGCTATACCGACTACCCGACCCTGCAAAAGGTCGAGGATACGCTGCCCGCGTGATAACCGAGCGCCAGGTAGAGGAGGTCTATCAGCGGCTGGCCGAAGCCATGCCGGGGCGAACGCGCGGGGCGAAAGGGCCGAAGGGCCAGCCCAGCGCCTATCGCAGCTGCATATCCTGCATGCTCTCGGCCCAGTCGCTCGACCGAAACACGGCCAAGGCGGCCAAGGCGCTGTTTGCACTGGCCGATACACCCGAGGCGATGCTGTCGCTGGACGATGCGGTGATCGCCGCCGCGATCAAGCCGTGTGGGCTCTACAATATGAAGACGCGCAACATCCGCGCCTTCAACATGGCCTTGCTCGCAGAGCATGGCGGCGTGGTGCCGGATACGCGCGAAGGCTTGCTGTCGCTGCCCGGCATAGGGCGCAAATGCGCCGACATCGTGCTCAGCTTCACGTTCGGGCAGGATGTGATCGCGGTCGACACGCATGTCCACCGCGTATGCAATCGCATCGGGCTGACCGCAGCTAAAACCGCCGACAAGACCGCACAGCAATTGGAAGACCGCAGCCCCGACTGGGCCTTGCGCGACGGGCACTTCTGGCTCATCCAGTTCGGCAAGCGGATCTGCCGGGCGCGTGCACCCAAATGCGACGCCTGCCCGGTATCCGACCTGTGCGAATATTATGCTGCCAGCGTGCAGCGCGAGGAGATGGATGAGCTGGGATAATTACTTCGCCGAAGATGCTGGCGCTGCCGAAGCCGAAGGGCGCGGCAAGTCGCGCACGGTGACAGTTGGCTGGACGGTGAAATGGGATGGCAAGGGCGGCGCGATCTGGGCACCGCCGCAAGGTTTCAGCCGATCCGACCCCAAAGCTGCCAGCGCCAAGAGCATTCAGGCGTGCCCCGCCGCGATCGACTTCGACAGGCGGCACTTCGTCATTCCCTGCCCCGTCGATATCGAGCTGGCCTTTGCCCGCAACCAGCAAGGCGGACTGCAACTGGTCGACAATAAGGGCGAGCAATCGGGCATGCGTCCGCAGGGCCGGGCGAACCTGTTCATCGTGCAACCGCCCAGCGAATGGCGGCATCCCGACAGGCCGATCATCCAGTTCACCGCGCCTTACGTTTTCGTGGCGGACGAGCCGTGCTGGGTCGTGCAGACCGCGCCGCATTTGCATTGGTTTCCCGAACAGCGCCCCGGCGTGCAGATGGGCGGACGCTTCCCCGTCCACATCTGGCCGCGCCCCATGGCGTGGGCGTTCGAATGGTATGACGTGACCAAGCCGCTGAAACTGACGCGCGGCGGACCGTGGTTCTACGTGCATTTCGAGACCGAAAACCCCGGCGCGCGCGTACGGCTGGTGGAACAGGAAATGACCGAAGAGCTGGAAACCTATCTCGATTCCATCACCGATGTGTCGAACTATGTGAACCGCACCTACGGCCTGTTTGCCGATGCGCAGCGGGCGCGCCCGGCAAAGCTCGTCAAACCGAAATAGGCGCTACCACGCAAAACCCGCCTCGATGGCGCGTTGCTCTGCTTCGGTACTGGTGCGGCCAAGCACTTCGTTGCGATGCGGAAAGCGCCCGAAGTGCGCAATCATGCGATGGTGCGAACGCGCATGCGAGAACGCGCTGCCACCGTCGACGTGGGCGAAGACGCGCAAGGCGCGGCGCTGGTCGATGATGTCTTCGCTATGCATCAGCGGCATGGCGAGGAATTGCGCCTGCGGGCCGGTGAGTGCGCGGTCGTAGCCTTGGTCGAATGCGGAATTGCAGATCATTCGGGCAAGTCCGTCCGTAGCGTAAGCGCGCGGATCATCGCGGAAGATGTTGCGCGGCACCTGGTCGAACAGCAGCACGGCGGCGAGCGCCATTTGCGCATCGCCCGTAAATTCGCCGGGCGGGCGGACAGATAGCATTGCCCATTCACGCGCGAAGCGGCGCCGAAGCATTGAATCAACGTGTTCGTTGCCGCCCCACCAGTCGGAAGGCCCTAATTTATGAAACCAGACATACAGAATTTCGGCCGCCCATGGCCGCAATGCGAGCACGGCCGCGAAAATCAGGCGTCGGCGTCGTCGTTCCGGGTGTAGGGCACGAAATCATCGAGGAAAATCACACCGCTGAAAATGCCCGTGCTGCGGTCGATGGTGCGCATGATATCCTGACGGCACAATTGCGAGGAGCCGTAGCGTTCAATGATGGGCACATCCCAATAGCTGAGATTTTCCGGATTGCGCGCGCGGGCCACCCACATCGTGTCGCCGCGCTCGTAAACGACGCCAACATTTTCTTCGATGCGGATGCGATCATTGCGCCCGATAGTGACGATACAGGTGCGCGGTTCTCCGGCGGTGCGGCCTTCCACCAGCTCGGCAAAGGCGTTCTCTGCGCGTTCGGCGCGCTCGTCTTCGTCGGCGAGTGCGACGCCTGCACCAAGGGCAAGGGAAGCGGCGGCGGCTGCGGAAGCGAGAGCTTTAAACATGTGACGTCTCCTAGGATCGAGCGAGGCTATCACCCCTTCCGTGAACCCGTCCTGACTCGCTTTCGTTCCGCTTGGAAGAGCCGCCGCCTAGCCTGCCGGGCCGGCAACATCCTGTTCTTGCGGGCCCTTCCCATGGGGCAGCGGCTTGCCATTGGCTACGCGTGCATCGGGCACGCTGCCGTCATCGGCCGCGCCGCCTTCCAAGATGAAGCGGCGGTCGCAATAGCCGCAATCGACAAAGCCGCTTTCGTCGATCTGCATCCATACGCGCGGATGTCCGAGGCTGGCTGGCTTGTAATTCTCGCCGCCGCGAATGTCTCCGGCGCCATCGCACCAGACGCGCGCAGTATCGACGATAGTGGTCTCGGGTGCGTGGTCCATGGGGCGAAGCCTCTAACGCTTTACGCCGCAGCCGAAAAGCCCCAAAGGACGCCGCCATGGCCGACGCAGCGATAGAAATCCGCGATCTTCGCAAGGAATATGCGGGCAGCGCGAAGGCGCCGCCCAAGCTGGCGCTGAAAGGTGTGAGTTTCGACGTGCCGCAAGGCAGCGTGTTCGGCCTGCTCGGCCCCAATGGCGCGGGCAAGTCGACGCTGATCAACATCATGGCGGGCCTGGTGAACAAGACCGGCGGAACCGTGCGCATCTGGGGTCGTGACATCGATGAAGACCATCGCAACGCCAAGCTGAATATCGGCATAGTGCCGCAGGAAATCGTCTTCGATCCCTTCTTCACGCCCTATGAAGTGCTGGAAAACCAGAGCGGGTTCTACGGCATCGCCAAGGCGCTGCGTCGGTCTGAAGAACTGCTGCGCGCCGTCCGGCTGGAAGACAAGCGCGATGCCTATGCCCGCACGCTGTCGGGCGGGATGAAGCGCCGTCTGCTGATCGCAAAAGCCATGGTGCATTCGCCGCCGATCCTGGTGCTTGACGAGCCCACGGCGGGCGTCGATGTCGAATTGCGCAAGCAGCTGTGGGAGCTGGTGGGTGAGCTGAATGCCGAGGGCGTGACCGTGGTGCTGACCACGCATTATCTCGAAGAAGCCGAAGAACTGTGTGAGCAGATCGCCATCATCAATCATGGTGAGTTGATCGCCAACAAGCCCACGCGCGAACTCGTCGGCATGATGGGCGAGAAGATCATCGCGCTGACGGTGGATAGCGATGTCGGCGCGCTGCCCGCCGATCCCCGCTTCCGCAAATGCCAGAGTGTGGGCGAGCGCGTGATCGAGATCACCTATGACAAGAGCGAGATGACAGCCGGGCAAGTCCTCGCCCAGGTGCAGGCGCAGGGCTTCACCATCGAGGATGTGTCGACGCGCGAAGCCGATCTGGAGGATGTCTTCGTCCAGCTGACCGGCGAAGCCGATCTCGCCGCGGCATCGAGCTGAACAGGCACGCTTGCGGCACAGGCGTGCAGCAGGCAATGACATGCCGATGAAAGAGAATACCACCGGCTACGATGTCCTGATTATCGGATCGGGCGCGGCAGGGCTGACCGCCGCGCTCTCGCTCGCAACCGAGCTGAAAGTCTGCGTGCTGGCCAAAGGGCATTTGCATTCCGGCTCTACCGCGTGGGCGCAGGGCGGGATTGCCGCCGTGCTGGATGCGGGCGACACTTTCGAGGATCATGTGCGCGATACCATGGTCGCAGGTGCCGGCCTGAACGACCGCGAGACGGTGGAGTTCGTCATCGAGCGCGCGCCTGCGGCGATCGACCGGCTCTGCGACCTTGGCGTGCCGTTCAACCGTGCAAGCGGCGACCTGCACCTCACCCGCGAAGGCGGCCATTCGCATCGCCGCATCGTGCATGTGGACGATGCGACGGGCTGGGCGGTGCAGGCCGCGCTGCTGAAAGCGGCTGAGGAAAACCCCAACATCACCATGCTGGCGGACCGGACCTGCATCGATCTCATTACCGGTCGGCATGAGGAAAAATATTCGGGTAGCGGACGCGTGTGGGGCGCCTATGCGCTCGATACCGCGACCGGCAAGGTCGAGGCGTATACGGCTAAGGCGACCATCATGGCGGCAGGCGGGGCGGGCCGCGTCTATCAGTTCAGCACCGCCCCGCGCGGCGCGACGGGAGACGGCATCGCCATGGCATGGCGGGCAGGCGCGCGCGTCTCCAACATGGAGATGATGCAGTTCCACCCCACCTGCCTCTACAATCTGGAGGTGAAGAACTTCCTCATTACCGAAGCCGTGCGCGGCGAGGGCGGCAGGCTGTTCCATCCCGAAACCGGCCACCGCTTCATGCAGGATTACGATGCTGAGCGGATGGAGCTGGCCCCCCGTGACGTGGTGGCGCGCGCCATCGACGACCAGATCAAGCGCTACGGTCTCGATTACGTCCATCTCGATATCAGCCACATGCCCGCCGATTTCGTGCGGGAGCATTTCCCGACCATTCACGAAAAGCTGCTGGGCCTTGGCATCGACATGACGGCGGGGCCGATCCCGGTCGTGCCCGCGCAGCATTATACGTGCGGCGGCATCGTGATCGACCTCGATGGCCGCACGGACCTGCCGGGCCTTTATGCCGCAGGCGAATGCACCGAAAGCGGCCTGCATGGGGCCAACCGCCTTGCCTCCAACTCCCTGCTGGAATGCTTCGTGTTCGGCGAAGCGGCGGCCAAGGACATCCTCGATCATTGGGACGGGTTCACCCCGCCGCCTGCCATTCGTGAATGGGATGAAAGCCGCGTCACCCATTCCGACGAGGAAGTCATTATCAAGCAGAACTGGACCGAAATCCGCCGCTTCATGTGGAACTATGTCGGCATCGTGCGCACCACCAAGCGCCTGGAACGCGCGGGCAATCGTATCAATCTGCTGGGCGAGGAGATCGACGACTATTACGGCAATTTCCGCGTGACGACCGACCTGATCGAACTGCGCAACCTGCATCAATGCGCGCAGCTGATCGTTAAAAGCGCACTACGCCGTCACGAAAGCCGCGGCTTGCACTTCACGCTCGATTATCCCGGGCTGGAAGACGAGCCGCGCGATACGGTGCTGACACCGCATTAACGCGGTTTTGACCTTGCGCGTGCCATGGCCGCGCCATGATCGCTTCTACGCATCAAGCCGACCAAGTGCGTTCCATCCATTACATGCGCGGTGTTGCCGCGCTGATGGTGGTTGGCGTGCACATCTTCGGCTTTGGTGTGGTGCCGATGGCCGAAGAGGCGCAGCCAGCCTGGCTGCGGCACGGGGTGGCGATCTTCTTTGTCATTTCCGGCTTCGTGATGGTGGAATCCACCCGGCACGGCACCCACGCTCCGGGAAACTTCCTCAAACGCCGTTTCATTCGCGTCATGCCGTTCTGGTGGATCATGCTCACGGCGTGGGTGCTCATCGGTGCGCCATTTGACGCGGGCTGGCTGATGGCCTCCTACGCCCTTCTCCCCTCGCTCGATCCATCGACCGGTACTGTCCGGCTGCCCGTGCTGGGGCTGGGCTGGACGTTGTATTTCGAGATGGCCTTCTATGCTCTGTTCGCAGCGGCCCTCCTGCTTCCGCGCACGCTCACGATCTGGGGCGTGGTCGCCATCCTATGCGTTGCACCGTGGTTCAAACCCCTGGCGACCGACTGGCCACTGGTCGCCTTCTACCTCGACGCACACTTTTTCGAATTTGCCGCCGGCATGGTGATCGCGCATTGCCGCCTGCAGCTTCCCGGCTGGACCATGGCGGCAGGCTTTGCCGCCCTTGCCGTGCTCGACGGTACGGCCGTTCCGCACTGGTTGTCGATCACCATACCTGCCGCGGTGATTATCGCTGCGGGGCGCGGGCTGGACGATCGCCTGCAACACTGGACATTCCCCAAATTGCTGGGCGATGCGTCATATGCGATTTATCTATCGCACATGATCGTGATTCACCTGGTGGTGAGCCATATCACAACGCTGGGCATGCCATGGCTTTCCGCGCTATGCGCGATGCTGGGGGCGATCGGGTTCGGGGTGCTGGTGCACAAACGGGTGGAACGCCCCTTGCTGCAAGTGCTGTCGCATCGCAGGGCGCGACAGGCGGGCGGCTCGCGCTGGTTGCCTGGGGGCGCTGCCTGATTTCCTTTCGGTTTTGTCGACGCTCCACCCGCAGTCGGTCGGGGGATGACCGATGACATTTGGAATATCGGCTGTTTGATGTTGGGGCGTGAGGCTGAGCGCCACCGCGTGCGTCTACAAAGCATCGCCGAACCAGATGGTGACCGTGCTCGTTCCGGACGCCGAACTCCGCTCCGGCAGCCGTCGCTGCTATGGTATGGCGGCGCTCTCTTGGGCGCATGATGGCACCGCGCCAATCGGGGTCATTAGGAACCGGTTCAGCCGCCATGTTACAGGCGAGACTGCATGAAGATTATCGCAACGCTTTTTCTCTCCGCTCTAATCTTTCTCGCAGTCCCGGCGCGAGCTACGCCGGAGGATATCATCACTTTGCGCGACGAGGTCTTCGCGATCGGACCGGATAGCGTTTTCGTACTGCGCACGTCGCGCGATAACATGGGATCATATTACAACCTGCAGATCGAAAGCCATCTCGTGAGGATCGATTTGGAGAGCGGGGACGAGACATCTTGGCTCGTCTATCGCGCCCTCCGGCAGACGGTGTTCGATGAAGATCCTGCACTGGAGCGGCATGAGACTGTGACACAGTCTGTCGGGTACTGGCACGATCCGTTTGCCGTCATCGCCGATGCCGGGGCGACTTTTCATGCCGGATCAAGCGATGCCGGCATGCGCCTGCCGCAACCCGAAACAGGCGAGGCTGAGCCGGATCGCTTCACGATACGATACGATCGAGATGTCATTTTCGCATTCTCGCAGATGCAAGCCCGTGCGCGGGCCCGCTCTGCCGTGGATGTGTTCGGACAAAGCCTGTTCGATGCTCCGCGCATGTCGACTGCAAGCACGCGTGAGCTGTTTCTCGAGATGTTTGCCGGCATGATGTCCGAATGGGGCGTCTGCGATTTTGCGACGGACGGTCTGCCTGAAGGAATGGGCGATAGGCGCATCCAGCTCGTGCGCATGCAATGCGGTGACGAGGATGTCGATAATTCGCTGTCGCTCATCCAGCTTGCGCGTCCGACCGGCGCAGATTCTGAAAATCGGCGCTAATCCATCAGGAACAGGATGGCGAAAGCCAGCGCCGTGGAAGCCAGAAAGAGGTTCCAGCTCCAGTAAAGCGTCATGTCGATGCCGATTTCGGGAATTGTGACATTGAACGGAAAGATGGCCAGCACACCGCCGCTCGTTCCTCCCGAGCCCATGAACAGGGCTATGATCAGCGTCAGGAAAATGCCGAAAGGCAGCGCCTTGAAAAACACGACCATGGTTATGACCCCTTTATCATCCCGTCAGGCGTTCATGTGGCACAGGCCCGGCCCCTGCGCCAACCCTCTCACGCCGCCCGCGCGCAATTTTGATGCAATGTTGCGCAATGCGATTCTTTTGATTCACGACCACACACTTCAACAGGTTTTTTTCCGCAGATTGCTTTTCCCTCTTGCGCGCTTTGCGAGTCGTGGATGTCCCACGCGTCGCACCGTGTTGCTGGCATGATGCACCTGTTCGAAACGATAATCCGCACGGTAAATCGAACTTAACCACTTGCGCCTGAGTCCCGGCTGATTCACAAGGGGTTGTGGTCGACTTGCCGGGGCGACCTACTAGACCTAGACTTTGGACCTAGCGCGCCACGTTTCGCGCCACGGGGTCGGAGTCGCTCTGGTGGACCGATCCGGGAAGGCGATTGCGGGCTGGCAGGGGATAAACCGATTCCCGTTCGTGCCCGCATCGCGCCGCGCTGGCAGCATGCCGGTTTCGGGTCGATGGCAACAGATACGATTCGCAAGGGCAAGCAGGCGCAAACCGCCTCGGCCCATGCCAACAGGGAGCGGGCAAGAAATGGAATTCCGGAACAGCGACGAGGCCGCAATGGGACTTGAAGACAGCGTGGAAGACACCACTGAAACCAAGGCCGATGCAGCCAATACCGCGGCGCGTTCCGAACAAAAGGCAGTGAGCATGGACAAGAAAGACGCAGGCAGCGATGCGCTGGTAGATGAAGCTGCGGCAGGTGCCATGGCTGGCGCCGTCGCGGTTGCGATGAAGGCCGACAAGGACAGTTCGGGTGATGACTCCAAGAAGGTCAATCCGCGCCGCTTCACCATCGTCACCGATGAAGCGCGCGATGCGAACCTCACCGAATTCGGCAAGGAGACGCTCACCGATCGCTACCTGCTGCCAAACGAAAGCTACCAGGATCTGTTCGCCCGCGTGGCCGATGCTTATGCGGACGACCAGGACCACGCCCAGCGCCTGTACGACTACATCTCCAACCTGTGGTTCATGCCGGCAACGCCCGTGCTGTCGAATGGCGGCACCAATCGCGGCCTCCCGATCTCCTGCTATCTCAATTCCGTGTCGGACAGCCTTGATGGCATTGTCGGCACGTGGAACGAAAATGTGTGGCTCGCCAGCAAGGGCGGCGGCATCGGCACCTATTGGGGCAATGTGCGCGGCATTGGCGAGCCTGTCGGCCTGAACGGCAAGACCAGCGGCATCATCCCCTTCGTGCGGGTGATGGACAGCCTGACGCTGGCGATCTCGCAAGGCTCGCTGCGCCGCGGTTCGGCGGCCTGCTATCTCGATGTCAGCCACCCCGAAATCGAGGAATTCCTCGAAATCCGCAAACCCTCGGGTGATTTCAACCGCAAGGCGCTGAACCTGCACCACGGCGTGCTGCTGACCGACGAGTTCATGGAAGCGGTGCGCGCGGGCGAGAAATTCGATCTCAAATCGCCCAAGGATGGCAGCGTGCGCGGCCAAGTCGACGCGCGCAGCCTGTTCCAGAAACTGGTCGAGACGCGGCTTGCCACGGGCGAGCCCTATATCGTGTTCTCCGACACGGTGAACCGCATGATGCCCAAGCATCACCGCGACCTGGGCCTGAAGGTCTCGACCTCCAATTTGTGCAGCGAAATCACCCTGCCGACCGGCATCGACCACCTTGGCAATGACCGTACGGCGGTGTGCTGCCTGTCCTCGCTCAACCTCGAGAAATGGGACGAGTGGAACGGCGACAAGACCTTTATCGAGGATGTGATGCGCTTCCTCGACAACGTGCTGCAGGACTATATCGACCGCGCGCCCGAAGAGATGGCCCGCGCCAAATATTCCGCCATGCGCGAACGCAGCGTGGGCATGGGCGTGATGGGTTTCCACTCCTTCCTGCAGAGCAAGGGCATCGGCTTTGAAAGCCCGATGGCCAAGGTGTGGAACCTGAAGATGTTTAAGCACATTCACGGCAAGGCGAGCGAAGCCAGCATGGTGCTGGCGCAGGAACGCGGCGCGTGCCCGGATGCCGAGGAAATGGGCGCGATGGAGCGTTTCAGCTGCAAGATGGCGATCGCCCCGACCGCCTCCATCAGCATCATTTGCGGCGGCACCAGCGCCTGCATCGAACCGATCCCGGCCAATATCTACACGCATAAGACGCTGTCGGGCAGCTTCATCGTGAAGAACCCGTATCTGGAAAAGGTACTCGACAAGAAGAGCAAGAACTCGACCAATGTCTGGAACTCGATCCTCGAAAAAGGCGGCAGTGTGCAGCATCTCGATTTCCTCACCGACGAGGAAAAGAGCGCGTTCAAGACGAGCTTCGAGATCGACCAGCGCTGGCTGCTGGAATTTGCCGCCGACCGGTCCGAATATATCGACCAGGCCCAGTCGCTGAACCTCTTCATCCCCGCCGATGTCGACAAGTGGGACCTGATGATGCTGCACTTCCAGGCATGGGAAAAGGGCATCAAGTCGCTCTATTACCTGCGGAGCAAGAGCGTGCAGCGCGCAGGCTTTGCCGGCGGCGTGGAAGCGGATAACACTGCCGAGGCCACCAAGTTCGAGCTGAGCGCCGGCGAAAGCACCGATTACGACGAGTGTCTGGCCTGCCAGTAAACCTCACCCTCCCACCGCTTCGCGGCGGGCCCCTCCCTCTCCCGGCGGGAGAGGGAAAGAGCGGCGCAGCCGCGAAAGGGTGAGGGCATGAAAGGCTATGACACCGCACCTGCCGGTGCAGTCGAGCGGGCACGCGAACTTCGTAAAAACGCCACCGATGCCGAAAAGAAACTCTGGCGCGGAATACGTCGCAGTTTTCCGGACGCTAAGTTTCGACGTCAGTCTCCGGTTGGGCGCTAAATCGCCGACTTTCTTTCCCATCGACACAAAGTCATCATCGAAGTCGATGGCGGTCAGCATGCCGCACAGGAAGCGCAGGATGCGCAGCGCACGAGATACTTGGAAAGCGAGGGCTTCACCGTCATCCGTTTCTGGAACAACGAGGTCCTACAGAACTGCGATGGCGTGCTACACACTATCAGCGCGCATCTCTCGAAGGACCCATAAAGTGGACCAACGCACCCTCTGGCTCAGCATCATCATGGTCGGCGGCGTGCTGGCGGTGGCGAATGCGTGGCGCGGAGCTGTGCTGATCCGCGATGGCGAGAAAACGCGCGGATCGCGGCACATGATGTTCACCGCAGCGATCCTCATGCTGACAACCGTGGCGCTGCTCTTGCACCAACAGGATTAACCCAATGTCCTATCTCGCCATCATCCTGATCGTGCTGCTTGGCCTGATGCTGACGGTGCAGGCGAAGAAGCGCAGCGATCCGCGCCAGCAGCGTATCTGGCGCATTTCCGGTATCATCTGCATGGTCATCGCGCTGGTGATCGCCGTTACCGATGCGGTGGTCGATGTGCTGGATCATGGCGAGAGCGAGCTTGCCCCGCGCGGTATTCCGGTCGACGCCGACGAGCCTTGAGCCAGACGCGATTATCGCGCAAAATACTGGCCAATGGACAATGACACGCTTTTCCTCTCCGCCATCGTGGTCGTCGCCGTGCTCGCGCTGGTCAATGCGTGGCGCGGGGCGGTGCTGCTGCGATCGGGCGACAAGCCGGGTGGGCAGAAATTCTTCGTGATGGGCCTCGCCATGCTGCTGATGGCGGCCTTTGCCATCTACATCAGGCCGGTATGACGATGCGGGACAGAACCAAACGCACCGCGCGCATCGCACTAGTCGCCATGGCTGCTCTTGTGGTGACGGCCTGCGCCAGCCAGGTCGATGCGGGCGTCAGCCGGGAAGCGGGCGCGCCCGGCTTCTGGTGGGGCCTGTGGCATGGCTTCGTCTTCCCGTTCGCGTGGATCGGTTCGCTCTTCGACAGCGATATCGCGGTGTATGCCGTTCCCAATCGCGGCGGCTGGTACGATTTCGGGTTCTTCCTCGGCATAACCGTGCTGGGCGGGGGCAGTGTCTTCGGATCGAAACGCCGCTAGCGAAAAGCATCTAGCCAAAAACGTGGAACCCGGCCTCGCCAGCCTCCTTGAGGCTTTGCGAGCGCCGGGCTCCTTTTGCTGCCGTCCTCGCGGAGCGACAGAAAGCGGTTTGTGGCGGGCCTTGGCTCTCTCTTTCCTGCCCGGAGCACGTCGTGCCCATGTTTCAACATATCAACGGGGAGAGGCCGATTTGCGTTCCGCATTTCGTCGCGGGCAGGGCGCGGTTTGTCTTCACGAGGGACGCCATAAGCGTGGCATCGCCACCGGGCACAGGCCCGCGCAGTGTCGCTCCGGTTCGACATCGACAGGAGGGAATACGCGATGCTGACATATGGCGGACTGGGAATTTTCCTGGCCGGGCTCTTCTTCATGCTGGGCGGGACTAAATTCGTGAAGGATGCCGACAAGGCGGCGAAGGCCCGCCAGCAGGCGCCGCTGCTGATGCTGGTGGGCGCGGCCATGTTCGGCCTGGCCATTGTGCTAAGCTGGGCCGCGTCGCCCTAGGCAGGAAATAGCGGCAGGCGGGCAATATCCGCCGGGCCCATTGCGAGGCCGAAGTGCGCCTCAAGCACATCGCGATATTCATCGGCGTCGACAACCTTTCGTCGATCCACCTCATGGCCTTTGCGCCACACGGTCAGGTCGCGGTCGACCATGCTCGCAAAGCCATCGGGCAGGCAGAGGCTCACGATGGTGTGATTGGTGAAGCGCGATGTCGGGTGCGTCGCCGACCAATGGCAGCCTATGGCGAGGTCTGCCTCGGCCACCATCGCCATGTCGAAAGCATATTGCGGTTCCCACGCATCGTCGCTTTGAGCGCGCCCATCGCCGGCAAGGCGCGGGCCTTTGCGATGGAGAAGCCAGCTCCCCGGCAGCGCGCCTTCATCGGCGCAGTGCCGGAGCCTGTGAAGGGCTCCGTCGCGCGATTGCGCTTCGGCACCGTCGGCCAGTGGCATTGGCGGGGCATAGGCGCCGCCGAACCCCGCATCGGCGATCCAGTCGCCGTCCTCCAGCGCCACCAGCAGCAGGCAATGGGTGCGCGGCGGCATCGCCTCCGGATTGCCGAGCAGGACGCGCGCCAGCAGCAGGCGGCACGAGAAACCGGCGAGCGCCAGCATGTCGGCAAAGAGGCGGTTATGTTCAAAGCAGAAGCCGCCGCGCTCTTGCGTTACCAGCTTGTCGAACACTGTGTCTGCTTCGCTTGAAACGCTGCCGCCCATGCGGACGGACAGATTTTCGAACGGGATCGCTCGCCGGTGCGCAGCTTGTATGGCGCATAGCCCTCCTGCATCGAGCGAAGGGGGCTCTGCCATTCCGATCCGGTCAAGATAGGCGCGAAGGCGCGGAGGCAGGGCCATCGCCGCTTCTTGGACGACAGCCCCGCATTGCGCAATCCGCGCCGCACGCAATTGGCGCGAAACCGTCGCGTGGTGACGCGATGTTAACCACTTACGGGATATGGCGGATGCCATGAGCAAGGGCGGATCAAAGCGTTTTCCGACGCATCACGGTTATGGCGAGGTGAACATCTCGCGTTACGTCGTGCTGTATGTCTCGCAGCTGGCGTGGCTGGGGCTGGGCCTGTATCTTTATGCAGGCGCCTATTGGCCCTCCACTTGCACGCCGGTGAATTTGCTGGAAATCTACCAGTGTTCGCCGCGCTTGCCGGAAACGCGCGGTTGGCGCGAGGCGGCCTTGATGACATGGCTGTGGTCCACGCCCATCCTGATCGCGCTGGAAATCCTACGCTGGGTCAAGAAAGACCCCGACTGAGGATGACTTCTGCACCGCATCGACGGCGCAGCATATCGATGAAAATGGTTCTACGCGTGCTGCGTGTGGCGCATTTTCCGATATCGCTGAGTATCGGTGTTGCTCTATATGTCTTTGCCGACAGATCGATTTTTCATGCTGCGTTAGCCAGCTTCCTCGCGGAATTGGCGCTGGCCGTCATGATCTTTGCGCTAGCGTCGACCGTCCCCGACGCGCGGCAAGCCTCCGGGCGGCAATCCATCTGGGGGCGAGTGAACGACGGCGTGGGGACGGTGCTCAACTGGATCGGGTTTGTCGTGATCGCCTTGGCCGTCGCTTATGTCTGGAGCGTCTGAAGGCGGACCTAGTCCTTCCGAATTTTCTCCTCGCGCTCGCGCATCGCGCCATTGTAGGACGGGTTGCGCGCGTCCTCATCCTTCTCGCCCCGCGCCGGAGTGGTGTGAATGGCATCGGGCAGAGCCACATCGCCATCGCCTTGCGCCGCCTTGCGCCGCGCTTCGTCTTCGCGTGCGCCGGTGGCAGTAAGGCCTGCGGCATCGGGCTTCTTGCTATGCGTCACGACGCGGCTGTCTTCGGGTTCGTACTGGCCCATGGGGTATCTCCGGTAAGGTTTGCTTTGTCCGTTCAACGGGCGGGGCGCCCTGCCTGTTCCGGACGCCGGTCGCATGCTTGACCCAGGCGGGCCGCACGCGCACACCCGCCTGCGATGGGACTCGCCATAGACCTGAACACGCTGTTCGAGACGTCGGACCTGTGGTTTCTCGCGGCCGGTGCCTCGGTCGGGCTGGTGCTGGGTATCTGGCCGCACCTGCGCTTCCGCTTCGAACGCTGGAAGGTGGAGCGCGCATTGGCGGCCGACGGCGGGGCCTTCGCCAGGGACCGCGCGGCGCTCGCCATGGCGGAGGAAGAGCAGCCGCCGCCCTTCCGCTGGCCGCGCCTGTTTTTCGGGCTGGTCCTCGGGGCAATGAGCTTGGCCATACCAAGGCTTGCCGACAGCTTCGAGAACGGTTTCTGGCTCATCCCGCTCGCTTTCCTCGCAATCTGGGCCATCGACTATGGCTTCGGAAAGCTGGAAGAACGCTTTTGGCCCGATCACGTGCAGAAGCGCGACGACGATGATAGCGGCCTGCCCGAAATGGACGTGCCCTTCGACGCAAAGGCCGGCTTTGCGGCTGACATGACGGTGCTCGGCTTCATCGCCATTGTTGCCTGGGCGTTCTGATACGGCCCAAAGCCCGCGCCCTTTTCCCCGCGTTATCCCCGAAACAAAGTCCGGCCTTGCTATCGAATCACGCCCGTGATTCACTATATCCGTCGTTCGCGCCAGAAACCGGAGATACCAGATGTCGTTGCTCGAAGCCCGCAAGACCTACAAGCCCTTTGAATATCCGTGGGCCTACGACTTCTGGAAGCGGCAGCAGCAGATCCACTGGATGCCCGAGGAAGTGCCGCTGGGCGAGGATTGCCGCGACTGGGCGCAGACCCTCACCGATCACGAGCGCAATCTGCTCACGCAAATCTTCCGCTTCTTCACCCAGGCCGATATCGAGGTGCAGGATTGCTACCACGAGAAATACGGCACGGTCTTCAAGCCGGTAGAGATCAAGATGATGCTGGCGTCCTTCTCCAACATGGAGACGGTGCATATCGCCGCCTATTCACACCTGCTCGACACGATCGGCATGCCCGAAAGCGAATACGGCATGTTCCTCGAATATGAGGAGATGAAGGACAAGCACGATTACCTGCAGGAATTCGGCGTCGATACGGACGAGGACATTGCCCGCACGCTGGCCATGTTCGGCGGCTTTACCGAGGGGCTGCAGCTCTTCGCCAGCTTCGCCATGCTGATGAACTTCCCGCGCTTCAACAAGATGAAGGGCATGGGCCAGATCGTCAGCTGGTCGGTGCGCGACGAGAGCCTGCACTGCGAAGGCATCACCCGCCTGTTCCACGCCTTCTGCGCCGAGCGCGACTGCCTCACCAAGGCGGTGAAGGAAGACATCATGGATATGTGCCAGAAGACGGTGCGGCTGGAAGACGCCTTTATCGACCTCGCTTTCGAGGATGGCCCCGTGCCCGGCATGACGGCCAAGGAAATCAAGCGCTACATCCGCTACATCGCCGACTGGCGCCTGGGCCAGCTGGGCCTGCCGAGCATCTACATGGTGGAAGACCACCCCCTGCCCTGGCTCGCCCCGCTGCTGAACGGCGTGGAGCACGCCAACTTCTTCGAAACCCGCGCAACGGAATATTCCAAGGGCGCGACGACGGGCAACTGGCAGGACGTATGGTCCAGCTTCGACAAGCGCCAGAAGGCGAAGGCATCAAACGAGGACGATAGCGTGGAAGATGCCGGGCCGGATATGTTTGGTCAGAGCGGAGCCGGTGCGAAGGGTGTTGCGGCGGAGTAGCGATAGTGAACCAAGTCATTCCGCGCCATGCCAGCCTCGGGAAGGCATCGGCTGAGTATGATGATGAGTACTTCAATGATTGCTTTCTTGATACCGGGCTGCTGGATAGCGTCCTAGCCCCATCGAGTTCCACTTCTGTCATCGTCGGTCGTATCGGAAGTGGAAAATCTGCTTTAATAAGGCGAATTAAAGAAACACATGAGCAGGTCGTTGATGTCCATCCGGAGAATCTTTCGCTCGGATATCTCTCTGACTCATGGCTTTTGAAGTTTCTGACCGAGAACGATTTTGACCTGAGTCTATTCTATCAGCAATTATGGCGTCATGTTTTAGTCGTCGAATTACTTAAGCATAAGGAGGGCCTCGATAATCAGAATAAGGCTAACTACTTTCTAGCGAAAATTGCTGATTTATTCCAAGACAACTCAGGAAAGCAGAGGGCATTCGAGTATCTTAATAAGTACGGTGGGACGTTTTGGTCAGATACTGATGAGCGCGTGCGTAGCATCACGAATGAGTTTGAGCGCCAAGTAGAGAATGAGGCTGGGGCTGGTTATAAAGCCTTGGCAACGAAATACCGTCGCGGCGAGAAGATCGGTCGCCACGAAACCAAGGAACTGGTTTCAACCGCGCAAAAAATTGTCAATTCGGTACAGATGCGCGAGTTGTCGAAGATCATCGACATCTTAGACGAGGACATTTTTACTGATAAACAAAGAAAAACTGTTTTGGTAATTGATGACCTCGATAAACAGTGGGCAGATGATCGAATCCGTATCAAATTAATTGAGGCTTTAGTTAACGCCCTTCCCAAATTCCGGAAAATAAAGAATGTGAAGATCGTTGTGGCGATGCGCGATGACTTACTTGACATTGTCCTTCGGCAAGCCACTACTGCTGGCTTTCAGCGAGATAAGTTCGACGATTATCATTCGCGGGTTACGTGGAGTAAATCAGAACTGCGGGGCTTTATCGATAAGCGAATAAGCCTCCTCTACAGGCGCAAGTATACTAATGCTCAAGTCTCAATGGACGACATATTTTCATCTACGAAAGGCGAAGCGTCGTGCTTTGATTACATAATAGACCGCACCATGCTAAGACCACGAGACGTTTTGGCGTACTTCAATCTCTTAATTGAGCGGTTCGGCGGCAAAGCCACGATAGGCCTCAAGGACGTTCGATCAGTAGAGCTTGATTATTCGAAGAGCCGGCGCGCTGCCTTAGAAGGAGAGTGGAAAGAGCTTCTCCCGTGCTCCTCGGAATTGATAGGTTTTCTTAGCCACCGGAAGTTGTCAGCCAAATTTCGCTTAGGGGCAGTCGAGTCTGAAGCTATCGATCATCTAGTGATGCAACTTTACATGCATTACGAAGACCTTGATCTGCCGATTGTGAAATTCGCGATCAACGCTTTTGACTCTGCGACTGAGGCATCTAGGGCCGAATTTCTATATCGCCTAGTTGCACTCCTTTATAGAATGGGGTCGATAGGTGTTAGGACTCAGGAAAATTCGGCTTGGCAGTTTTCTTTTCAATCCGTGCCTTCGATATCGGTTGATGAGCTGGGCGAAAATACACACTGTTTGGTTCATCCGATGTTGTGGCAGACCTTAAAGCGGCGTACGGAGTTAGGTACTTTATTTGAGGAGTACTAACAAGACTTATAAGACTGCAAACTTTCCTCGCAGCGGAGCGCGTACCTTCGATACAAGTATGTGTGGCATCGAGAATTATTTCATAGATCTATCGGTAGAGAGATGACCCACCACCACCTCCCCCTCGCCCTCCTCCTCGCGGTCACCGCCGCCTGCGCCCCCGTGCCCAGCGCCACCTCCGAAGCGCCGGAGGCAACTACCCAAACCACCGCCCCCTACCAGCCCGATTTCCTCCTCATGACCGAGCGGTCCACGCCGGAGCAGCGGGAGGCAGCGCGTGGGGCTTTGCTCGCGGAGTTTGCGCGGATCGGGATTGCGGCGGAGGCGCGTCCCTACGACAGCACGTTCACCATTCGCGGGGCGGAGACGCGGTTTGTCGGGGCCAATGTCGTCGCCACGCTGCCCGCGACCATGGAGGCACAGGCGGACGATGACCGCCACATCGTCCTCGCCGCGCATTACGATACCGTTCCGGGCAGTCCGGGCGTCGACGACAATGGCAGCGGGGTCGAGATCGTGCTGGAAGTCGCGCGCGACCTCGCCGCGACGGATTACCGCACCGCGACCATTTATTTCGTCATGCTCGACCAGGAAGAGGTCGGGCTTGTCGGTGCGCGGGTCAATGCGGCGCGCTGGCGCGAATCCGGCATCCCGCTCCATTCCATGCACAATATCGACATGGTCGGCTGGGATAGCGACGGCGACGGGGTAATCGAGTTCGATTCGAACTCCGAAGACCTGACCGCGCTCTACTTGGAGGTCGCCGAGAGCCTGCCCGTCTCGCTGCTGGTCACCACCTATCCCAACACCGATCACGAGGCCTACCGGCGCGAAGGCTTCACCGTCGCCAGCGTCAGCCAGGAATTCGAGGATAACAGCCAGAACCCGGATTATCACGGCCCCGGCGACACGGAAATCCAGCGCCCCTATTACGAAGGCACGCGCGACCTGATGCTGGGCGTATTCCGGCGGCTGGTGGCGGAATAGGCGCGCGCGAGGGCTCGAAAAACCTCCCATCGTCACCCCCGCGAAGGCGGGGGTCCAGCTGAGCCTAAAGCGATGGACATAGCTGGATCCCCGCCTTCGCGGGGATGACGATTTAGGGTGGCAAGGCCATTCCTTAACCGGTAACCGGTCACAGTCCGCTCCATGCCCGCGATCCCTCTCGAATACGCCGCCTACTACCTCATCGCGGTCAACTTTGTCGCCTTCGCCTCTTTCGGCATCGACAAGGCGCTGGCCGAGGGCGGGCGGCGACGGATCAGCGAGGACGCGCTGCTGACTTGGGCTTTCATCGGCGGCACGCCCGGTGCCTATGCCGGGCGGCACCTGTTCCGCCACAAGACGCGCAAACGCTCTTTCTCGAATGCCCTGCACACCGTGGCGGCGTGGCAAGTGGTCCTTATCGCGGGGGCCGCGTACTATTTCGGGCTTCACCAAGGCTGAAGGTTTCGCCGCTACGTTTACGCCCATGGCCGACATCGAGCAGCTCAATCCCGACAAGCCGCCCCGCATTGGAGAGACGGTCTTCACCGATCACGGCTCGCGCCTCGCGCCGCGGATCGTGCGGGACAATCCGAAGACCTTCGCCATTGCTGTCACAGTGCTTCCGATAGCCGCATTCTGCCTCGTGTTTTTCTGGTAGCGCGCTGTCCTACATCATCCGCGCGGCCTAGCGGGGAGGACATGGCTGCCTCTCGTAAATCCCCATTTGCTCCCGCAAAGTGTCAACTTCGCTCGGTCGCGGCGAAACCCGTGCAAATGGCGGGATACAGCGCTCAAAAGGGCGCCGTCAACGTGTCGGCTTTGTCAACTTTCCCCTCGCCCCGACGCGCGCCAAAAATCGACATGACGGCGTTCGATTTCGGGGAACCAGACCAATTCACTCGCATTACTATCTATGCGGACCGGGCCCCTCTGGCGGGCGGCGAAAGCCTCCCGTGATGTCGGACCGCATCGGGCAACCGGTGTGCGTTTGACGAGCGGCCTTGAAAGCCTCCTCCGAGAAAGCAAAGAAAGCCAGCACCGGCGGCCCGATCTCTCCAACCCCCTATTTGGGAGATGAAAGATGGCCCGTACGATTAATGTTTCCGACCTCGCGAAGCGCGCGGAAGGTTTTGTTCGCAATCAGGTGCTTTGCCGGATTCCCGGCACCAAGAAAGCGGCCCTGAAGAAGCGCCGGAAGGCGCGGCACTCATCGCTGATGCGCAAGCTGAAGCACAATTACATCGCGCCGGGCCTCCGGCGTGCGTGAACGGACGAGCGGGGCGCTGTAGCCACGCGGACTGCACAGGCGCTTTGTCGCCGGCAGCTTCGCATGCTACCAGCGTCCCGCTTTTTCCGTGTGTTCGAACAGGGGACCAGAGGCGATGTTTTCCACCACCACCCGCATGCTGCAGGATTTCCTCAAGAAGGAAAGCGCCGGCGGCATAATCCTGATCGCCGTCGCCGCGCTGGCGCTGATTGTCGCGAATTCGCCGCTGGCAGACGATTATTTCGGCGTCCTCGGTTTGCCCGTGGTGGCCGGCATAGGCGATGCCGTGATCAACAAGTCGCTGCTGCTCTGGATCAATGATGGCCTGATGGCCATTTTCTTCTTTCTCGTCGGTCTGGAAGTGAAGCGCGAGGCGCTGATCGGCCAGCTCAACACCTGGAACAAGGCCAGCCTGCCGCTATTCGCGGCGCTTGGCGGTTTCGCCATTCCGGCGCTGATTTTCGTCGGCATCAATCTCGACTATTCGGAAAATTTGAATGGCTGGGCCATTCCCGCTGCGACCGATATTGCCTTCGCGCTGGGCGTGCTGGCGCTGCTCGGCCCGCGCGTGCCGGTCGCGCTGAAAGCGCTGCTGCTGGCGATTGCCGTGATCGACGACATTATGGCGGTCTCTGTCATCGCGATTTTCTATACCGAGGAAACCAGCGTCACCATGCTGCTATGGGCGGCGGGAACGTTGGCCATCATGGCGCTTTTCGGCCGGGCAAAGGTCGCATCCAGCGTGCCATACGTGGTGCTGGGCGTGGTGCTGTGGGTGTTCGTGCTCAATTCGGGCGTGCATGCGACGCTGGCCGGTGTTGCTGCCGCCATGTGCGTGCCCATTGCGGCCAAGGGCGGCGAGCGCCCGCTGGAGCGGATGGAGCATGCGCTGCATCCCTATGTGGCCTTCCTCATCATCCCGATTTTCGGCTTCGCCAATGCCGGGGTGTCGCTGACGGGCGTAGGCGTAGACACGCTCCTCGCGCCGCTGCCGCTGGGCATCGCGCTGGGCCTGCTAATTGGCAAGCAGGTGGGCATTGTCGGCTTCGCGTGGCTGGTCGTGAAGACCGGCATGACGAGCCTGCCCCCGCAAGTCACTTGGCGACAAATCCATGCGCTGTCGCTGCTGGCCGCCATCGGTTTCACCATGAGCCTGTTTATCGGCAATCTCGCCTTCGAGGATGCAGCGATGGTCGATGCGGTGAAGATCGGTGTGCTGGCCGGATCGCTGGTGTCCGCGATTGCCGGGTACCTGATGCTGCGCAGTGCGCTGCCGAAAACGGCGGCGGAAGACCGCAGCGATCCGGAAGAGGAGGCCGAGCCCGCGCGGGCGAGCTGAGGTTGCAGCGCCCCCGCTACCAGCCCCAGGCGGGCGGTGGCGGGGCGATTTCCTGATCGGCCTCGAACGATACGCGGAACAGGCGCGTCGGGTCGTTTTCACGGGTCAGCTGGTAGGTCAGCGGCGGGGCGTCCTCGCCAGCAGGCGCGGTTTCCATCCGCCAGACATTGGTGAGCGACAGGTCTAGCCCTTCCCGCTGGAACATGGCGATGGAATAGTCATCGACTGGAAAGTCCTGAGCGAAGGCCGTGCCGCTTGTCGCGGTATCGCCGCCATACTGTGTGACCGCATCCTCGCTTCCATCCTCGTGCCGGTGATCGTGTTTGAGGCGCAGGCCGGCGGCGGTGCGGGTGACGATCCAGGTGCGGCTGCGGTTCCAGCTTTCGTCCGGCTGCTGGATATGGAAGGCGATGGCGATCCGGTCGTCGCTGCATTCGGCCCAATGCGCGATCATGGCGTTGCCGGTCATCTCCAGGTCGCGCGAGTCCTCGCTCACGAGGCCGCCTTGATAGGCTTTGCCGCAATGGGTGGAGAGCGCCGACCAGAATTGGGCTTGCGGTTGCGGGGCAGGATCGCTGACGCTCGTGCAGGCAGCGAGGACAGACAGCGGGACGGCGACGACTATGGCGCGATGGATCATGCCGCAAGCCTGCCATGATGCTATCGTGAATGCCAGCGCCGGAGGCGATGGCTCCAGCTTATGTACCAGTTTCCTTCTGCACCGCCGTCTCTTGGGAAGGCTGCAGGCCTTGCCGAAGGGATCCGGCTTCAGTCGTTCTTGCCGAAGCGCGGCGAGGCGCGGCGGTCTTCACCGCTGCGACGCTCGCCGTTGCGGCGGTCGGCGAAGCTGATCGGCTCCTGCCGTTGCCGACGATCGCCATCGCGGCGATCCTTCGGCTCGGCAGCCGTGCTCTTCTCGTTCTTATTGGCAGTCATGACCGCCCCCCTTGTTTGCCGCGGCCGAGGCCGCCCCCAGTTGTTGCGAGGTCTATTTCGCATAAACAGATTGGCAAAATGTTAACCCTGTAATGCGGCGCTATCAGCACCATTGGTGTCGGCCGACGCCCCAATCGTCGCTCCAGCCGGCACTCCAGTAGTCGCCTTCGGCCAGCCGGGCGCCGATCATGTGGTCGGACAGCAATTGCACATCGCCCGATGGCGAGAGCCTACGCGCGGCCCGCAGTTCGCGGCCATAGCGGTCGCGCGGCGGATCGGCCCCGCCATCGAGCTGGAACGGCCCGAGCGCCAGCCAGCGTGCCAGTTCGGCCCGCGCGGTGCGCGCAAGCTCGCTTTCGGCATCGCATGCCCCGTCGATTTCGGGCGCGTCATAGCCTGTCAGCCTGATGCGCCGTTCGCCGATGCGGATGGTGTCGCCATCGACCACGCAATTCGCCGCGAAACCGGGCGCGGCGCATGGCGGGAATGCCATCTCGACATCCTCTGCACCGGCAAAGTCATCGCCCAGCAACCCGAGATAGCGCGGGAGGAGGATGGCGCAGACGAGCACCACGGCAAATATCGCTGCCTGCCGGAACTTGCGCATGCCATGCGATCGCCGCCGTCCCGACTTCCGCCGCGGCTTGCGATGAGGATACCGCCTGCCCAGCGCTCAATCGTCCAGCGGAAAGGGTGCGATCGGCTGCAGCAGCTCGAACTGCTCTGTCAGCGGCGGGTGGTCCAGTTCGGGCCAGTCCAGCTCCCCCAGCGGGCAATCGAAGTCGGGCAAGCGGTCCAGCAGGTCGCGGATGAGCGTGAGGCGGCCATGTTTCTGGTCGTTGTAATCTACCACCGTCCATGGGGCGTGATCGGTGTGGGTGGCGGCGAACATCGCTTCGCGCGCAGCCGAATATTCGGCATATTTGGTGCGCGCCTTGATATCGATGGGCGAGAGCTTCCAGCGCTTCAGCGGGTCTTCCAATCGCTCCGCAAAGCGTTCTTCCTGCGCTTCCTGTCCGGCGGACAGCCAGTATTTGAACAGCCGGATGCCGTCATCGACGAGCATCTTTTCAAAGGTCGGCACGGTCTCGAGGAAATGCGCGACCTGCTCGTCTGTGGCAAAGCCCATCACCTTTTCGACGCCCGCGCGGTTGTACCAGCTGCGGTCGAAAAGCACGATCTCACCGGCGGCCGGCAAATGCGGGACATAGCGCTGGAAATACCATTGCGTGCGCTCGACATCGCTCGGCTTGGGGAGCGCGACTACGCGGCACTGGCGCGGATTGAGCCGCTGGCTGATCGCGCGGATCGTGCCGCCCTTTCCCGCCGTATCGCGCCCTTCCAGCAATACGCAGATGCGCTGCCCGGTAGTGCGGGCCCAGCGAGCCATGGCAACAAGCTCGAGCTCCAGCGGCTCGAGATGTTTTTCATATTCGTTTCGCTTCATGGGAGCAGTCTTCCAGCCGGACGCCGCGCGCGCAAGCGCTATTGGCGGCAGGTGCCCCGCGCGGTAAGGCCCACGCCGACATGACACAGCCGCAATCTCCCGCCGTAACCGACCGGATGCTCGCCAAGGCCGAAACGCTGATCGAGGCGCTGCCCTATTTCCAGCGCTATGCCGGGCGCAGCTTCGTGGTGAAATATGGCGGGCACGCCATGGGCGATCCTGAAGCCGCGCAGGATTTTGCCGAGGATATCGTGCTGCTGAAGGCGGTCGGCATCAATCCGGTGGTGGTGCATGGCGGCGGGCCGCAGATCGGCGCAATGCTTGGCAAGCTGGGAGTGGAAAGCGAATTCGTCGACGGTCTGCGCGTCACCGATGCGGAAACCGCCAAGGTCGCCGAAATGGTGCTGTCGGGCGCGATCAACAAGGAACTGGTCGGCTGGATCACGCAGGCCGGCGGCAAGGCCATTGGCATATCGGGCAAGGACGGGCGGCTGGTGCGCGCCGAAAAGGTTCAGCGCAGCGTGAAAGACCCGGACAGCCAGATCGAGCGGGCCATCGACCTGGGCTTTGTGGGCGAGCCGAAGGAAGTGGATACCACCATTCTCGAAACCGCAAACACGGCAGGGATGATCCCGATCATCGCGCCGATTGCCAGCGACAGGGAAGGCAATACCTACAACATCAATGCCGATACCATGGCGGGCGCGATTGCGGCGGCGTTGGGCGCGGCGCGGCTGTTTTTGCTGACGGACGTGCCAGGCGTGCTCGACAAGCAAGGCGCGCTGATGAGTGACCTGACGCCCGCCGATATTGCGCGGCTCCAAGGCGACGGCACGATCAGCGGCGGGATGATCCCCAAGCTGCAAACCTGTGTGGACGCGGTGGAGGCGGGCTGCGAGGCGGCAGTCGTGCTCGATGGCCGCGTGCCGCATGCCATGCTGCTGGAATTCTTCACCAGTCGCGGCGCAGGTACGTTGGTGAGCGCCGCTTGACCTGTATTAGCGCGGTGATACACTGCGATCAAAGGAATAGGAACACATGAACGGCCTGATTACCATCATCGGCATTATCGGCATCCTGGTGAACGTGCTCATCTGGCTGGTGATCGCGCAATTCATCATCAGCCTGTTATTTGCCTTCAACGTCATCAATGGATCGAACCAGTTCATGGTGGCGGTTTACAATTCGATCAACCAGCTGCTCGATCCGATCCTGCGGCCGATCCGCCGCTTCATGCCGGATACCGGCGCATTGGATTTCTCGCCCATCGTGCTGATTGTCGGCCTGCAGATCCTGATGTGGATTCTCGGGCGCGCGGCGATGGGGCAACTTGTCTGAGAACGCGCGAGGCTTTGACATTGGGCGCGGCCTGAAGCAGGGCGATTCCATGATCCTGCGCCATGCCATCCTCGCCGTTTCCGCTCTCGCCATAGCTGCGTGCAGCAGCCCGCAGGGCGCGCGCGAGCGCATGCAGGCGCGTGTGGCCGAGCGCGTATTGGAGCGCGAAGGCACTATTGGCGAACCGGGGCGCGTCGCTGCTGCCGATTTCCGCATGGCGCGCGAAGCGAGAGAGCAAGGCCAGTGGAGCGTGCTGCGATCCTACGCCGCATCCGATGCCATCATACACGGACGCAACGGGGTGTTTCCCGCCGACAGTTTTCTGCGCGCGCAGGCGAGTAACGCCGTGCCCGCCAATCTGTGGGGCCCGAACACGGTCTGGACCAGTTGCGACGGTTCGCTTGCAGTCACGCAGGGGCGTTTTGAGGAGCCGTCGGGCCTTGTCGGTAGCTATGTAACGGTGTGGGAACGCCAGCGCGACAACAGCTATGAATGGACGTACGATTTTGCTGTCCACGACGATCCGCAGCCCGCGCCCGAAGCGGAGCCGGACGTGCCGGAGGACGCGATTGTCGTACCGGGGCTGACGTCTATTCGGGGCCATATCGCCGACTGTCCGGTTCGCGGCGAAAGTTTCCCCATTGCCCCCATCGCGCAGCGCACTGGCGTCAATTCGCCCACGCCCGTCTGGTCGGACGACCGGACGCTGCGCTGGCACTGGAGTCACGGAGCTGACAATGCGCGCAGCTTCTCGCTCTTGTGGCGACGCAATGGCGAATGGGAGGAAGCGACCACGCTTTCCGCCCCAGCGCCAACCGCCGACTGAGGCGCGCATGACAGAGCTTTTCATCTCCGCCTTCATTACCCTCTTCGTCGTGATCGATCCGCCCGGCTGCGCGCCGATTTACGCCGGCCTTACCAAAGGCGCGACGCAGCGCCAGCGCACCGTCATGGCCGTGCGCGCCACGCTGATCGCGGCCATCATCCTGCTGATTTTCGCCCTGTTCGGGGAAGACCTGCTGGGCGCGCTGCATATCGAGCTGAACGCCTTCCGCATCGCGGGCGGGTTGATGCTGTTCTGGATCGCATGGGAAATGGTCTTCGAGAAACGCACCCAGCGCCGCGAGGAACGCGCCGAGAAGGTTGCGGCCACGCCCGAGGTGGAGGACGTCTCCGTCTTCCCCATGGCCATGCCCATGCTTGCCGGCCCGGGCGCGATTGCGGCGATCATGCTGTTGATGAACGAGGCGGACGGTCTGGAAGCCTCGCTCGTGGTGATGGGCGCGCTGGGCGCCGTGCTGGTGCTGACCATGCTGGCCCTCGTCGCGGCAGGTCCGCTGATCAAGCTGCTGGGCGACCGCGTGGAAGCGGTGATTACAAGGTTGCTGGGCGTGCTGCTGGCAGCGCTCGCGGCGCAATATGTGATCGACGGGCTACGCGGGGCTTTTTTGCTTTAGGTCCGGCCATCCGGCCGGACATCCTCGGTGCTATTCGCTTCGTCCTTCGGACTGCGCGGCACCTGCGGTCGCCCGTTCGGGCTCGGTCCGATGCTAGTCGCACCGGAAGCAGCGCAGATTTACTACCGTGTCGCGGAGCTCCGTCCGAGAGGACGGCAAGGGCGAACGCCCGCCCGCAGCGGGCACGCAGCGAAGCGAAGTGCGTCTAGCGAGGACGCGCGCCCGGATGGGCGTGCGGAAACCAAACTACTGAAGAGTCACCCGGTCATCATCGGGATCACCTCGCCCGAAGAACTCCATCAACTGCACCAGCAGGTCGCAGCGCTCGCGCAGATTGGGCGCTTCGAGCAGCGCCTGTTTTGCCGCCGAGTCGAAAGGCGCGATTTGCGATACACCGTTGATCAGTGCGACATCGTCAAGACGGCTGACCGAATCCCAGTCGATGGCATATCCCTGCATGTCGGCGAATTTGCGCGCCTCGTGCTCGAAGCTGGCGCGTTCGCCCAGTGTGAGGAATTCCTCGTCCGGGTCGGCAATCAGTTCGGCCTCGACCTGGCGGAACGGCGTGGTCACTTCGATCTCGCGCACCACGCGGAAGCGGGAGATACCGGTCAACACGATATTGTAGAGCCCGTCCTCGCTCGTTTCGACGTCGGCGATCTTGCCAACGCAGCCGACATCGTAGAGCGGGGCGCTTTCGACCGTATCGGAAGGCTGGATCATGCCGATCAGCCGGTCGCGCGCCAGCGCATCGCCCACCATGGCGCGGTAGCGCGGCTCGAAGATGTGCAGCGGCAATTGCAATTCCGGAAACAGGATCGCGCCCGTCAATGGGAAGATGGAGAGGCGCATCGTCACCCGAACAGGATCAGGCTGAGCTTGCGGCGCTGTGCGGACACCCACGGGTCTTCGAGGCCGACCGCTTCGAACATCTGCAGCAGCTTGGCCTTCGCCTCTTCATTGCCTTCCTCGCCGCCGCCCTGAATGGCGCGCAGCAGGGTGTCGGCGGCCTCATCGCGCTCTCCGGCGGCGAAGGCGGCTTCGGCGAATGCCATCTGCGCATCGGTATCGGCAGGCCGTTCCGCCGCAGCCTTGCGCAAATTGTCAAGCTCTCCGGTATCGACCTGCGCGCTCGCCAGTTCGAGGGCGCTTGCTGCCTGCGCTACGCTGGCATCGTCCTTCAATTCCTGCGGCAGCGTGTCGTAATGCTGTTGCGCGGCATCCGCCTGTCCCGCTGCGACCAGCGCGCGGATGAGCCCGGAATGCGGCTCCGGTTTGTCGGGCGCCATTTGCGCGATCTGCATGAAGATGCCTGCCGCGCGCTCCCCATCGCCTTCGGCTAGAACCTTCTCGCCCATGGCGATAAGCTGGTCCAGATCGGGCTGTTGCTGGCCTCCACTCGATCCATCATCCGCACCCGCCTGGATCGGCAGCTTGGAGAGCAATTCGTCCAGCGCAGCCTTCAATTGCGACTCGCTGCGCATCGGGGTGAGGTCGGCGACGGGCTGGCCCTGGAACATCGCATAAACGGTGGGGATGGACTGCACCTGGAACTGGCCGGCGATGAATTTCTCTTCATCGACATCGATCTTCGCCAGCACCACGCCTCTATCGGCATATTCGGCGGCGACTTTCTCCAGCACCGGGGCGAGCGCCTTGCACGGCCCGCACCATTCGGCCCAGAAGTCGATGATCACGAGCTTCGTCTGGCTCGGGTCCACCACGTTCTGGCGGAAGCGGTCGACCGCTTTCTGTTCGTCGATATTCAGCCCCATGCTTGCCATGTCTGCAATCCTGTCAAATGCGTTGCGGGGCGGCCAGGCCCCTTGAAGTCCGTGACAGCCAATGTGGCCATTCCTGCGCCGATGTGAACCCCGATACGGCGCTTGTCAGCCCTTTCGCGTTTTGCGCGCATTTTGCGCTTGCGAGGGTGGCGGCTCGCTGCTAACTGCGCCGCTCCCCGCCCGAAACGGCTCGATTGAGAGCGCTTCGGGAGAGCGTCAGTGAGCGGGCGTAGCTCAGGGGTAGAGCACAACCTTGCCAAGGTTGGGGTCGGGCGTTCGAATCGCCTCGCCCGCTCCATTTTCTCTTGTCGCACCGGTCAATGCGCTTCCAGCGTGATGAGCCCTGCCTTGAGCGCGCGCACCGTGGCCGAGACGCGGTCGGATGCGTCAAGCTTTTCGAAGATGCGCTTGATGTAAGTGCCTATCGTGTGCGGCGAGATGCCGAGGATTTCGGCGATGTCGGTATTCGATTTGCCCTGCGCGATCCAGTACATCACGTGGCTCTCGCGCGCAGAAAGCTCGACCTGCTCGCGCGCTTCGGCCTGCGATTGCAGCACGCAGATTTTCTGGTGCGCGGCCTGCATGATGGTGCGCAGGATGGCGATGCGGCCGCTATCGTCCTGTCCGGGGTCGTGATGAAAGCCGAATGACGCATAGGCGTCGCGCCCGGCCGGACCGAAAAGCGGGATGCCCACGCCATAGCTGAGGCCGAAATCGCGCATGGCGCGGAAATATTCCGCAATGCGCGGATCGTCATGGTCGGTCTGCATCTCCATGACTGCGGACCAGGTCTGCACCTTGCCCGCGCGCATGACGAAATCGGGGATGGGGTCCGACTTGCGGAAGGAGTAATCCTCGTAAATCGACACCCACTTGTCCGGAAACCCATCGGCATTGACAATGGTGTTGAGCGATGTCTGCCGCTCGAACTTGGGCGTGAAATGGTAAGAGTGCCGGGCTGCGCCGAATTGCTGGCTGGCCTCGCGCACAACATCGAACACGCAGCCGATTTCGCTGCACCTGTCGATCGCAGAGACTATCCGCTGCATCGCAGCAACCCCCAGACCGCAGCGGTGATTCGCCGCGAGCTTGCGACGTTACCAGATCGCGCAAACCCCTCCAAACCGCTGCGAATACGCCGTTCGGCTGCAATTACATACGTATGTGTCCCGCGATTGCGGGACTGGTCCAGAATGAACCATTCGCCCATTTTGTGCATCGCAACATCGATAACCAATTTGGAAACCGACATGACCCTTCACGACAAGCGTCTGAAACAGGCCGCGCGCCTGCAGGAAAATGCCAATGCGCTGTCCAATCAGGCCATGGCCCTGTCGCAATTGGCCGAGGATCTGCTCGCCGATATCGAGGATCCGGACATGGATCATCGCTGGCTCGGCCAACGGCTCGATTTCGAGAACGAAATGCTGCTCGCTGCCAGCGCAGAGCGGATGTACCGCGACCGCGCCGCACGCCGGTCCTTCTTTCCGCAGGAGCTGTTTGCAGAGCCCGCCTGGGACGTGCTGCTGGACCTGTTCGCCAAGGAAGTGCGCGGTCAGCGTGTGCCCATCGGCAAGGCCATCGCTGCGTCCCACGCACCCCATGCCACCGCCCTTCGTCACATCAACTCGCTGGTCGATGCCGAGATGATCGAGCGGCGCGGCAATGACGACGACCAGCGAGTCGCCCTGCTCTCGCTCACCAAGGAGGCCCGCCGTTCCATGCGCGCCTATCTGCGCAGCAAGGCGGCGGTGGCGGCGGCCAGCTAAAACCTACACAGCCTGGAAGGGTCGCAGGGCGAGGGCGCGCCAAACCGGCGCGCTCTCGCCTTTTCAATAACCTTCCAGTTCGTCGCCCTGGATGGTGACGACGTGGACGAGGTTGGTTGCGCCCGACTGGCCGAAAGGGACGCCTGCCATGATGGCAAAGCGGCTGCCCGCTCCGCCAAAGCCGTGGCGCAGCGCCATGCGCTTGCCCTTGGCGATCATCTCTTCGAAGCTGCCGATATCCTTTGTCTGCACCGGATGCGCGCCCCATAGCAGCGCCACGCGGCGGCCCACTTCCATGCTAGGCGTCAGCACCATGACAGGCACTGCGGGCCGTTCACGCGAGACGCGACGGGCGCTGCTGCCGGACGAGGTGAAGACGCCGATCGCGCCAAGGCTCACCGTATCGCCGATGGTCATGCAGGCATGGGCCAGCGCGTCTGCCGTGGTGGGGTCGGGCGGGGTATCGAGCAGGCGCACGCGCTCCTTGTAGTCCTCGTCCTTTTCCACCTGCTTGGCGATGGCATCCATCATCATCACCGCCTCTTCCGGCCAGTCTCCCGCGGCTGTTTCGGCAGACAGCATCACGACGTCGGCGCCGTCATACACGGCGTTGGCGACGTCCGAGACTTCGGCACGGGTGGGGGCGGGGCTTTCGATCATGCTTTCCAGCATCTGCGTCGCCACGATGACAGGCTTGCCGGTGAGGCGGGTCTGATTGACGATCTTCTTTTGCAGCGGCGGCACTTCTTCGGGATTGAGCTCCACGCCCAGATCGCCGCGGGCCACCATGATGCCATCGGCCTGCTCGATGATTTCGCCCAGACGGCGCACGGCCTGCGGTTTCTCGATCTTGGCGCAAAGGGCTCCGCGCCCGCCCATCAGCTTGCGCGCTTCGGCAAGGTCGTCCGGCCGCTGTACGAAGGACAGGCCGATCCAGTCCGCGCCCTGCTCCAGCGCGAAGGCCAGGTCGCGCTTGTCCTTGTCGGTGAGGGCGGGGATCGGGATTTCCGCATCGGGCACGTTGACGCCCTTGCGATCCGAAATCACGCCGCCGACTTCGGCCACACAGACGAGGCCCTTCTCGCTCTTTTCCTTGATGCGGAAGCGCATCTTGCCATCGTTCACCAGCAGGCGCTGGCTTTCTTCCACCACATCGAGGATTTCGGGATGCGGCAGCTGAACGCGGGTGGCATCGCCGGGCTCGTCCGAACGGTCGAAGGTGAAGGTAGCGCCGTGGGCGATGGTCGCGCGGCCATCTGCGAACTTGCCGACACGCAGTTTCGGCCCCTGCAGGTCTGCCAGAATGGCGATCGGGCGATGGAACTCGGCTTCCAGCGCGCGGATATTCGCGATGGTTTTCGCGTGGATATCGTGCTCGCCATGGCTCATGTTGACACGGAAGGCATCGGCACCTGCAAGGAACAGCGCGCGCAGCACTTCGGGGTCTGCCGTCGCCGGGCCGGTGGTAGCGAGGATCTTGACCTTGCGGCCGCGAGGTTCGAGCTTTGTCATGGGCACCGGCCTATGACAGGGCGATAAGACAAGACAAGGACTAATGATGACGCAGGCAACCGATCCGCTGGACAATCTTCCCGACGATGTGGCGGCGGACGCCTTCCGCCGCCTGGTGCGCCATTTGCGCCATCGCCACGATGCGCAGAATATCGAGCTGATGGGGCTGGCGGGTTTCTGCCGCAATTGCCTGGCTGACTGGATCCGCGATGCGGGCTATGACGGTGACAAGGCCGCTGCGCGCGAGCTGATCCACGGCATGCCGCAGGAGGAATGGAAAGTCACCCGCCAGACGCCTGCGACCGACGAGCAACTCGCGGCCATGGAAGCGAGCCTCGCCAAGAACCGCGCCGACCTGCGCTGAGCCGCGGTCGCCCATCGGGATATTTTTCCACACGGTTTGCGCGCTCGCTGCCCTGCGCTAACCAGCGATCAACCGATTCTCACATCACCGGAGCATATTTGAAATGGCCGACGCCACCGACGACCGCCTGCGCCTTCTGATCGAGCGTATCGAGCGCCTCGAAGAAGAAAAGAAGGGCATCGCCGACGATATTCGCGATGTTTACGCAGAGGCCAAGGCGGTTGGCTATGACGTCAGGATCATGCGCCAGATCGTGCGCCTGCGGAAGATGGACAATAACGACCGCAGCGAGATGGAAACCATCCTGGAAACCTACAAGGCTGCGCTCGGGATGGGTTGAACAGGCGGAGGACGGTCGATGGCCGCGTTCGCACTTGTCGAAGACCGGCTAGTAGCTGCGGATGGCAAATTTGCTATCTGGCAGTCCGTCGGTCCCGAATATTCGGTCCGCGTCATCATTGGTTATGCGGATGGGCGTCCGCTCTATCGTTTCCATTTGCTTACGCGCGAAGTCGCAGGCGAGTGGCAGGCAGTCCTATCGCCAGGCAGGAGGGACCACGTATTCGACAGCGCCCTCCTGGGCAAGATGCCCGAGCTGGTGAAAGCCGCGATACCGGCGATGATAGGCCTTCCCAACTTTGGGCTGGTCGATGACGTAGCAATCCTGCTTGCCCCTGCGAATATTGTGGAGATGACGGTGACAGATCCACGTTTTCACGAGGCGGAAGACCTCATCGTGATGGCAAGACGCTTGTAAGCCGGACGCAACGCCAGAGATTGGTCGGCAGACAGGCGCTCGAGTTCAGGATTTTCATGCGCCACAAAGCCGCCCTCGGCATGATGTAGCTTGACTTCGCTCTGTGTATTGGCGTAGTAACACACTATAGCGTGTGGGACGCAGATATGGGAGCAGGGTCTTGGCAGAAACATCGAATAACAGGTTGAAGGGATTTGTCGGGCTGGTCCTGTTCGGCCCGCTGGTCATCGCCGTCATGGCGATCCTCGCCATGATTATGGGCGCCGGCGCGGGCTGGATCGCGGGATTGATCTTCCCGCAGGTGTTCGAGAACCTGTCGGACCTTGTCTTCACGGAAGAAGTGCCGGCCTGGCAGATCGGCGCCATGCTCGGCTTTATCGCCACTTTCCTGCGCGTCAGCTTTCCGCGCCGCCGCTGACGCGCGCATCGCAGGGTTGCAGGCCGACGCTTCCGAAGGCACACACGTCGGCAGGAGGGGGCGCGATGTCACACCAGTTTAACGCCATTCGTATCGCCGTGTCGCGAGACTAGCCGATGCAGGGCCAGTCTTTCCGCAGTGTCCTCACAGGCCTGCTCGCGCTCCTGCGCGATCCGCTGGCGCTGGCGCTGCTGGCGGCGACCATCGCGCTGACCGTCGGGGTTGCGTGGCTGCAGCATGCCGCATTGAGCAGCCAGCCCTTCGGGTTGCTGACCACGCTTGGTCCGGCAGTCCTGCAAATGGTGGGCTTCGCAGTGATCGGCTATGGCCTCGGCTATGTACTGCTGGCCGACATGCGCGGAGGCAAGACGGATGGCGTCGTCCGCTATATCGGCCTCTACATCCTGTACCTGCTGGCATTTGGGATTATCGCAGCGATCGTGCTGGGCGGCTTCGCCATTGCCTTGGGCTTCGGCGCATCGATGCAATATGTCGCCGTGGTGGTAAGCATGCTTACCGCGCTGTTGTTATTCCCGGCGCTGGTGCGATTGAAACTGCTGGCGGCCGATATAGAGGAGCCGCGCCTCGGCACGTTGTTCGGCGAGCTGTTTTCCGCGCTGCTGCCCCACCTTGTATGGATCGTGCTGCTGACCGTGCCTCTGGGCTTTGCCACGGTCGCCCTGTTTGGCAGCACGTTCGACGTGGAACCCGCTGCGGGCGGGCTACCCATGCTGATCGGACAGGCAGCCATTGCCGGGCTTTCCAGCTTCATCCAGGAAGCGATCAGCGTCGTGGCGGCGCGGCAGCTTGGCTCCAGCCCAGCCAGCGAGGCCGCCGTCTTCGAATAACGCGCCCCGGCCGTCGCGAAGGGGTGACGCGTGGGCCTTGCTTCGCTAGGGCGATGCGCAGCAATCAACTCCCATGCGACAGGCGACGACAGACAGATACCATGGCAGGCCATTCCAAATTCAAGAACATCATGCACCGCAAGGGTGC